>JAKSCC010000170.1 GCA_022360815.1 Desulfobacterales bacterium
AATTTTTCCGGTGAAGAGATGGGCGATGAGATGAGAACCTTATCGGAGCTCTATCCCATCTTTTCAGCCATTCACACCATCGGCCAGGAGCTGCTCTCTCGAAACAGTGAACTGGGACGTCAGAAGGCGGAGTTTCAGCGCCTAATCGACTTGGTTCCCTGCAGCATCACTGTGCAGGATCGAAACCTGAAGCTGGTGGAGGTGAACAGCGAATTTCGGGAGATTTTCTCTCCGGAGAAAGGAGCCTACTGCTACGAAGCATACAAAGGCCGCTCCACATCCTGCCCCAACTGTCCGGTGAAAAAAACCTTTGAAGATGGAAACCCCCACTCCAGCTACGAAATGGGTCTTAATCGGGACGGCACCACAGCCCACTGGTTTGTCAAAACCTTTCCCATCCACAACGAGAAGGGCGAAATCACCGCCGTTATGGAGCTGTGTCACGACACCACCGAGGTACGCCAGCTGGTGGAAGAGCTTCAACACACCGAAAATCGCTATTATGCCATCTTCAACTCCATCACCACCCCGGTTTTTGTGGTAGACCCTGAAAAGATGGAGATTGTAGACTGCAACACCGGCGCCGAATACCTTTACGGCTACGACCACGATGAGATCACCGGAGCCCCTTTCTCCCGCCTTTTCAAGAACTCGGCCGATGCCAAGCTTCCTGTCTGCACCATGGACGCCTGCTACATTGAGCGCCTGCGCCATGTGGATTGCGATGGCGAGACCATCTGGGTCAGTATGGGAGCCGCCGGGCTTGAGCATAGCGAAAAACCCCTGGCTCTGGTGACCTGCAGCGATATCACCCGTATTGTTCAGGCCGAAGAGCAGATGATTCATGCCGGTAAAATGGCCACCTTGGGAACCATGGCCACCGGCGTGGCCCACGAGCTGAACCAGCCCTTGACGGTAATTAAAAGCTCCATCGGGGTGATCAGGCGGCGCATGAAAGCGGGAAAAGAGCTGGAACCCGAGATGATGGAAGAGCTTCTCACAGAGATGGATCTCTACGTGGATCGGGCCGCTCAGATTATCAACGACATGCGGGAGTTTGGACGAAAAGATGATGCACGGCTTGAACCCGTCGATCTGGTAGAGGTGGTGGAAAAGGCGGGCCGCATGTTCAAAGAGCAGTTTCGTTTAAGGGAGGTTCATCTCACCTTGAAACACCCTGAAGAGATGCCCCGCATCATGGCCGAGCCTTACCGTATGGAGCAGGTGGTAATCAATCTTCTGGTCAACGCGCGGGACTCTGTCTGCAAACGCTGGGACGATGGGGACCAAAGCAACCCCCGCAAGGTCGGAGTGGAGCTGATAAAAAGACCCTACGGTGTTGATCTGGCCGTCTGCGACAACGGCACTGGCATGGATGAAAAGATAAAGAAACAGATATTCGACCCCTTTTTTACCACCAAGGGGCCGGGGGAGGGCACGGGAATCGGGCTCTCCATCAGCGACAATATTGTCAGAGAGTATGGAGGCATCATTCATGTATGGTCCCAACCCGGCAGAGGGAGCCGGTTCACCCTCTCTTTTCCCGCAGCACCCTGAAGGCCCCAAACGGGTTCTTTTGGTGGATGATGAGGACGGGATTCGCCGCGTCCTGAGTCTTTTGCTTGAGGAGATGGGCTACGAGGTGACCGAAGCGGCTCACGGTGAAGAGGGTTTTTTGCTTTTTGAGTCCACCCCTTTTCCGGTGGTGCTCACAGATATCAAAATGCCGGTGATGGATGGTATTGCTCTTCTCAAGAAGGTGAAAGCGCTTTGTCCCCGGTGCGAGGTGATTATGTTGACAGGCCACGGCGATCTTTCACTGGCCATTCAAAGCCTTCGCGCCGGAGCCATTGACTTCATCACCAAACCGGTCAACGATGATCTTCTGGAGATGGCGTTGAAGCGGGCCTTTGCCTCTGTGGGGATGATGCACGCCCTTCACGAGCATACCGTTCATCTGGAACGCCTGGTGGATGAAAAGAGCCGGGCTCTGGTTGAGGCGGAAACCATGGCAGCTGTCGGCGAAGCCGTCAGTGACGTGGCACATGCCGTTAAAGGCATCACATCGGCGCTTTCAGCCGGAACCCATGTTATGGAAGAGGGGATCACATCTCAAAGCTTTGAGATGATCGAAACCGGTTGGGGGGTGGTTAAACGCAACGTGGAGCGTGCCGGGCGTCTGGTCGGCAATCTTCTGACGGCAGGAAAACCCCTGAAGCTTCACTTTGAAGAGGTGGATCTTGCAACCATTACCGATGATGCCGCTCGTCTCGCTTCGTTTCGAGCCCAGGCTCTGGAGGTGAATCTTGAGGTGATAACACCCAGTGAGCCGAGTCTGATCTCAGGAGATCGTGAGTCGCTTCTCATTGCTCTTACCAACCTTCTGGAAAATGCTCTGGATGCTCTGGAAAACAGAGAAGAGGGCGGTCACATTAAAATGAGAGTGGAAACAGGGAAAATTACCATTTCCGACACGGCTTCTGGAGTGGATAAAACCGTTTCCAAAAGGGCTTTTCACAATGCCGGCATCGGTCTTAAAGTGACCGATCGCATTGCAAAAGCCCATGGTGCGACCCTTACCATGGAGAGTGGCAAAACAGGCACTCGAGTGGAGATCGCTTTTTAAAGCTGGAGGGTGGGGATGAAGGAGAACAGAAGACAAAAGGTACTGTTTGTAGATGATGAACCCGGAGTGCGCCGCACCGTGGGGCGGCTTCTGGACGAGATGGGGTATCAGGTCACCACAGCCTCGGGCGGGGAAGAGGCCCTGGAGCTTATGGGGCTGGAGACCGCAGAGATTGTTATCACCGATGTCC
Organism: Desulfobacterales bacterium; assembly: GCA_022360815.1. GTDB lineage: Bacteria > Desulfobacterota > Desulfobacteria > Desulfobacterales > Desulfolunaceae > Desulfoluna. Next base: position 2,817 of record JAKSCC010000170.1, read on the forward strand.
GCATGCCCGGCGTGGATGGCGTGGCACTGCTTCAGGCCCTGAAGCGATGGTGGCCCATGACCGAAGTCATTATCCTCTCCGGCCATGGGGATTTCAACATGGCCGTCACCTGCCTCAAGCACGGAGCCTCCGACTTTCTTCCCAAACCCGTGGATGACGAAAGTCTTGAAGTGGCTATCAGAAGAGCGGAAGAACGCATCGAATCCCGCCTTCAGAGCATTCGATACCAGGAGGCCATGGAGGCTGAACTCAAGCGGCTTCGCGTGCTTTACGGACGGGTTTTTGATGCATCCCCCTCGTCCATCACCGTTTTGGATGAGGATTTCACCATCATCGAGGCCAATCGCACCTGCGAAACCCTTTTTGGAAAAGCTGCAGGCAAAAAGTGTTTTGAGGTGATGAGAAAAAGAGAGGGCCCATGCCCGGGATGCCCCATGGAGAAAACCCTTCAGGACGGCCAGGTGCACACCCGTGAGATGGTGGTCAGCACCCGGGAAGGCGATACCCGCAATATGGTCTCCATGACCGCTCCTCTTTTTGACAGCGAAGGCACCATCACCGGCGTGGTGGAAACCACCGTGGACATGACCACCCTGAGGGCACTTGAAGATCGCCTAAGATCGGTTGGCATGATGGCGGGCTCGGTTTCACACGGCATCAAAGGGCTTCTCACAAGGCTGGATGCAGGAGCCTATGCACTGGAGCAGGGCCTTGACAGCCAGGACTTCAGTCAGGTGAAAAGCGGGTGGGAAACAGTCCGCCGAAGTACCGACGCCATGGCCGAGCTCTCCCTTCGTATGCTCAGCATGACGCGTCCCAAAGATGTGGTGCGCGAGTCTGTTGAAATCTCCTGGTTGGTAAATGAAGCTGTGGAGGCGGTCTCTCCTCTGGCCAGAAGAGAAGATGTGGCGCTTTTGGAGGCATCAAAACTTCCCGACTATCAGCTTCGTGTGGATGTGGCGGCCATGCGAAGCGCCATTACAGCTCTCTTTGAAAATGGAGTGGATGCCTGCAAGGGACTTGCGCCTCAAAATCTTAGCCTTACCTACGACGTGAGCGTGGACGAAAAGTGGATTACCCTGACCCTTGAGGATACGGGCTGCGGCATCAAACCAGAAGATCTTGAGAAGCTTTTTACGCCCTTTTTCTCTACCAAAGGCTCAGACGGCACTGGGCTCGGGCTTTTTTTAGCCCGCCAGGTGGTTGAAGAGCACAACGGCAGTCTTGGCATCTCAAGTCAGTGGGAAAAAGGCTCCAAAGTGACACTAAAGCTTCCTGTGTGATACTGGTAATAAAAGGGGCGCTTTTTTAAGAAGATTGCAGGCTGCCTCTGCATGGTGCGGCTTTTGTTTTTGATGGCGCCGAAAAAAAGTGAGATTGATCCTTGGTGATACTACAGTATCTGGGGGCCGATAATCATACAGCGTATCAATGCTGTGGACGCCGTGTGAGGCGCTGAGTTTTTATACGACGTCATCAATTTGGATTGTAAGGGGCAGGTTTGACGTGAGCCTGTCTTTATATCAGGAGGAAAAAATGGGCCCCAAAAATGCCATGGAGATCTTCAAACACCTGGAAAAATCC
>JAKSCC010000088.1 GCA_022360815.1 Desulfobacterales bacterium
TGGGTGATCGCCTCTGGGCTCGGCGTGATGTTTCTCTCTTTAAGGGTGATGGCGCCAAGTCGCTCTTTAAAGAGCGCCTCCACCCTTGCAAGGGCGTTGTTCCAGATGACGCTCTCCTCTTCTTTAATGCGCGAGCCGTGCAACTCAAAAATCTCTTCTTCTCTTAAAGGGGCAGCCAGGTAGATGCGGGAGCGGGTTTTGTCTCCGTCAAGGTCTGCGATGGCAATCAACTCTTCTGCCGAAAGGGGGCAGGGCTTATCGAAAAATGCTCCGCCGCCGGACGCCATCAGATACTCTTGCGAGCCTTTTCTTCTCTTTTTTGCAATGCGGTCGGGAAAGGCCAGGGAGACGAGCCAGCCTGCGGACCGTGTGCAGGTGGGCTCCCCTTTGATGCCAAATCGTCCAGCGATCTCTCTTGCCAGTTTGAAAAGGTGGGGGGCCGTTTTTTTGTTGCCCAGCAAATCTTCCATGATAGAGGCCAGATCCTTTTCACCGCCCATGGCCCGCGAGAGCTTTTCTGTCAGAATCACCGATAAGAGTGAGGCCTCGGCCCCCTTTCCTTTGGCTTTTCCCATAAGAACCATGTGGGCCAGGCGGGGGTGGATGCCCGCCTTTGCCATGGCTTTTCCGTGGGCTGTGATGCGAAAGCTCTGATCCAGAGCGCCCAGACTCTGCAGAAGCCCGTTTGCCTGTTTGAGGGCGCTTGGAGGCGGCAGGGTGAGCCAGGAGAGCTCTTCGGCACGGGAAACGCCCCAAAGGGCCAGCTCCAGGGCCAGGGGGGCCAGGTCGGCCACACTGATTTCCGGAGCGGTAAAGGGCTGAAGCATGGGCGTCTCTTCTCTTCTCCAGAGGCGGTAGCAGACCCCTGGCTCGGTTCGTCCGGCGCGGCCCCTTCGCTGATCGGCTGAGGCTTTGGAGACGGGAATCGTCTCCAACTTCCCCATGCCGGAGCCCGGCGAGAACCGGTGGACCCGCATGAGGCCTGAATCCACCACAATGCGAATCCCATGAAGGGTGAGCGAGGTTTCGGCAATGGCGGTGGCAAGGACGATCTTTCGGTGGCTTCCCAAAGAGGGGGAGATGGCTGCATCCTGCTCTTTTTGAGAGAGCGCGCCAAAAAGCGGGCAGATGAGGGCTTTTTCCCCAAGGGTTGTCTGAAGTCTTTTTTGAACCCGCCTTATCTCCCCTGCACCGGGCAGAAAGACAAGAATATCTCCAACATCTTCTTGGAAGGCCCTTATAACGGCGCGCGTGCAGGCGGCCTCCACCTCTCTTTTTGGGGCGTGGGGGCTGGTGAGGCCAAGGTAGCGCGTTTCAATGGGAAAGGATCTGCCTTCTGAGGTGAGGATGGGCGCGCCGTCAAGAAGCTCTGCCACAGGCTGTGCATCGAGGGTGGCGCTCATGACAAGGATTTTCAGATCGTCTCGAAGGGCGGCCTGGCTCTCCAGGCAAAGGGCCAGGCCCAGGTCGCTGCTGATGTTTCGTTCGTGAAACTCATCAAAGATGATCAGTCCGAAGGCGTTAAGCTCGGGGTCGTTTTGGATGATTCGAGTCAAGATCCCTTCGGTCACCACCTCAATACGGGTCTTTGGGGAGATTTTTTTCTCCATGCGAATGCGATACCCCACGGTCTCGCCCACCTTTTCACCCAGGGTCTGGGCCATGCGCCGGGCCGCATTGCGGGCCGCAAGGCGTCTGGGCTCCAGCATGACGATCTTTTTTCCCTTTAAAAAAGGGGCATCCAGAAGGGCAAGGGGCACGCCGGTGGTTTTTCCGGCCCCTGGAGGGGCCTGAAGCACAACCGATGCATGGCTTGCCAGCTCTTTTGCAAGGCCTGGCAGGATCTCATCAATGGGGAGTTTTCTCTTTTTCATAGCGCTTTTTTATAAAATGCGCGGGTAAATATCCATGGCTATTATTTTGTGCCGAAGTTGTTTTTGCGTAAAAAGTTTGGCTTCCCTAAAAAAGCAATTGACGCAAAAATTGTTTCGGTATATTAATTCGTCAACCGATGGGATTTTTTAAGTCGCACGGCTTTGCGTGAATACAACTTATTTTTTGATGGGTCTGAAAAAAGGTGAAGCTTTCTTACAATCTTGTATTGCCTGCCATTGTTGTGGGTGAGGCATGCGAGGTACCAAGTCGCTTTTTAGCGACCATCAATTTTACATGGAGGTCATCATGGCACGAGCACTGATTGTTTTTGGTTCCACAACCGGCAATACCGAAACCACGGCGGAACAGATCGGAAATGTTCTCTCTGGAAAAGCGATTGATGTGACGATTCAGGATGTGGCCGAGGTGAATCCGGGTGATGAAGCGGATTACGATCTGGTATTGTATGGATGCTCCACTTGGGGAGAAGATGAGATTGAACTTCAGGATGATTTTATCGACTACTACGAGTCCATGGAAAGAGCCGCTATCTCCGGAAAGGGGGTCGGGGTTTTTGGTTGCGGTGACAGTTCGTACACCTATTTTTGTGGCGCAGTGGATGCCATAGAGGAAAAGGTGAAAGCTGTTGGCGGATCTTTGGTTGCAGAGGGGCTTAAAATAGACGGTGAGCCAGACGAGTGTGAAGACGAGATCACCGCATGGGCCGAAGCGGTTGCCGGAGCCGTTTAAGCTGGCAAACCTCTTGGTATAAAAAGAAGAGTCCTCTCAGGTCGTTTTCCAAGCACCCTTGGCGGCATGCGCTGCTGTATTGATACCCCAAAGTGAGATCCCATGAATAAAAAACAGTCGAAGGTAATGCGCGCGTTTCAGATCAAGATGATGACTCAGCTGGCCCAGGGAAAATTTCAGGGTATTGACTTGAAAAATGAGCTTTTTGTGAAGTGGCTTGTGGGACACATGGCTGAGTCACGTATTCCTTTTAAGGTGGTCCCGTTGGGGGGAGGGGTGACGCGGATTGTTCATTCGGGAGGGCTTTGCCCTTTATGCTCTGGAAGTGGTGTGATTCATCATGCCGATGAGTGTGCCATTTCGGAGAGTCCCTCACCTGAAGCATTTGCATGGCATGCAGAGAAGAAAAGCTCCGGATGCGGGGGCAACTGCTCCTGCAAAGGAGGCTGTTCTGAGGGCGGTCGCTGCTGCAAGGAGAACCAGAGTGCCGCCTGACAAGATCTGATCTTTAAAAATGAGCCCCTGAAACGTATGACCACTCTTCCATTTGGGCACTTCGGGTTTTAACGACGGTGTGACGTTCCCCCAATCCCGGAGTGCCCTGCCTTTCCAGACGATCTCATCACTTTTTGGTTTTTCAGAAAAAATCCATCCTAAAAAACTCTCACCTTCTTGCGGGCTCAAGGTAACCGCTTCTTTTGTTGAAAAGGGGAGCGGTTCTCTTTTTTGCTTTAATACCTTGTTGTTGGCTGGCTTGCGCTATAGGGGCAAGAAAGTGGGCAGGCTGGGTGATTGCTTGTTTTGACGTCTCCCTCATAGGGAAAAGTGATGTAAAAAATATGCGCAAATAAAATATTGCACCGCATGGAAAAAATGGCGATATCGAGAGGGTGTTCCCCTTTAAGGAAAACGGTGTTCATCATTTGAACTGATTAATATGATAAAGAAAAGGGAGAAGTGAAAAAATAGAGTAGCTGTTGGCACACGCTTTGCTATCTACACCCTCGCAAAATGAAATAGATGACGTTTATCAATTTTATTTTGATAAAGTCGAGATAAGTAATAGTTAAATTCATTTGGAGGATGATAGATGCGTTTTAAGGGACGAATGTTGAAAATGGCTCTGGCCTTTGGCCTGATGCTTGTGTGGAGCGCAAGCTCCTGGGCAGCACCTGCTGTCACCATTGACACCCCTACCCCCAAGGCAGGCGATGTTTTGAAGGTGTCCGGTCAGATTGCCCCCGGTGAAGAACTTTACATGGTTGTCAGCTCTACCGAACTGTTCAAGGCCGCTGATTCCAAAGGCTCTCAGGAAGCTGCCAAGCTTGGTAAGAAGTTTGGTGAGACCGAAATTCCCCCGATTTTCTACACCATCACCACCAACCCGGCCGCTTTTGCAACCCCCAAAGTGGTATCCAAGGGCAAGTGGTTTGCCCCCTTCAAGTGGGACATCGAGGTAAACAAGATCAACGCCTGGGATAAGATCCCTGCGGATCTTCAGGCAAAGCTTGGTCCCGTCACCACGGCTGCCCAGTGGAAGTTCCTCACCTTTACCCACGAAAACAAGTTCGGCATCAACACCATCTCCAAAGAGCGTCCCATTGGTGGCGGCAATGCCCGCATGATCATGGGCGGCGATGCAGCCAAAAACTGGAACAAGGATGTCTCCGTTGCGCTGGACAAGGCCACCGGTAAGTTCACCGCCTCTTTTAAGGTGAGCAAGCGTATTGCCCCTGAGACCAGCCTGGACGTTTTTGTAAACGGCACCAAGGCCGGCTCTGTGTCTGTTCAGAAGCGTGGTTTCTACTTCAGCATCGGCGGCACCTACATGAACCCCCTCGTGGTCTTCCTGGGCGCCCTTTTGATTGGTTGCATGTTCGTTATTGTCGGCGCTGCCGGCGGTCTTTTCACCGCAGCTTTCCAGATTACCGTGATTGGTACTCAGGGTATGGTCGGTGTGAACGCGGCCAACGCCGTAAAGCCCACCAACCTCTTCCTGACCCTCTGCTCTCCCATCACCGGTGTTTACTCCTACTTTAAAGAGGGCCGTTTTGCATGGCCTGTGGCTCTCTTCTTTGTAACCGGTATCCTTTTGGGTGCTTTCTGGATCGGTCCCACATACTCTGCCAAGTACCTTCCCATGAAGGCGTACAAGTTTTACCTTGGCTTCTTCTGCCTGGTTCTCTTTGTCAAGCTCTGGTACGAGTCAACCCAGAAGGCGATCAATAAAAACAAGGCGGTAAAGGCGATCGTCAAGAAGTTTGACCAGGAGATGGCTGCTGCCAAGAAAGAGGGTCGTGCTGCCGAGATGGGCAAAGTGGCTCTCGAAAAAGGCTGGACACCCACCAACATCAGCTTCTCTTTCTGGGGTGAGGCATTCAGGGCCAACCCCATCGCACTCTTCTTCGGCGGTATTCTTATCGGCTGCATCGCCTCTGCCTTTGGCGTGGGTGGTGGTTTCATGCTGGTTCCCTTTATGACCACCGTTATGGGTTACCCCATGTACCTGGCTGTGCCCATCTCACTGTGCGGTACTTTCGGCACCTCCGTGGGTGGTATCTCCCGCTACATCCTCTCTGGATACTCTCCTGACTGGATCATGGCGGCTCTCATTGCTGTCGGTGCGATCATGGGCGGTAAGATCGGACCCAAGATTCAGAAGAAGCTGCCTGAGATCTTCCTCAAGCGCGCTCTGGCTCTGATCCTTCTGATCGTCTTCCTGAAGTACACCAACGCCATTCCCTTCCTCCGATAGAAGGGGAGCGTAAAGCATAAACTCTTGTGCTTTTAAAGAGATGCTGCGCAAGAGAGGATGAAAAAACTGTATCTACGGTGCCGCCCTTTGAAAAAAACGGGGTGGCACCGCGAAACAAAAGGGTGCTTGCAAAAAGAGATTCAGGCATCCGCCATACACGAGGTGTATTATGAATTTTACCGAAGCCCATAAAGAATTTATCTGGAACTTCCGTCTTGACTACGATCCCGTCGGTATCCGTTACATCTTTGATGAAGATGAGATCGAAACACTTCCCGTGACCCACAAGTCCAAGGCAAAGATCTCCTACTGCATGTATCTTGCTGCGGCTCGTTCTGCACGTCACAGCCTCTTTATGGCCTCTGACCGTCTTCTCTGCAAAAACGCCCAGCCTGTTTTCGGTTTTCGTGAACTCGACAAGGACGTGGACGGAAAGAACCATCAAAAGTACCTTCTGGACCCCGAGCTTTCATGGAAGGCGCCCCAGGAGAAGGCGCGTCTTGAGGTCGGAGCATGCAAAGGTATTTTCATGGCCCCTCTGGACAAGTTCGACGAAGCGGGCATCGAGCCCCACGTGGTCTTCTTCATGGTGGTTCCCTTCCAGGCGTACCACATCATGAACGACTACATGGGCGGCACCGGCAAAGCCAACCTGCCTCTTTTCTGCACCCCCAACTCTGCGGTGTGCTCCGGCAGCGTTTACGCATACAAGAACAACACCCTGAATATGACCACCATGTGTGCTGGCTCCAAGGCTTCCGGAAAGACCGAGATGAACTACATGAACGTCTTTGTTCCCGGAAACCAGATTCTCGACACCGCCGCTCAGATGAGAAAGCGCATCGAGCAGACTGGCGGCCCCTCTCTTCTCGGAAAAGGTGGCCAGGCCTGGCCCGGACTGGATGTCTGCTCAGGCTGTCCCATGGTGAAGTTCGAAAAGCTTGAAAAATAGGTTTTCTGCCGTGGGGCAGGAGACCTTCTGATCGACCCTGCAAAGGGGGATCTTTTTGTGTGCATGGTGGCGTGCCGCAGAAGCACCTGCCATATGATAAATCTTCGAGCGCTTTGGGAAGGGCGCTCGAAGATTTTCTCCCTTTTGCATTTATGAGAGAACGATATGGAAGCCATCAATGATCTTTTTGATCTGGCAGCCGAATGGATTTTTGGTGGAGTTGTCATCCCCATCATGAAGGCTGTGGCTGCTTTTATAAGCCTCTGCTTTACGCCCGTCTCCAGCCTGTCGCCATCGCTCCAGGTCACCCTTGCGGCCTTTTTGGGAGCCCTTCTCTCCATGGGGCTGACCCGTCTTCGCCTGGACAAGGGAAGCAAAAAAGCCGAAAAGCGGTTTAAAGAGCGTCTGGAGGCAAAAAAGAGTGCCGGAGACATTGATGACAAGACCCTTCGAACTGCGGTATATAAAGGGTTGGACCAGGAAGCAGACGAAGCCTATGAGCATTTGATGCTGGACAAGTTTTTTGAGTTGGGCATCACCTATCTTTTTCCCATGTTTCTCTTTCTGCTCTGGATTGAATATTACGCTTTTTCTCCTGAGCAGCTGAAGATACTGACAGGCATAGACGGCCTGAAACTTCCCGGAATTTCCCAGCCCATTGGAGCGGGGGCACTCTATCTTTATCTCTATAATTTTATCCTCATTACCACAGCGCTGCTGAGGTGGGGAGTGCGAAGGGCCAGAGCCCGCAGGTGATGTCGGGAGATGGATGCAGAGACTCTTTTGTGAAGCGGTCCTAAAAAAACGGCGATCAATCTGGAGAAAAA
>JAKSCC010000317.1 GCA_022360815.1 Desulfobacterales bacterium
CAAAAGGGTTGGAAAAGCAAAACAAGGAGGCCTTGTGACAACTGTATTTATCTGGAACAACAACCAAATTCGCTACCGCATCGCCAAATTAACCGGATATGCGCCTGGAACCAAAGAGATTGATGGTCATGTCAGCATCAACATCGATGACAACTTTGTTCCCATCGTTGACCAGCAATGGGGATTAGACCAGTTTACAAACAACACAGACTCCTATGTCAGCTGGATCCCCAAGCACCTAAGGAGGGGTGAAGGCATTGATCTAACAGCGAAAAAATTGAGTGGCATTGGAAACTGGAATTTTTTTGCCGACCTCTGTCTGGAACAGTACGCCCCTGACCATATTATTCGCATTGCAAACCCCTCCCCCAATGCCATCGAAAAGATGAAGGTTGAATGGCGAAAACACCTTCAAGAAGAGGAAGGCAGGGGAGACTCCTACAATTTCTACAGAAAAAACTGCTCACGGGTCACCTCCCGCGTATTGCGGGCCGGTTGGAACAAAGGGGCGGGAAACATAAAGTACGGTCAGCTTGTCAGCGGTTTATGGACCCCCCTAATGGTCAAGCGCCTCGCCTTAGATCTCAAGGGTGGCCCCGGCATGAATGTGCAACCCTTTATCTTGACCTGGGACCGCTTTGTTGAAGGGCTTGTGGCTCGAAAAACCATCGCTCCCCTAACCGGTGCTTACCTGCGCACATACAAAAAAAGAGCCAGCAACCGGGGCAGCAGCCAGGCAGAGTCCCGCTTTACCTTCGAAAAAAAGAAGGGTCGGGGTCCTTGGTCCATGCAGAAGGAAGAAGAAAACTTTTCCGTGGAGTGCCTTATCTACTTTGAACTGCTTGCAAACGGACAGTCCGAAGATTTTGCGCTCAAGGTTCTGGCTTCCTTTTTCAAAGGGTCCCATAACCTTCCCAATAAAACCATTGCATTGAATATGGCAAAACATGAGCTCTCCTTTGCCAAAAAACTTGAGACAGAGGGTCGTCAAAAGCTCACCTACTCCAAGCGAAAAGGACCAAAACAGGCACCCTGAATCGTGTGAACCGCTATAACGCAAACGCATTTTTTTGAGACGCCATCAAACAAAAAGCCCCTGTCCTAATCAGGGGCTTTTCGCGCTTTAAGGATATGTGAGATTAAAAAAAATCAGCTCACCACACTCTCGGCGTCCAGGGCCATCACCTCTCCATCCACGGTCATAATCAACCACTCACCGGTAGCATCTTGGGCCTTCACCAGGCACTGCACCATGGTGCCATCTTTTTTCTCAATCTGGCACTCCATTGAGGTATTGAGATCGGTTACAGAGACGAAATCACGCCCTTTGGCCTCTTCTTTAAATCGTGCAGTAGAGGCTTCAAACCGAATCATTTGCTCATACTCTTCTGGGTCGATCGCCTTGATTTCCTGGCGGTATGCTTCAATCTTTTCTTTGAGATGAGAGATGGTGGCCAGCGTCTCACGGGCCTGATCTTCACTTCCCGTAGGGGTTGCTTTAAGGATATGTTTCTGAAGGTCCAGGTCTTTCTCCAGAAGCCCGATCTTCTGCATGATTTCAGACACTCTCTCTTTCATCTACATCTCCTTTAAAACCTGTTTCACCATGTTGCCATCGGCTCGTTTGCCAAAGTGCTTCATCACCTGCCCCATGGCCTGCATGGGGCTCTTGAGTGCCGAAAAATCCACATTGGCCTCAATCCACGCCTTGATCTCAGGGCTTTCCGCCATCTTTGGCAGATACATTTGAAGAAGATCGTAATACGCGGATGAGGTCTCGCCTTTGGCTTCCATCATAACCTTTTCAGATTTGGCCAGACTGCGGATAATACCTTGAAGGTCTTCGTCGGTGATCTCTTCCGGTGTTTTCACGCGGGTGGTCTTTTTGCCACTTTCAAGTGTGATGGAAACGGTCAGCTTGGGATACTCTCCCATGATCAGGCGAAAGGTATCACGAGCCCCATCGTCCTTTTTTTTCATGGCCGTTTTAAGATCTTCCTTGATCTTGTTGTACAAAGAGACGCCCGATGTCTCACTCCAACCATAACTCGATTTTTGATTTTCAGCCATTTAACACCTGCATTTGTCTTGCCTTTCCAATGAAGAAAAGGCGTATTCATCGTTGAATTGAGGTGGTTTTTCTTAAAAAACCTTGCTGGCTTTGCAAAAGGCCAATTTGCTTTACAACAGTCTGTAACATGCGAAATTCTCGCTTTATTTGCCTTCACAAGAAGGCTTGAATACCGCACCAGCGACTTTAACTTTTTGCAAGATCGTCGATCTTTATAGCATATTTTACTTCTTCGTGAACATCAAAGTGATTTAGCCGTGCAACACATGAAGATATAATGCTAAAAAACGTACAGGCATCCCTCCCTTCGTCACACCCCATATCCCCTGAATCACCTTTCCCCACCAAACACTTACAAGGGAACACGCAATTCGGTCCGTAAGATTATCATTGAATTTAAACACGCTATCACTTATCTACGTAAGGCAATCATACACTTTTATATCTTTACTATCTGGGGAAAAGTTCATGAAAAAGAGACTCACTCTTGTTGCGCTTGTACTTCTGGCGTTCGCCATTACCGGTCCTGCGGTTGCCGGTACCCTTGAAAATGTTAAGACAAAAGGTATCCTCACCTGTGGTATCAGTGAAGGGGTTCCCGGCTTCTCCATTCCTGACTCCACTGGAAAATGGGTGGGCTTTGACGTGGATATGGCACGCGCTGTCGCCGCTGCGGTTCTCAAAGACCCCTCAAAAGTAAAATTTGTTCCGCTTGCCTCCAAGCAAAAAATTGTGGCCGTCTCATCCGGCCAAGTGGATCTCACCAGCCGCACCACCACCTGGACCCTCAAACGCGACGGCAAACAGGGCGTCGATTTTACCCATGTGGTCTTCTATGACGGCCAGGGCTTTCTCATCAAAAACAGCCTGGGTGTGAAATCTGCACGAGAGCTGGACGGCGCTTCGGTCTGCGTCACCGCCGGCACCACCACTGAACTCAACCTGGCCGATTTTGCCCGCACCAATGGCATTAAAGTGGAAGCCGTGGTTTTTGATGGAAAAAAAGAGGCGTTAAACGCCTATGCCTCCGGACGCTGTGACTGCTTTACCACCGATATCAGCCAGCTCGCCTCCTTACGATCCACCCTTAAAAAACCCAGAAGCCACAGCATTCTTCCTGAGGTGATCTCCAAAGAGCCCTTGGCCCCTCTCGTACGTCACGGGGACAACCAGTGGAAAGACATCGTCACGTGGGTAATTAACGGTCTTGTGGCTGCCGAAGAGAACGGCATCACCATGGCAAACGTAGACACCATGAAATCAAAAGCCAAAAACCCTGTAATTCAGCGCATGCTCGGCACCTCTGGAGACACCGGAAGTTACCTCGGCCTCGACAAAGAGTGGTTGGTTCGCGCCATCAAAGCCGTGGGCAACTACGGCGAGATCTACAACCGCCACTTCGGCCCCGGCACCCCCCTGGATATTCCACGAGGCGTCAACAACCTCTGGCAGAAAGGTGGCCTTCAGTACGCCCTGCCCATCCGTTAGTCTGATCCCAACGATTCCGGTGAGCCTTTGGCAGCCAGGGAATAATCCCCTGCCCCATAGGGATATCGCTTCGTTCTCGCCCATCTGACGACATGAAGCGATATCTTGTTTTTGATTCAAACCTGCATACGCCCTTGGGCCAAGATGTTATGACACCCTCTTTTCTGAAAAATCAGGGCCGGACGATTCTCGTTCAGCTGGCTGTTCTCGCAGGCATTCTCTGGCTCTGCCACCTTCTTTTTGTCAACACACAAGCCAACCTGGCCGCTCGAAACATCGCCTCGGGCTTTGGATTTCTAAAGTTTGAAGCGGGCATGCCCATCAACGATGCCCTTTTGCCCTACACCCCAGCAGACACCTATGGTTACGCCTTTTTTATTGGAGTGCTAAATACGCTTTATGTTTCAACCATCGCCATCTGCCTGGCCACCCTCTTAGGCGTTGTGATCGGGGTGGCTCGGGTCTCCGGCAACTGGCTAATCGCCAAACTGGCTGAAGTCTATGTGGAGGTGCTCAGAAACATTCCCCTTCTTCTGATTCTTTTTTTCACCTATGGCGTGGTGCTCGCTGCTCTCCCCTCACCAAGGGCCAGCCTCTGTTGGGGCGATCTCATCTTCCTCAACAATCGGGGCATCTATTTTCCAAAGGCGATTCCCCAGGCGGGGTTTTTTCTTATTCCCACAGCCTTTCTCATCGCCATCACCGCAGCCATTTTTATCCACAAAAAAGCAACCAGCATCCGCAAAGCAAGGGGCCACATCATCCCATCGGTGCGAATCGGCCTGGCTCTCATCGTCGGCTTGCCTCTTGTCATAGCCATTCTGGCTGGTATGCCCCTCACCTGGGAACTTCCCGTTCTTAAAGGATTCAACTTTCAAGGCGGCTCGGTCATTCGCCCTGAATTCTGCGCCCTCTTAACCGGCCTGGTGCTCTACACCGCCGCCTTTATCGGAGAAAATGTGCGAAGCGGCATTGAATCGGTCCAGAAAGGCCAGCTCGACGCAGCCCAGGCACTGGGGCTTCCCGAAGGCCTTATCATGCGCAAGGTGGTGCTCCCCCAGGCTCTTCGGGTCACCATTCCAGCCACCACCAATGACTACGCCAGCCTGGTAAAAAACAGCTCCCTGGCCGTTGCCATCGGCTACCCCGATATGGTCTCCGTCGGCGGCACCATCATCGGCCAAAACGATCAGGCCATCGAAATTATCGCCATGTGGATGGCCGTCTACCTCTTTATCAACCTGGTGATCTCCCTTGCCATGAACTGGGTCAATGCTCGGGTTCAACTCATCGGAAGATAAAGACAAGCGCTTGGAGTAACCATTCATGATGCACGCCGAAAAAATTGAAATCTTTGTGCCGTCCCCATCAGAAGAGCCACCCTTAGAGAGCTCAGGCGTTATCGGCTGGATGAGAAGAAACCTCTTCAGCACACCATTAAGCAGCTTTCTCACCTTAGCCGCTCTGCTGCTTCTCTACAAAACCATCCCCCCCATTTTCTCCTGGGCCTTTTTCAAGGCGACCTGGCTTTCTGATACCGCAGGCGAGGCCACCCGCCAGGGCGCATGCTGGGGGTTTGTAAAAGCCAAATTCAGAGTGCTTATGGTGGGCATCTACCCCGAAGCGCACATCTCAAGGCCCCTGGCCTGCCTGGCTCTTTTTACCCTGGCCTGTATCACAACAGTCTTCAGGCTTGTGCCAGCCCGCCTTCTCATGGCCCTCTGGTTCCTCCTTCCTTTGCCCATCTTCTGGATCATCAACGGCGGCATAGGACTCGCCCATGTGGATCAATCTCTCTGGGGCGGGCTCATGCTCTCCATGGGGCTGGCCGTGGTCGGCATTCTTCTCTCCCTTCCCATCGGCATTCTTCTGGCCCTTGGAAGGCGCTCGGAAATGGCAACCGTCAAGGCGATTTGCACAGGCATTATCGAGCTGGTACGCGGGGTGCCCCTTATCACCATTCTCTTTATGGCCTCGGTCATGCTGCCCCTTTTTCTTCCAGAAGGGGTCACCATCAACAACCTGCTGCGTGTGCAATTCGGTGTCATCCTCTTCTCATCAGCCTATATTGCCGAAGTGGTTCGCGGAGGCCTTCAAGCCATCGGACCCGGCCAGATGGAGGCAGCGCTCTCCACCGGCCTCACACCCTGGCAGGCCACCCGCATGATCGTTCTGCCCCAGGCCCTGCGCCATGTGGTGCCCGCCATTATCGGCCGCTGCGTGGCCCTTTTTAAAGACACGTCACTGGTCATCATCGTGGGCCTGCTCGATTTTTTGGGTATGATCAAAGCCTCCACCCAAGACCCCGACTGGCTGGGCCATGAAGCCGAAGCCTACGTCTTCTGCGCTCTGGTCTACTGGATGATCTGCTTTGCCATCAGCCGCTACGGCAGATCCATTGAAAAAAACAACACCTGGTAACCAAAAGGTGAATGCTCGATGTGTGACATGACGCGAGGCATTGGCGATGGCATTCACGCGATGATCCTAAGTGCTTCCATCGTTTTCGACAGACAATGAGTATGGCATTTCGAATTCAAGCCTTGAATTGATCTCATTCCGGCGGGTCTCTTTTTTAAAAAATGGCTCCCGAAAAAACGTTTCCACTGCTTCACTCTGAGGTACGTTAAAAAATAAAATTTTTCGCTGGTCCACCGCGCTTGAAGCCCCACAATACATCGCGTGAATGCCATAGAGAACGTCCGTATCACCTGAACCGCCGAGCATTCACCATCTGGAGGAGAAATGGCACCTGTGTCTGATACGGTGATTAAAATAGAGAATCTCAACAAGTGGTACGATGACTTTCACGTGCTCAAAAACATCAACTTGGAAATCAAACAGGGCGAGCGCATCGTCATCTGCGGGCCCTCGGGTTCGGGCAAATCCACGCTGATCCGCTGCATCAACCGTCTGGAAGATCACCAAAGAGGCTCCATTGTTGTGGAAGGGGTCAAGCTCTCCGCCAGCATGAAAAATCTTCAAAAAATTCGCCAAAACGTGGGCATGGTGTTTCAAAACTTCAACCTCTTTCCCCACCTCACCATTCTGGAAAACCTCACCCTGGCCCCCTGCTGGGTAAAGGAGATGCCCGAAAAAAAAGCGATGGAAATGGCCATGGCCTACCTTAAGCGCGTTCATATCGAAGCCCAGGCCCACAAATACCCTGGCCAGCTCTCGGGCGGACAACAGCAACGCGCCGCCATCGCACGGGCCCTCTGCATGAACCCACGCATCATGCTTTTTGATGAGCCCACAAGCGCTCTGGACCCTGAAATGATCAAAGAGGTATTGGATGTGATGGTGGAGTTAGCCAATGAGGGAATGACCATGGTCTGCGTGACACACGAAATGGGATTTGCTCGAACCGTAGCCGATCGAGTGATCTTTATGGATGGAGGAGAGATTGTGGAAGAGGCCCGACCCGAACACTTTTTTACCGCACCCCGGTTTGACCGAACCCAGACTTTTCTGGGACAGATACGGCAGGCGTAGGATGTGCTATGCACATCGACTGCCTCATAAGACGATGCCGGCTAAATTGAAAAAATGAGAAAGAGCGTGACACCCTTTTCTCTCTCTGATTGTATTTCACGCTCCCTATCCTTATCTGATACAGTACCCTTGTAAGCCGTAAAAAGCTCAATGCGCCAAAGCTACGCCTACGTCATCATAGAAGCAAATGAATTCTCTTCACTCAAACACGAGGAGATAAAATACCTGAAATTTCCAAATTCTTTGGAATCATCATCCATATGCTCTATGACGACCATTCTCCACCACACTTTCATGCCGAGTATCAAGGCAACAAAGCCATTCGAAAAATTGCCCCACTGGATTAAGGGAGATAATTTTATCTGGAATCTGAATGAAATCACCAAAATTCACTATGACGGGGGGTATCGATACAAAATCACCTTTGATAACCACATCTCAGGAACTGTCGATTTCTCGGTATATCTTGACAGAGGTCCCATTTTTGAGACTTTGAAGAATATGGAGCTATTCAAAAAAGCAACCATCCAAGGAGGAACCATCGCCTGGCCCAATGGGGCTGATATCGCACCGGAAACACTTTATGAAAAGTGTGTGGCGCTACAAAAAACGTCAACCATCGATAATCCTTAGCAAAAGCATCCGACCTCACGCAGCAAACCAGCCAATACCACAAACGCTAACCGGCTGTATCTGAAAGCCTTTTCAAAGAGTAAAACCCGTACTCCCCTTTGACGTGCTTTGGCTTGCGAACCCGCGTCCAGCCAAACCGCTCTTTGAACCGAGAGAACACCTTATCCACAAAGGCCTTTGATCCAATGGCTCCCGAATCGGTAAAGTAGCGGCAGCGAAAACGAAAAATCTGTAATGACCCCATCTCGTAATCGTTCAAAGCAGCATCCAGAAGAACACGTCCCGATAGTTTTCCCCGCCCTTTTTTATCCACCCCTCCTGCATGGTATAAAAACGCCCGATACGCCCTGAACCTTTCTTTTTCACCAACCCCAAACTGCGCCAAGCCAAAATCGGTCGATAAAAAAGCATCCCTGTTTCCGGTTTGGGCGTGGTACGCAACAGAGCACCAGCGGTAATCCTCAGGTCTTTTCACAATGCCTGCTCGAACCGCGTTGAGATCCACATAGGCCAGACAATTGGCAAGCGTTGTCCCCTTCTCAACCATCACGCTTTTAAACCGCTCTCCCCAAAGGGTTCCCCGTCTTTTGTGCCGCCGATTGTAAAAGCATGAAAACCGCTGTTTTATCTCCTTCACATAGCTGGAAAGACAAGTAAAACGCTCGCGGTAGTGCTCAAGACGCCCTTCTGGAAAAGTCTCGCCTTTGCCGTAGAGGATAAAATAACGCCTCTTCACCTCATCATCCGAAAGGGATGAGGCAGGATGCACACCCACCAAAAGGTGAAAGTGATTTCCCATCACGGCGTACCCATACACATCCACCGCAAACACATCTGAAAAAAATTTGATCGTGCGGACCATCTCATCTTTTTCAACCGACTGAAACGGAAGGCCGTCCAGTGCCGTTCGGCTCATGATATGGTAGACCGCCTCTTCTCCGGGATCCGTTTGAACCATTCGAGCAGCACGAGGCATACCCAAACCTCCTTCTCTCTAATCCGAAAGCTCGATTTTTAAAGGCTCTGGTTTTTGAAAAACCCCCTTAAGAGATATTATTTCAAACAATTAAAAATCTCACAAAAAGCGATGTCGCATCAAACTCAAAAGGAACATAGAGAGCATGTCCCCTGTTTCCCTTTCCAAGCTCTTCTGCGAGATTTAACAATCCTACTTTGTGTCTGATAATTTTTTCGCTACCATGAAACATAAAGGTTACCTTTCGTTTTAATGGGTTTGGTTGCTACCTCCATCAAAACTGGTAACCTTTATTTTTGCAAGCAAAGTGTCAAATTAAGTTGAGACTAATCC
>JAKSCC010000226.1 GCA_022360815.1 Desulfobacterales bacterium
AGTGGGATTACCCTTTTTGGCATGAGTTATGTGTTTGGGCTTACCCACACAACCTATCTGAAGGATCTGGTTCAGATTGTGCCGGATATGCTGGGCTCAAGCCCCATGCTGGTGGTGGGGCTTATTTTGATGCTTTCTGGGTTCTTTTTTAAGCTCGCCATGTTTCCCATGCATTTTTGGGCACCAGATGTCTATGAGGGCTCGGCCAACGAAACCGCAGGTTTTGTGGCCACCCTTCCCAAGGTGGGGGCGGTGGCTCTCTTGATCCGATTGATTTCTCTTATTGGAGGAGAAACAGGGATTGGGGACTTCAACTGGCTATTGGCTGCCTTTGCCGTTTTTTCCATGGTCATTGGAAACCTCTCGGCGTTGGTGCAGGAGGATGTGAAGCGCCTTCTTGCGTATTCGAGTATCGCCCATGCCGGTTATGTGATGGTGGCGCTTCTTTGCGTAAGCACCCTTGGGTTTTCGACAGCCATCTACTACATCGCGGGTTACATGATGATGAACCTGGCTTGCTTTTACGTGGTTTATCATTTGGGGGAAAATGGCGAGAACGTTACCCTTGACGGACTTGGTGGGCTTTATAAGCGCTCCCCCATGCTGGGGCTGATTCTGGCTGTGGGGGCTTTTGGCATGGCCGGAATTCCGCCGACGGTGGGTTTTTTCGGTAAGCTTTTTATCTTTACGGCAGCTGTACAGAAGGCCCTTTACGGTTTGGTGATTATCACCGTTATCAATGCCGGCATCTCTGCTTTTTATTATCTGAAGCTGGTTCGTGCTGCCTTTATGTCTCAGGAAAACCCCGGTGAGACTCTAAAGGTGGGAACTTCGGCTTCTGTTCTTGGGCTTTCCCTTGCCGCAGCCATTTTGCTGGTGGGCATCTTTCCTCAATTTTTTATGGAAATCGCTGAAAAGGCCGTTGGGACCTTATTGTAAGGCGGTTAGAAAAGGGGATCCTTTGTCAGACCGTGGGGTCGTAACATGAATGATTGAAATGAGAAGGCTCTGCTTGGGTATTCAGGCAGGGCTTTTTTGTTGCTGGGATTACTTTGAGACGGTAGGCTTACGGGGTGGTGGTACTGCGGAATGTTTTAACAGAGGGTATTGCTTGGCGTTTGTGAGAAAGCTGGGACAGGTTGAAATAGAGTATCGGTGATGGTTTTTTGATACCTGGTGCACCCGACTGCTTGCTTGGTTTGGATTTGAGATATGGAGTGCTTGTTTTGATGGGGCGTCTTGGTCGTTGGTTTTCTGGTCTGGTGTTTTGTGTGTTGTTGTCTCTAATTTTTTCGAGCCCGGTCTTTTCCGATTGCCGAGGTTGCTGTTCCCATCATGGCGGGGTGGTGTGTGATGGGGGCGTTACGCGGTGCGCTGACGGCACGCCGCTGTCTGAGAAATGCAGGTCCAAAGGGTGCAATGTTTGCGGCAAGGAACCTGGGCCGGTTGGTTCTGGAAAGGCTTTAGAAGAGGGCTTTCCGAGCCAACCCCTTTCCATCGCCAATTTTAATATTCAGGTCTTTGGAAAGAGCAAGGCGGGCAAAAAAGAGGTCATGGGGACCCTTGCACAGATTATTCGAAAATTTGATGTGGTGGCCATCGAAGAGATTCGGGACAAATCGGGAACAGCCATCCAAAGGCTTGAAGCAGGGGTGGACCGTCTGGGAGAGGATTACTCGGTGGCGGTGGGGCCGCGATTGGGGCGCACTTCATCCAAAGAGCAGTACGCCTTTATCTATCGCAGCGATCGTTTGGTATGTGAAGAGACGTATACGTTTAACGATTCTGGTGGGGATCTTTTTCACCGAGAGCCATACATCGGACTTTTTCGTGACAAAGCCTCGGGATTACGATTTGTTTTGATCGCCATTCACACCGATCCCGACGAAGCGACCGAAGAGATCTATGCGCTTTCCATGGCGGCTCAAGACGCCAGGAGCCATTTTTCTGGAGAATCCCATATCGTGATTTTGGGGGATCTCAACGCCGATTGCAGCTATTACGATGAAAACGATTTAGGGGTGCCCTTGCGCGCTTCATCATATTCTTGGCTTATCACCAATGCCATGGATACCAACCTTGCCAAATCTGACTGCGCCTACGACCGGATTATTGTCTCTGAAGAGATGAGATCCCATTTTACCGGTCATGCAGGTGTCTATCGATTTGATGAGACCCTTGGGTTGACCCCCAAACAGGCCAAGGCGGTTTCGGATCATTATCCGGTTTATGCGATGTTTTCGATGGGTGGGGCTGGACGGGTTGCAAGCTTGCCTTTGCGTTGCGGGGCAGGCGGTTCTTGATGCATTGGGTGCCTTTTTAATAGATGACTCAAAAAAAGCCCCCACTTGCTGTGCGAGTGGGGGCTTTTTTATAGCGAATGTGAAAAGGCCAAGCCTTTGAGCTCTGGCAAAGTTAGCAGTTGCCGAAAGAGGGCGTTTCGGTCATGTGCTGCAGTTGGCGTTTGAGGTCGGTGATTTCGCTTCGCCAAAAGTTATCGGAGCCCCAGTCAGGGAAAAGGCTTTTAAAGCGGTAATCCTGCCGCTGTCTGCTGCACCAGGCGAGGAAGTAGATCATGCGCATGGCGCGCAGGGGTTCGACGATGGAGAGGGTGCGGTCGTCGAACTCTCTAAACTGTTCATAGCCGTCCAGAAGCAGGTTGAACTCTCTTCGGCAGCGGTCCACGCGGTCGGGAAGCAGAAGCCAGATATCTTGAATGGGAGGGCCCACGGCCATGTCGTCGAAATCGATGATAAGAAGGCCTTCGCCGTCTCTTGAAAGAAAATTTTTCAGGTGACAGTCTCCGTGAAGGCGGACGGTGTCCATGCTGCCAAGAGCATCAAAGCGTGCAGCGGCCGCATCGTAGACCGATTCCAGAACCCCCTTTACTTCTGCATGAAGGTGGCGGGATACGTCGTCGCCTTTAAGAAGCCAGGTGATGTCCTCTTTGAGAGACATCTCGGGGTGAAGCTGGACGCGG
>JAKSCC010000118.1 GCA_022360815.1 Desulfobacterales bacterium
CCCCCGAGGAACTGCACCACGCTGTCCCTCATCTGGTTGATGGTGAGCATCACCTCAAGGCGACTGGAGAGCTGGGTCATGTTGGAGCGAAGGCCGGTTGCGGCCTGCTCCTCCTGGGTATGAAGGCGGCTGATGAGGTCAAGGTAGTCCATGGGCCGGCCCCCAAGAAAGTCAAGAAGTGCCGCACGCATCTCATCTTCTTTCAGGTCCATCTCTGCAAGCATCTGCGTAAGAACCCTGTCGAAGCCTTCGGCCTCTGGGGTGATCTCCATGGCCTCGGAGAGGTCGTTTTGCATTTCATGGAAAAAGAGGGTGTAAAGGCGGTCAAAGCGGTCTTGGTCCCGGTGGCTTTTGGCAAAGTTGGTGCGAAGGACCGTGTGGAACTGGAACTCGTCATAGGGGTCCACCAGGGCGAGCTGGGAGATGGCATCGAGAACCTCGGCCGTGGAGACGCGAAGGTCTGCCGCCCTGCAGCAGTTTACAAATCGAAGGGTCAGGTTCACCATGGGTCTTTCCCTATGCGGGTATTAGGGTGGCGATGTTCTGCTTCACCAGTTCATAGTCCGCTTTGTACTTGAGAAGGGGGTTTAAGGTGGAAGTGACAATCTCGGGGGTGAGATCGTCCACCTGAAGGGTAATGAGCGCCTTGGCCCAATCAATGGTCTCGGAGATGCACGGCTTTTTCTTCAGGTCCATCTCTCTGATGCGTGAGACCAGGGTGACCACCTTTTCAAGAAGAGCGTCTTCGATTTCGGGAAGCCGAATACGCACAATATCCATCTCGGTTTCGATATCGGGGTAGTCGATAAAGAGATGAATGCAGCGACGCTTTAAGGCATCGCTCATGTCTCTGTAGTTGTTGGAGGTGAGAAAGACGATGGGCTTGGTGCGTGCCGTCATGGTGCCGATTTCGGGAATGGAGATCTGGAAATCGCTGAGAAGCTCCAGAAGAAAAGCCTCGAACTCGGGGTCGGATTTGTCAATTTCATCCACCAGAAGCACCACAGGCTCTTCCGACTTGATGGCGGTGAGAAGAGGGCGGGTTTGAATAAATCGCTCGGAGAAAAAAGCGTCTTCATGGTTTGCGATCTCGTCCACAGCGTCAGCTAGTGTGGCGGTCTCCGAGACAATGTCGTTGATTTTTTCCTTGAGCATCTGGGTATAGAGAAGCTGCTTGGCGTACTCCCATTCGTAAAGGGCTTTGGATTCGTCTAAGCCTTCGTAGCACTGCATGCGGATCAAAGGGCGCGAAAGGGCCTTGGCGATGCTTTTGGCAAGCTCGGTTTTGCCTACGCCAGCAGGGCCTTCCACAAGTATGGGTTTCTCCATGGCCACCGCCAGAAAGACCACGGTGGCGATCTCTCGTGAGGAGATGTACTTTTGAGATTCGAGTTTTTCCTGAACCTCGACAACACTGTTGAATTCCATTGTTGCTCCTTAAAGAACCACCGCCCTTTTTTCTCTGTAGCATATTTTACATGCGTAAAAATGTTAGAGATGATTGTACCATGAGCCGTGTAATCAGAGTGTTTGCGCCATGACATCTGTTGTTGATTAAAGGGTAATGCATATCAATGGCCGTAGCAAAGGGCAAGGGAAATGGTGGTAATCTTCAGGCGGTTTTCTTTCTTTTAATAAGTTCGCAAGACCAGGTGACGGGAAGATGGTCTATCCCCATTTTTTTCCTGGCATACATTGAATTTCATCACCGGAGCAAAAATCCAGCCGGTAAAAGGAAATGAAAAAGCGCCTTTTGGGCTTGTTTTTTTTGTTTACCAAATGGACGGGGTAACGCACGTACTAACTCAAGGCGATACACTATGGTGGTCATGTTTGTCTCTATAGTATTTGTTGTAGTAACTCTGGCCTGTGCCCGGAGGGTGTCTCAGAAGTCTTTTAAAAAGGTAGGTGCTGCAGAGAAGGATCACCCCCAAGACGCTGCTTGCAAATGGAACTTCTTCCCACCTTCGAGGAGAAACCCACACTTTTTCTGGTAGCAAAACAGGCTTTCCTGCCTTTTTCATGATGAGAGAGAGCTCCACATCTTCCATGAGCAGCATGGCTGGAAATCCGCCAGCTTTTTGGAGCACCGAATCGCGGACAAACTGGCACTGATCCCCAAAGCTGATTCCAAGAAGTCTGGCGCGCAGGTGATTGAGGCGTGCAATAAAGCGGGTTCGTGGCGAAGAGGGTGAAAAACCTACGGAGAAAGCACCACCGGGTATGCTTTGCTTTCTGAGAGCGTTGGCAATGGCGCTGGCCCCTTTTCGAGGAAAAAGGGCATCGGCGTGGAGTACCACCAGAACGTCGCTTTGACACCCTTGCCACGCCTCGGCAATTTGCAGGCCCCGTCCTTTTTGGGTGCAGTGCACCACCCGCGCTCCGGCCAGCTCAGCCAGCTTGCACGTGGCATCAGTGGACCCTCCGTCGGCCACGATGACCTCCGAGATGCCTGGAGCACGGGTGAGGCTTGCCACTGCTTTTTCAATGAGGCTCTCTTCGTTTTTGGTTGGAATGATGGCAGATAGCTTCATGCTCTTTATGGTGGCACAAAGTGTTTATCATAACAATGGTGATGGCTTCGTAAAAAATGGTTCGGATTGGTGTTTTTCAATGTCATTATGATGGGATAGACTTTGTGTTTGGGAGGGTGGGCCGCATCACGTGATTCATGCGCTTTTCTTTTGTCGAACGAGGCGAAGCCTCTCTTGAAAGCGGCAGCGTGTACGAAGAAGAAAAAGAGCGGGGCCCAAAAGCCACCAAGGTTTTATATCCAGGGCAGAGTGTTTGAGGGCCCAGGCAAAGATTTGGGTTGCAGAAGGTGACTGGAAGCTCTGCTCTCTTCCGTCGGCAACCAGGGTTGCAATCCTCTCTTTTCCCCAGGGAAAAAGAGGAGCCTTTTTATCGTTAGAAATGGTTTTTTCTATCTCTGTGGTGAGGGCTTCCCTGAGTTTTTTTCCCTCTTTTTTATCCAATGGCCTCTTGGGCACCTCAAAGGTTTTGATCCACGGCATGTTTTGCTCAATACGCTGTGTGGCCACATCTTCTCCACTGACAAAAACCACCGGAATACCGTGCTCTCCTAAAACGGCCGAGAAAAGCTCCACTTCGGTGACAGGCTCTTGGTCAAATGAGAGTCTCTCCAGTTTTTTGTGAAAAATGTGAGGAGAGAAGCCCTGCTGATCCCGAGCCGCATGCCAGCCGATAAAAAGGGCTTTATGGGCTTTGGGCATTTTTCCGATTAAGGGGATGGGGTAGGCTTTGTGCCCCTGAATGAGGGTGGCTTGGGGCAAAAGTTCTTCGGGGAGAAGGTTAAAGCCGGTGCCGTGCATATCGATTACCGTCACTTGGGTGCATCCGGCCCTTAAAGCTCCTTCAATGGCGGCATTGATGTCAGCGGTAATAAGAGGGCGGCTTTTTTTCCACTCTTGACTGCCTGGAGTGCATTGCTCTTTCAGATGAACCCCAATGATGCCTTCGATATCTGCGAGAATGAGTGCATGCTGTTTCACTAAGGTGGCCTCCAATTTGGGGGAAGACGTTTTCTTATGCCTTGTGAAATCCTGATGTCTGTGCGCCATGTCGATGCGACATGGGCGGAAAACATAATGCGACCCTTTTTAGGGGCAGCTTAAATGCTTTTTACAGACTTGAATCGGTCGCATTCATTTATATGCTTGCGACCGGTATTTTACCAGCTTCAAATGATCGTCTTCGAACGGCACCCTTTTGCTTGGTGTGCCCATCGCACCATTGGCCTTTATCTGTTTTCATCCTTAACTGGATGAATGGCTCTTACCCTGCGGGCGGTGTCGAGGCTTCTGGTGGGGTTGCGGAGCCGCTTAATCGATAGCCGCTGCTGCTTATTTCATGGGTCGCTCGGGAGACCACCCAGTCTCCATCTGCACCCTGGGCGACGTTTTCAAGCGTCAAGGGCGTCTCAGCCATGATGTCAGGGCGTCCGACACAGCTGAAATCCAAAGAAGCCTTTCCACGGCTTAGGGTTTTCATCATGGCCATGGCCGCATCTTTTGCCATGGCTTCATTGGGGTGAACCACCGAGAGGCTATGCTGGGGGGATCCTTTTCCCGCCACAACCTTTTTCTTTTCACCGCTTTTCACGTCCTGCCACCAGGCAGCTACCGATTTGTAATGTTTTCGGTCCGTGCTTCGAACAGACCAGCGCTCCAGCTCTCCACGGGTCAGGGTGACGGGGCTTATCTTTTTGCCAGACGCACTTTTTGCGTTTCTTTCAGGAACAAAGAGAATCATCTTCCCCGCAAATTTTGCCACGGCGGCATACTCTTTTGCCAGGCGGGTTAAGAGGTGCATATCGCTTTCTGTCTGATCAAGGTGGTTGCGTCTGATGTTTTCAAGGGAGGGGTCCACCTTTGAGAGATACCCATGTTCCGCAGCAATGGTGGCCACCAGATCGCCCAAGGAGAAGCGGTCCCAGGATCGCTCTTTCTTCTCTTTCAGGCTATCCCTCATGTTGGCGGAATTGGCGCTGATGGTGAGTTTGTCCGGAGGGCCAGAGATGGTGATCTCATCGGCCACATAAAGCCCCATGCGTGCAAGACCCGTCTCTTTGTAGCCCATCCAGGCCTCAAGCTTAGCCCCGGTGGGGGGAATGGCCACCTTGCCGTCCCGGTTGTCCAGAACAAGGGTCAGGGTATCTGATTTGAGTCCAGCCTCATCGACCACAGAGAGCGAGATCATTCGGTCGTTGATTTTGTCTGTAATCTCTTTGGTATCACAAAGAATGCTGTAATCGGGTGTCATATCAATCCCAGAGCCTCACAGGTTGCTCGGCCATAGGGCCTTTGATTTCAGGCAATTCTATTTCAATGCCCACAGGAAGAGTGGGGCCAATATCGGCCAGGTTCTGGTTTGTTTCCAGAACTTTTTCCACGGTGCCTTCAGTGGTGCCGTAGTAGCGGAACACCACATCATCCAGAACATCTCCATCTTTGGTGCGGTAGGTGATCATGCGTCATCTCCGTAAAATGAAAGGCTCAGCCGAAAGGTTTGCTTTTTGGGAATGCCGCCTGGAAGGAAGAAGGTCTGATCCTCTTCAATGCTTTCGATACACCACCGGCTCCAGACGGCCCCTGTGCCATCGGTAAGCATGAGGGGTTTTCCTTGGCCTGCCTCGGCTCGCATGGCATCGATCTGTTTCAAGCCACCCAGTGTGACATTGTACCTTTTTTTTTCCATATCGCTTTCAATGACGTTCTCTCCGCCATTAAACAGAGGGTAAATCGTTCCGGAGAGTTCCACCGTCTCCTTTCCGATACCCAGAAACTGCATGGCGGGTCGCCTTCCGGCTCTGCTCTGCTCACTCCAGCGGTAGGGGGTTGAACGTTTCAGCGCCTGATAGGCTGCGGTTGTGACGGAAAAACGATAATTTCCCAATGCCATCATGATGGGCTTAGTCATGGAGCCTCCTTCCCCGATTCTGTTCCATGCGGCGCATCACCTCTTCGGCAATGCGGGCTTCGGATTGGCCCTCTTTGGGGTACACGTTGATAGTGGTTTGGCCGTTTGATGGCGGCATCGTGGCTGGCTTGGGCGGTGCCGTGGCCATGCCAGCCCTCTGGATGGGCAGGGGAGGCCGCTGAGGTTTGGGCGAATATGTCTGCACCGCAGAGGGCTGAAATCCTGGCGGCATGGGAGCCCGAGGCGATTTCGGTCTGCTTTTTTTGGCGATGGTATCGCCGGGTCTCTTTGTCTCTTGAGCCTCTGCCTCTGTGTTGCCCTTGTCTTTTTTGCCGAAAAACCCGCGGAACTTTTTCCAGAGAGCCCCGATGAGCTTGAATTGAGGGAAAATCCATCCAAAAAGCTTTTTGGCCTTTTCCCACACCCCACCGAAGAGCTTGCCAAAAAAAGCGCCCAACGGTTTCCAGTATTTGATGATCAAAAACGCTCCGGCAGCGATGCCAGCGATGGCAAGCCCCACGGGGTTGGCCAGCACGGCCACGGAAAGTGCCCGAAAACCGTTTATGGCAATTGGGATTACGCGACCAGCAAGTGAAAATAAGGTTCTGCCAAACGTTTTGATGGAGCCCCCGGCGCTAAGTGCTCGGGTTCGAGCTGTTGTGGTTAATGCCTGGATGTTAAAGAGAGCAAGGCGTGAGGTGACCGTTTTAAATTGGGCCGTGCTTCGTCTTAAAAACGATGAACCTCCCTTTATACCCTGTCCCATCGTTTGCCACGCGTCACCGGCAAATGTTGCTGCAGAGTGGGTTTTTTCGATACCTTTACAGACGCTGTCAAGGGTGGTTTGCACCTTAGGTGGAAGGTCAAGCTTTAATGCCACCTGTTTCATAGAACCCATGGCAGATTGAACGTGTCCCAATCCACCCTTCACACCCCCTATAAGGGCTTTCGTGTTTCTTTTCCTGCCGCCTTTTTTTCCTTTTGATTTTTTTGAGCTTTTTTTAAAAGACTTTAACCCCGTCCGGAACGCAGCCATCCCTTTTTTTGTGGACGTAAAGGCATCGCCAACGTTTCCCCACACCTTTTGAACGGAGTCGGTTTTTTCTTTTACCTGCTCCAATCCCTCGCTTAGCCCTGTAACCACACTTTGAAATTGGGGCGGTAAGTTGAATTGCTCCGCGAGTTTTCCCACACGTCTCAAAGCGGATTGAGTGGATGAGGCAGAATTTTCAATGCTATCAAACAGGGCGTCAGAGACGAGTTTGTTCTTTTTTTTCTGTGATGTTGATCGTTTTTTCTGGAACGCTGTTTTTCGATTTTTTTTCCGAGGTGTGGGTTGAAATGTCCCTCGTTTTGTTTTGCTTTTTTTTGAGTGGTTTTTTGGTTTTGGTTGAGTCGAGGCACAAACAGTCACCAAACGAGCGGTAACCATCTTAAGGGCGCACCCCAATTTATTGACATGCCCAGTGGTCCCTTGAAGGGCATTTACAAAATTTTTCTGGACCGTTGAGCCGACGCTAAAC
Source organism: Desulfobacterales bacterium (assembly GCA_022360815.1). GTDB lineage: Bacteria > Desulfobacterota > Desulfobacteria > Desulfobacterales > Desulfolunaceae > Desulfoluna. The sequence goes on from JAKSCC010000118.1 coordinate 6,963, forward strand.
AGTACAACATGCTTTTGAGTCATAAGCCGTCCAATGGAGCAATCCGAGCCGGGTGCGAGGTGCAGATTGCTCCTTCGTTTGCAGGTTCTTATTCACTGTTGATAGATTCACGTAAGGCGTGGTGCCAGGTGACCAGCTCCTCTCCATCAAGATCAAGAAGTTCAGAAAGAGCCCAGCCTGTATGCGAGGCAAGCTCAAGCACCAGCTGCCTCGCGATTTCAGGCATTAAGACAAAAAATTTTGATACGTCTCTTGCAGCTTGCCGTAATCCATCATATCCAGCTCTTCGATGGCCTTGGGGCTCACTTCACAGAGGTTGGCGAAGACTCCGATCTCTTTTTCCGCATCGGTTGTGGCCTTTTTTTCGCTGGCCAGCATGTCCCGCACCTTGGGGCGTCTCATGGAGAGGGTTTTGGTTTCAATGCCGTCAACGGTAACCGGATACTCCAGAGTGATTTCAGTTTTGCTCATGGTGTCATTGTTCCTTTTTTTCAAAAAAGCGATTCGCCGGAGGCGAACTTTTTAAGTTATTTAAACCCTAAGGCCTTGCGCTGTTCGGCCAGCTGATCGACGCCGCCAATTTTTCGGACCATGTTCTGCACATCGATTTCGATAAGCTCTTTGCCACCGATGGTGAGCTTGTAGTAGCCAAGCGCCACGGAAGCCTTTAAGGTTGCAAGATCGCCCGGCTTCCAGGAACCGGAGTCAAGCTCTTTGTACCTTCCGCGCATGTTGATGATGATTTCATCCGTGCCCTGGTCATTTTGCCTGGCGCCGCGAAGGGTGAGGCTGACGGCGTTTCCATCCACCAGGCCGAAGAGCTTGAAGATCTCTTCGTTGTATTCGGCAAAGGTGAGGGTGCTTTCCAGCTTCTCCATGCCCATTTCAAGTTCAATGGCGGCGTCCATACCACCGGCTCGAAACTCTTCCATCTTGAGAGCCAGCTTGGGGGTTTCCACCTCCGTGATAAGCCCTGTGAATCCATAGCCATCGCTAAAGGCCGTAAAGTTTTTCAATTTTTTTGGCAACATGTTGGGATCTCCTTGTTATGCGGCAAGCACCTGGCCCACCAGTTCTTCGTAGTAGCCGTTGTTTCTGTGAGCCCTGAAGGTGAGGTGCTCCAGAGGGGCCGGGGGTTCAATGTCGAAGTCCAGGAAGAGCTTGCCTGCCATGAGCTGCTCTTTGCTGTTCAAGGTGGGGTCAAGCCAGCAGGTGCCGTCAAGAATAGCGCCAACGGCCTTCAGGTGGCGCAGGTAGGCGCGTACGCTCTCCTGAATATCGAGGATCAGGTTGGCGCTCATGGGTCGATCCATGGCCCAGAGAAAGGCGTTTTCCACGCTTTCGTAGATCATGTCAGCGGTTCTGCGAACCGAGAGAAAATTCCACAAGGGGTTGGGTGAGTTGTCTGAGCCGGTGCGGTTTCCCCAAAGGCGGTAGCCGTTTTTCTGAACGATGGTGGCAATGCCCTTTTCGTTCAAAAGGTTTGCTTCGCAGGTGGCATCGCTCATGGCAAAGGCAATGGGCCGTCCCAGCCCCACGATGCCGTTTACGGCCTGGTTGGAGGGGCTCCACCAGAACCCTTTTTCCGTGTCTCGCCTGGCGATCATGCCTGCCACACGTGCGGAAGCGGGTTGGATGGTGGCGGCTTTTTCGTTCCAGACCTTGACGGCAGGGTCCACAATAAAAATGCGGTCGCTGGCGATATCTTCCCGGTAGGTGAGGGCCTCAGCTAACGTGGTGTTGGGGCCGTCCACAATGGCGATGGCCCGCATCTTTTCGGCAATGCCCTTGAGCGCGGCGGCCACAGGGTTGGGTTTGCCCCCGGTTCGGATTCCGGTGAAACCCGGCACGCAGAGGATGCGGGGGGCCACCTTTACCACACTTTCAGCGGCCAGAAGGGCGTGGACCCCGGTGCCTGCTGTGGCATCACCCAGAACATTGGTTGTGGTGGCCGCTGCATCGGCGCCCTTGTCCACACGAACCACAACCACCATGGCTCCGATCTGGTCAAAGATGGCGGAGATGGCATCCTTTAAGGTGCCGCTCTCTTTGAGGGCCGCCGCTTCTCTGGGGTTTCCGCAGAGAAGCACCGGGGTGTTTAGGGGAAACCGGGCTGCATCCGCATCGGGTGCGGTGCCCACCACGCCGATCACCGAGCTCTTTGCCGTGCGAATGGGCCGGGTTCCGTCATCGATTTCAATGGTTTCAATGCCGTGTAAAAATTGTTGAGCCATCAAGGCCTCCTTCTTTTAGATGCCGGGAAAACCGGCGGTTTCTTGGTTATGGGGTGTATCGGGTTGGTTTGGGCGGTTGCTCCGGCCAGGGCACATCACCATCGGGCCATGGAAAGCCGGGCTGATCCGGCAGATCACACAGGGCATCGGCCCAGGCGTGCCAGGCGGAGCGTTGGGTTTTGTAGTGGGCCAGGGCGGCGGGGTTGTCTTCCGATGAATCGATCCAGCGGTTGAGTTGCTCAATAGCCGGAGCGTAAATGGCAGTCAGTTTGCCATCTCTCTCTGCTCGGATGTGGCTGGAACGAGCCGCCATATCAATGAGCCATACTGATCCATCATGGGTCGTATGCAGAGCCGAAGGCGGGGGCACCGTGAGACATTTGTCTGGCACCTCTATCTCCAAAGCAGATATCACATGTTTTTTGCCATCCTGTGTCCAATATTCAGTGCCACGGAAATCCTGAACGACAAGCCAATCACCATTGATTAATTGGTTGATCTGATTTGCCTCCGTGGGCCGGGG
>JAKSCC010000237.1 GCA_022360815.1 Desulfobacterales bacterium
CATTCGTGCGTATCGCGTGGACCTGGATCATTTTATGCTGTTTGTCCAGGAGTTGTTTTTGTCGTCTTGTGAATCTTCCTGTGAAAATAAGGCCTTAAACCCTGCTGATATTGACGTTATCTGCATAAGGGGATATCTTAACAGGCTGCATAAAGAGGGGCTGTCCAGACGCTCTGTGGCCAGGAAACTCTCTTCCCTTCGATCGTTATATAAATACCTTAAAAAACGAGGTGCGGTGGATGCATCACCGCTTGATACCATCCGCACGCCCAAGCAGGAAAAGACCCTGCCGTCCTGTCTGACCGTTGATGATATGTTCCGGCTTCTTGACGGCATGGACGATGGGACCCTTTTATCCCGAAGAAATCGTGCCATGTTTGAGCTTCTCTACTCCAGCGGGCTTCGTGTTTCTGAACTTGCCGGGTTGGATTGCGAGAATCTGAATAAGGACCTTTTTACCGTTCGTGTTTTTGGCAAAGGAAGCAAAGAGAGAATTGTTCCTGTAGGAGAACGCGCTGTACGAGCCGTGACCTATTATCGGGAAACCCTTTTTGCCGAAAAAAAGGTCGCTGGCGATAAGGGGGCTCTTTTTTTGAATAGAGACGGGGGGCGGCTCTCCACTCGATCCATTGCACGGATTCTGGATAAAACAGCCAAAGAGTGCGGGCTCTCTGTACCGGTGTCACCCCATGATTTGCGGCACTCTTTTGCCACACATATGCTTGATGCCGGAGCCGATTTACGGGGTGTACAGGAGATGCTGGGCCACGAAAGCCTCTCCACCACCCAGAAGTACACCCATGTGTCCATCGATCGACTGACAAGGGCTTATGATAAAGCGCATCCTCGTAAGTAACCAGGGGCTGTGCCCCTGGACTCCGGGTTTGCAGATGCTTTGAGCCTTTGGCTCTTTACATCTGCTTACCGCACGGCAGGCCGTGCGGTTTAAAAAACAGAACAATCAATAAAGATGAAATCGCAGTGAGTCGAGGCCCCGACGCGACGCCCACAGCATGGTTACTTTGTGTTTGGTGATGACTCTATCAATAATAACCGATTGGGAGACTTTTGCATGATGGAGAAGAGTGTCGCAGATATTCTTATCGAATCTCTGCCCTACATACGGAAATTCGCTGGAAAAACCATTGTTGTGAAGTATGGCGGCCACGCCATGGTGGATGAAGAGCTGAAGGTCGATTTCGCCCGGGACATCACCCTTATGAAGTACATCGGACTGAACCCGGTGGTGGTGCATGGGGGCGGGCCTCAAATCAACGTTGTGCTGGACAAGATGGGGATTGACTCCACCTTTGTTCGGGGCATGCGCATGACCGACGACGAGACCATGGATGTGGTGGAGATGGTTTTGGGCGGCAAGGTGAACAAGTCCATCGTGGCACAGATCAATGGGGAAGGCGGCCGAGCTGTGGGGCTTAGCGGGAAAGACGGAGGCTTGATCTGCGCCGAGAAGCTGACGATCGTTAGCGAAGAGGAGGGCAAGCCGCCCGAGATTATTGATCCCGGCCATGTGGGCAAGGTGACATCGATTCAACCCGAAATTATCGAGACTCTGGCTGCCAAGGGCTTTATCCCGGTGATAGCCCCTGTGGGCGTGGGAGAAAACGGCGAGACCTATAACATCAACGCCGATCTCGTGGCATCAGAGGTTGCCTCAGCTCTGAAGGCCTCGCGGCTTCTTCTTCTCACCGATGTGGATGGGGTTCTGGATAAAGAGAAGAATCTTGTCTCCACTATTGAATCCAAGGCCGTTCCCGAGCTGATCAGCAATGCCACAGTCACAGGCGGGATGATTCCCAAAATCGAGTACGCCCTGGCGGCCCTTGAAGATGGTGTGGGCAAAACCCATATCATCAACGGCAAGCGCCGCCACTCCCTGCTTCTGGAGCTTTTCACCGATCAGGGTATTGGAACTCAGGTCGTTTTATAAAGAACGGCCTCCGGCGGGCAGGTGCAGGCACCTGCAAACCATATGGTGAATGCTCGACGAGTGTGGTGACTTGAGACTTTGGAGATGGCATTCACGCGATAGATGTCAGGGTTTCTAACGCCATGGAGTGTTAAGCATTGCTGTGCTTCAATTCTGACTGAAATTATTTTTTTGAGGATTAAATTTGACCTCTGGCGTTTAATCGTCACCAAGCATACCAGCTCGGAACGAGCAGGGGGGCAAGCAAATGTGACGAGGCGGAGCCTCGGAGCATTTGCGAAACTGGGGTGCAGGGGGTGCCAAGGGCACTATGGCTAAAACCCCTGCCCGCCGGAGGCGAGCAAAATATATGGAAGAGAAACA
>JAKSCC010000286.1 GCA_022360815.1 Desulfobacterales bacterium
AGGGCAACCCTGTGACCACCGAGGATCTCGAAGTGGCCGGTGCCATGACCGCTTGGATGGTTGATGCCCTGAACCCCAACTTGATGCAGACTCTGGAAGGCCAGCCTGTGCTTGTTCACGCCGGCCCCTTTGCCAACATCGCCATCGGTCAGAGCTCCATCGTTGCCGACCAGGTTGGCCTCAAGCTGGCCGACTACCACGTGACCGAGTCCGGCTTTGGTGCAGATATCGGCTTTGAGAAGTTCTGGAACCTGAAGTGCCGCTTCAGCGGTCTTGTGCCTGATGCAGCGGTTGTTGTGGCCACCATTCGTGCCCTTAAGTGCCACGGCGGTGCCCCTGTTCCCGTACCTGGCAAGCCCATGCCCAAAGAGTACAGCGAAGAGAGCGTTGAGTGGGTAGAAAAGGGTTGTGCCAACCTGATTCACCACATCCGGAACGTCCGTAAGGCTGGCATCAGCCCCGTTGTTTGCCTCAACGCCTTTGTGACCGATACCCCTGCTGAGCGTGATGCGGTGAAGCGTCTTGTCGAAGCCGAAGGTGCCAAGTTTGCCGTTTCCGAGCATTGGGAAAAAGGCGGCGAAGGTGCTGTTGAGCTGGCCGATGCGGTTATTGCAGCGTGCGAAGAGAAAACCGATTTCAAATTTCTCTATGAGCTGGATATGCCGGTCAAAGAGCGAATTGAGCTTATCGCCACCGAAGTGTACGGTGCCGACGGCGTTGATTTCTCTGGTGAGGCCATGACCGCTCTTGAGCGTATTCAGGCCGACCCTGAGCTCTCCAAGCTGGGACTCTGCATGGTAAAAACCCACCTCTCTCTTTCCGATAACCCGGCTCTGAAAGGTGTGCCTACAGGTTGGAGACTCAAGATTCGTGAGGTCCTCACTTATGGTGGTGCAGGATTTATCGTGCCTGTGGCCGGTACGATCAGTTTGATGCCTGGCACCGCGTCCAACCCCTCTTTCCGAAGGGTGGATGTGGACGTTGAGACCGGAAAGGTTGAAGGTATTTTCTAGCTTTCTGACCCACCACGTGTTGTTTAGAAAATAAAAAAAGGCCGGCTTGCCGGCCTTTTTTTTGTCTTGTTTTCCTGCCTGTGTTATGATTCTCTTTTTGTTGATATGAGCAATAGATACCGGCTCTATGGAACCGGATCCCACCCACCTCATTCCGGAGAGAGTATGGACAAATATACGGTTCAGTTTATTCCTCACGATGTCTCCATAGAAGTCAACAAAGGCGACACCATTTTATCTGCCGCGATGGATGCGGGGGTTCACATCAATGCCTCGTGTGGCGGAGGGGGTGTCTGCGGCAAGTGCCGAGTGGTGGTGGAGTCGGGTCAGTCGGCGTGTTCTGAAACCGATAAACTCACCGCCGAAGAATTTTCAAGCGGCTGGCGCCTCGCGTGTACCACCGAGGTAAGCGATAACCTCACCGTTCGGATTCCCATGGAGTCGGCAGGGGCCTTGGCTGGCGAGCTACCCAAGGTGACTCCGCGATCCACAGCCCATATTCGCAAAATGGATTTTGAAGCGTTGAAGGAGGAGGGGCTTTTTATTCCTCCCATGGAGAAGGTCTATGTGGAGCTGCCTCCGCCGGAAGCCAGCGATAACGTGGCCGATGTGACCCGTCTGTTTCAGCACTTGAAAATGCAGTTTGGAGAAGAGGCTCTTGAGATCGATTTCCCGGTGATGAAAAAGATTCCCCATGTGCTGCGTGATGGTGACTTTAATGTGACCGTGACCCTGGAGCGGCCCGTTAAAGAGGGAAACAAGAGCAAGATCATCAATGTGCAGGCTGGAGACCGCACAGCCTTCAATTACGCCATCGCCTTTGATATCGGAACCACCACCATTTATGGCCAGCTATTTGACTTGAAAGACGCTTCGGTTCTGGAACAGTACGGAAAAGTCAACGGTCAGGTGAGTTATGGGGAAGATGTGATCTCCCGCATCATTTATGCTGAAAAAGGCGAGGGACTGGAGCGGCTTCGCCAGGTGGTGGTGGAGACCGTTAACGACATTGTGGAGCGACTGGTTACAAAAAGCGGGGTAGACAAAGAGGAAGTCTCCACCGTGGCCATTGCAGGCAACACCACCATGACCCAGCTTCTTCTTGGGGTGGAACCGCGTCATATTCGAAGAGCCCCTTATGTGCCGGTGGCCAATGTCTACCCACCACTCTCTGCCAAAGATCTTGGCATCTATCTTCCCGATCACACCACAGCGCTTATCTACCCCATGATCTCCAGTTATGTGGGAGGAGACATTGTTGCGGGGGTTATGGGAAGCGGGCTCTACCGCAGTGAAAGATTGACCCTTTTTATTGATATCGGAACCAATGCCGAGATCGTCGTGGGAAACCGAGACTGGATGGCTTGTACCGCATGCTCGGCTGGTCCGGCTTTTGAAGGGGGCGGCATCAAGTACGGCATGCGGGCAGCACCCGGTGCCATCGAGGATTTTTCTGTGGATCCCTCTTCCTGGGAGCCCATGTTGAAAACCGTTGGAGGCGTCCGACCTCGTGGTATCTGTGGCTCCGGCCTGATTACCACAGTGGCGGTTCTCTTTGAAAACGGCCTCATCGACAGCAGGGGCAAGTACAACACCGATGTGCGGACCGATCGTCTTCGCGAGACCGACGGCATCACCGAATATGTGATGTGCTGGGCCGACGAAACCGATATTGGTCGGGATATCACCCTGACAGAACCGGATATCGATAACCTCATTCGAGCCAAAGGTGCGGTTTACAGCGGATGCGAAACCCTTTTAAACGAAGTGGGACTGGCCATTTCAGATATTGAAGAGATCATTTTGGCAGGTGGCTTTGGCAGCTATATTGATTTGGAGCGTGCTTTTACCATCGGCTTTTTGCCGGAAATCGATCCTGAAAAGGTGACCTTTATCGGCAACGGTTCGCTTATGGGGGCAAAAATGAGTGCGCTCACCAACCATCTCAGGCAGGATGTGGTGGAGGTGGTTCGCATGATGACCAATTTTGAGCTTTCAGAAACCCCTTCTTATATGGATCACTACATCGCTGCGCTTTTTCTGCCCCATACCGATTTGAACCTGTTTCCCAGGCTTGCCGAGAGACTGAACAGACGGTAACCATTGCGTATGCCTTGGGTGGGCGTTTTTTTTTTGATTGAGACCAAACGGATTTTTTTGCGGAACCCGTCACCAACGGGAGGCCTCATGCCAACGCCAGAGAAAGATCTATTTACCGCACCGGATGGAGAGGTTTTGGCCTTTTGGCGATGGCCGGTTAAGCCGGGTCGTCCCACGCTTCACTGGGCCCATGCCACCGGGTTTCATGCGCGTGCCTACGCGCCTCTTTTGGATGAACTCTCAAAGGCCGTCAATGTTGTGGCCTGGGATATGAGGGGGCATGGAGAGAGCTGGTGTGCTGGCAACTTGAATAGGTTTTATGGCTGGGGGGCATATTACAGGGACCTTTCTGCCCTTATTGATCATCTGGATGAGCCTCTCTGGTTGGCAGGGCATTCGGTGGGGGCCACCGCCTCTTTTGCTGCAGCCTCTAAAAACTCTGGCAAGGTGCTTGGGATTTTCGCTGTGGAGCCTGTTCTACTGGATTTCAGGCGCTGCATTCTTCTTGCTGTTGCAAAGCAGCTGCATCAATCCCATCGCTTTGCCCTTGCCAAAGGGGCTTTGAAGCGGCGAGCCGTTTATGCATCAAGGGAAGGGGTTTTTGAAGTGTATCGCCAAAAGGCGAGTTTTAAAAGATGGTCCGATGCCTGGCTTTGGGCCTATGTGAACCATGGGTTTTTAGATGAGATGGCAGGTGGGGTGAGGTTGGCCTGCGATCCGCAGTGGGAGGCCTTGAGTTTTGCGAAGACAGAACACAGACCCCTGCGTCAGGTTCGAGGGATTGATGAGGCGATCTCTGTCTATGGTTTGGCTGCTGAACACGGGAGTACTTTTCCTCGGTCTGCTCGGGAAAGGGTCCTTCGAAAGCTTCTTCATGCAGAGATTGAGGAAGTGCCGGGAACAAGTCATTTTCTCCCTATGGAGAATACAGATCGGGTGAGGCAGTGGATGCTCTCTCGAATTGGGTTCTGATTGGCATGCTGAATGGGTACCCTATTTATATAGAATGATGAGGTGAATGATGGGGAAGGTTATTGCAGTTGCAGGAAAGGGCGGAACAGGTAAAACCACCACGGCGTCTCAAGTGGTGAGGTATCTTGCAAAGATGGGCGAGTCCCCGGTTCTGGCCGTGGATGCCGACCCCAACAGCAATCTCGGGGAGACCCTTGGCATTGAGGTGGAAAAGACCGTTGGGGATATCCGTGAAGGGTTTATGAAAGACCCCCAAGGGGTCCCTTCTGGTATGGATAAGGTCAACTACCTTGAACTGCTGATGAATCAAGTAATTATCGAGCGCAAAGCCTTTGATCTTCTGGTGATGGGTCGTCAGGAAGGGCAGGGGTGCTATTGCATGGTAAACAATATCCTCAACCGGTTTACCGAAGAGCTGGCGTCCACCTATAAATATATGGTGGTGGACAACGAAGCCGGGATGGAGCACTTGAGCCGGCGAACCAGCGGACGGGTGGATTATCTGCTTTTGATTACCGACTACTCCCTTAGAGGGTTGCGGGCGGTGAGCCGAATCCATGAGATGCTGGATGAGCTGAAGCTGGATGTCCACCATAAAGGCCTGGTGGTCACCCGTGCACCTGAGGTGCTGAACGATACCTTTCTTGCTGAGGTTAAAGAGATTGGTGTGGAGATTGTCGGGAGTGTTCCCCCTGATGCAGATCTTGAATCCCTGGATATGGAGAGACGTTCCATGATGGAGCTGTCCGATGACTCCGGCTCTGCCGTTGCCGTTGATTCCATTATGGAAGAGGTACTGGCAACCCTTAAGGGATAAGGTGCCAGAGCCCAGGGCCCACCTTGAAAATGTCCGGGCGGGGGGTAAGGCGCCATTTACCCCTTGCCCAAGACGCCCCACTTTACTATATCTGTTTGAAAAACCCGACACCCCTTTGTTTTATACTCAATTTGATGGCTCGCAGCCACATCGAACGTGGCGCATCATGGCATGCCTTAGGCGGGGACTTCGAGATCGTCCAATACCATGTTGTGGATAGTGCGCCAGGGCACCATTTTTAGCAACGCATCAAACTTGACCGAAACAGTCCTGTATAGACTCAAGGCCTCTCTTCTTGAAGGTACTGGCCTTTGGCGTTTGAAAGAGGGTAGGGAGTGTCTTTGGCCGAGCGTCGCCTCTGCTGCTTAGAATTGTTTAGGGCAGCTTGAGCGTACCCATCGGTTTTTACTGTCACGGATCGAAATTCGATCTTATTTTCAACGAACCATTCGAGGAGCAAAACACTCATATGGAAAAAGCAAGAGCCGTTATACTTGCCTTTACACCCGAGCCTGAACGAATCTGTGCCTCTGCCGCACGCATTTCATCCACCAAAGGAGCCGCCACCGAGATCTATGAAAATACAGATCGAAGCAATATCGGCTCCCTAATTGAGAAAGTGGTGGCGCTTGGCCATGTGACCATTACGGAGCATGCGGTGTTCAATATCGCGTTTGAAAATGTCTCCGCCTTTTTCGAACAGTTCCTCATTGAGTTTCGCCTTGCGGCTTACACCATCAAGTCCCGCCGATACGTCGATTACTCGGAGATGGGCGGGCTTCTTCCTGAGTTTCGCATGAAAGATGGCTCTCCTGCCGCACCGGAGTTCAAAGAGCGGTTTGAGGCTCTTTCCAAAGAGCTTTTTGATGACTACAACAAGCTTCTGGAAGAAGGGGTTCCCAAAGAGGACGCCCGTTTTGTTCTGCCCTATTGCCTGCGTAGCCATATCTACTGCACCGTCAACGCTCGCGAGCTTCTTCATATTCTCCACTCTTGCCTGAACGGGCGAGGGGCTGCCTATCCAGAAATTCAGCAGATAGGTGAGAGTCTTCTGGCGCAGGCCAAAGAGATTTTGCCTGATGTGTTCAGCAATCTTTCCAAGGTGGAGAAGGGCGCAGAAGATAAAGAGAGCCGACTGGCCCAACTGATGGCTGAAAAGAAGATGGTTCGCCGTGAAGATGGAGAAGGAAGCCTTGTCGAGCTTCTCACCCATTCGGGAGAGCCCGATCTGATGGTGGCGGTCTCTGCTCTTGCATCCCACACGGGCTGCTCTTCTGCCGATGCCTTGGAGATTCTTCAAGAGAACGAGGGGCTTACCCATGATGTGATTGAAATTGTGGCCACCGATCGTCGAAAGCGGGAGCTGGAGCAGGTCAATGTCACTTTTCGCCTCAATGATATGAGCCTTTCGTGCCTTACCCATTTGGCACGGCATCGCATGCAGTCACTGGTGGTGCCTTCCTTTACAGAGTTTGGCAAAAGCCGCACCTGCGTGATGCCGGAGTCCGTCACCGACAATGAAGAGGCCTCCAAAATATACATGGACTGCTTTGAGAAGAGCATGAAACTTTTTAATGCTTTTTCTGAAGCGGGCATCCTGGCTGAGGATCTGGTTTATCTCTACCTCAGTGGCAATGTGATGGACGTGGTGACCACCATGAATGGACGTGAGCTTTTTCACTTCCTGAAATTGCGTTGTTGTGATCGAGCCCAGTGGGAGATTCGTCGGTACGCCGTAGGGATGCTCTCTGTGCTGCGGGGCATTTCTCCCGTGATTTTTGGTAAAGTGGGACCGGGATGCTTTATGGACGGGGTGTGTCCCGAAGGGAAGATGAGCTGCGGCAAGCAGGCTGAAATGAAACAGCTTTTTTCCAGCATGTAGGATTGATGGCTCCGTAATAAGTTGAACCGGCTGATGTTGATGTGTGCACCGGGGTCTTGCCTCGGTGCGGCAGCCATTTTTATGGAGCATCAATGTTTTCTTTTTAAATGATTCTTTAAGGAAATGGTGTCATGAAAAAGGTTACCGTCACAACGCTGTTCAACAAGAAGAGGGATGGGGAGAAGATCACGGCCATGACAGCCTACGACTACCCCTTTGCCAGTTTGATGGATGAGGCTGGTGTGGATATGATCCTTGTGGGGGACTCCCTTGGCATGGTGATTCAGGGAGGAAACAGTACCCTGCATGTGACCATGGATGACATGATCTACCACACTCGAATCGTTTCAAAGGCCTGCAAACGCACCTTTGTGGTGGGAGACATGCCGTTTATGGCGTATCAGACCGGGGTGGAAGAGGCCGTGAAAAATGCGGGACGGTTTCTTAAAGAGACCGATGCCTCGGCTGTAAAGCTGGAAGGTGGGGCCGATGTCTGCGATGTGATTCGCGCCATCACTCGAGCCGGTATTCCGGTTCAGGCTCATATTGGTCTGACCCCTCAATCGGTGCATCAGATGGGGGGATTTAAGGTGCAGCGTGACGAAGACCGCCTTTTAAACGATGCCAAAGCCGTTCAGGAGGCTGGTGCTTTTTCTGTGGTTCTCGAAGGCATCCCCAACCCTATTGCAAAATCCATCAGCGAAGCCCTTACCATCCCCACCATCGGGATTGGTGCCGGCCCCCATTGCGATGGGCAGATTTTGGTTATGCACGACTCCCTTGGCATCAACGATCGCCATGTTCCCAAATTTGTTAAGAAGTATGTGGACCTCAGGAGCGAAGCCATCAAGGGTGTGCAGGCGTTTATCAATGAGGTGAAAACCGAAGAGTTTCCTGCGTCAGAGCATTGCTATGGGTAGTGTTTTTAGGCGCAGCTCATTAGCAATGGTCGTTTAGGATGGAGCGAACCATGTGACCAAAAGAGACATTGTCCATGGTAATCCATCGAATGGTACGGTCTGCTTTGGTGTCCAAGGCCTGGATGATCTCTTTTTCGTCCAGGCCTTTTTTGTGGTGAAACAGTACCTCTTCGGTAAGGTTTTCGAGAAAATCGAGTTTGCGGGAGAGGGCCTGTTTGCCTTTCGACATGGTGGGTCGATGGGCGCAGAAAAGGGTATCAAACTCCAGTGAAAGGGTTTTCTTTAGTGATAAAATTTGCTGGGGCATGTTCTCGTCGGCTCGAAAATATTTTATTTTTTCACCCAAAAAAAGATCACCAGAAAAGAGCCAGCCCTTTGCCTTTTCAAAAAAGACCGTGTGGTCTTTGCTGTGCCCTGGGGTGTGGATGGGGTGAAGAGCCATTGTGCGTGTTTCAATGACCTTATCAAATGGATGGACCTTTACGGGGGCCGCTCTTCCCCACATAAGGTGCTGGTAGGGAAAGATGCGATAGGGTGTGGCAAGTTTTTTGGCCGCATAGCTGTGCCCGTAAACTTTGGCGTTGAGTTGTTTTGCGAGAGGGCCAGCATTTCCACTATGGTCTTCATGGTGGTGGGTAAGGAGAATACGTGAAGGCCTCTGGGATGATAGAGTCGCCAACGCCTTTTTTCTCATTCGTGTAATACCAGTATCCACAAGAAGATCATCGACAGCATAACACCATGCTGTCATCAGCGGCGGCCCCAAAATACCTACACCAAAGTTGAACCCTTTTACCCCTTTAAAGTCTTTCTCTTTGTAAAAGCCCCTTAGTAATATGGTCATATTTTTACTGTTCGCCTGTCAGGCGTCTGCGTCTCGTGAGTAGAATTTGTCATTTCAATATCTGGCTTTAGGCGCAATTTATATAAGAATTCTATCGCACTTTTTTGTTTTCTAGGCCATACTCTTTTTTTGAGTAACTCATTATTTGGGGCATTTTCCTTTACCAACAACATACGTTCCATCCGGATTTTGTTTCCATCCGTTGTAGGCACCGCCAACAACATATGTGCCGTCAGGGTTTCTTTTCCATCCGTTGTAAGCACCTCCCAGAATGTATGTTCCGTTGGGATTTTGTTTATAACCGCTGTAAGCACCTCCCAAAACGTAAGATCCGTTGGGGTTTTGCTTCCATCCGTTGTAGGCACCCCCCAAAACATAAGTTCCGTTGGGGTTTTGCTTAAATCCGTTGTAGGCACCTCCCAAAATATAAGTTCCGTTGGGGTTTTGCTTAAATCCGTTGTAGGCACCTCCCAAAATATAAGTTCCGTTGGGGTTTTGCTTGAATCCGGTGTAGGCACCCCCCACAATATAAGTTCCATTGGGATTTTGTTTAAAGCCATTGTATGCCCCCCCTAAAACGTATGTTCCATTGGGGTTTTGCTTAAATCCGTTGTATGCACCCCCCACAATATAGGAGCCATCAGGGTTCTTTTTCCAGCCATTGTACGCATTGCCGACAACATATGTCCCGTCTGGGTTTTGTTTAAAGCTGTCAAAACAGTTGCCCACAACGTAAGCTCCGCCAGGGTTTTTTTTCCAGTCGTTGACTTGTGCGAAGCAAAAGGGTGGGGTGAAAAGAAAAAAAGAGATCACTAAAAAAATGATTTTATTTTGGTTTGTCATCTTTTTTTTCCATGGGGGGCAATGGTTAAACTTTGGAAATCAAATAGATAGTGGTGGTAAGTGGTGGTGTCTATCAAGGTGGGAGCAAAGGAAGGTCGGTTGCTGTTTATCAAACGTCTACTATTTGCATTTCCACATCTTTTGTTTTTCTGGGGCCGCGAAAAAAAGTATCCCGCGTTTGACAGATAGCCCCGTTGAGGTTTTGATAAAGCTGATTATAGCGTATTTTGGCTGGGGGCGTAACACCCGTTGCAATCTCGTGAAAAATTATGTGAGGCTCTTGGGCTTCATCCACGAATCGACTGGTCCGGCAGAGGTTTGATTTTAGATCTGGAAGGAGCGATAGGGTGATGGGATAACCAATTGGTGCTGTTTATAAAAGAAAAGGGGCCGCCTCTAAATTGTTGGAGGGGCCCCTTTTCTCATTTCTCTATGGGGATAGAAGAATTCTATACGGCTTCAGTGGCCTCATAAATTTCTTTGTCGAACTCGCCTTCGCTCTTGGCAACGAGAAGGGCGGTCATGCCATCACCGGTGACGTTGACACAGGTGCGGGCCATATCGAGGACACGGTCGATACCAGCGACCAGTGCAATACCCTCCATGGGAAGGCCGATGGAGGAGAGGGTGACGGAGAGCATGATAAGACCCGCTCCGGGCACGCCTGCGGTTCCGATAGAAGCCAGAGTGGAGGAGAGGATCAGAATCATGTAGTGGGTGGTTGTAAGCTCAATGCCCGCAGCCTGGGCCACAAACAAGGCAACCACGCCCTGGTAGATGGCGGTGCCGTCCATGTTGACGGTGGCACCCAAAGGAAGCACGAAACTGGAGACACTTTTGGACACACCAAGGTTCTCCTGGGCGCATCGAATGGTTACGGGCAGGCTGCCGGAGCTGCTGGTGGTGGTAAAGGCAACCGCCTGGGCATCCATGATCCCTTTAAAGAATTTGATGGGGTTCAGCTTGGCAATGAGGGCAACGCCGGAGCCGTAAACCACGACCGCATGGAGGACGGCTGCGATGTACATGGCAAGGATGATCTTGAGCAGGGGCAGTAGGGTAGATGCACCATAGTGACCCACAACCCATGCCATGAGAGCAAAAACACCGTAAGGGGCGAATTCCATCACGATGGCTGTCAGAGTATACATAATTTCAGCCACAGCTTCGCATACACGCTTGAAAGGGTCTGCTTTTTCGCCGGTAAGGTTGATGGCGATGCCCAAGAAGATGGCAAAGCAGATGACCTGAAGCACTTTTCCGCTGGAGAGGGCACCCAGAGGGTTTTTGGGGACGATGTTGATAATGGTGTCAATGAAGGGCGGGGCCTTCTTGGCTGCGGTGGCGGTTCCCATGTCGATAACCATGCCCTCACCGGGGGTGAGAATGGCGCTGACCAAAAGACCGATACAGACAGCAAATGCGGTTGTAAGCATGTAGATGGCAAGCGTCTTCAGGCCGATACGCCCAAGCTGCTTGCCGTCCTTGAGACTTGTCATTCCCACGATAATGGAGGAGAAGATCAGGGGGATAATCAGCATCTTGATGGCATTAATAAACAGGGTGCCGATGGGTTTTACATAGGAGGCTTTCTCCCCAAGTACAATACCTGCAACCACACCAAGTCCTAAACCGATCATAATTTTCATCCAGAGTTTCACGTCTTTCTTTCTCCTTTCTCCGATCCCGAATGAGCCCTGCTGGTTCTGCTTTGGTAAAGCCCTAAAAGATTCTGATGGCAGAGATTTTCGTGACGTCAGTGCAAAGAGGCCGACTGCTCGGCGTCTTTAACGAAAATGTGCTGTAAGGAATCTTGTCGTTTGTGGCGGCTTTGCCTGCATATCTGATGCGTGTCAGGTGCAAGTCTCTTTCACCGATTCAATTATTATGACGTATGGCGTTGTTTTAATGCAAAGAAAGTGCCAAAATGTGTTTTTTGGAGGCAAGTCATAGGTATCTAAAGGGATAATTTTCTATCTCTTTTGAGGGAACACGCAGGGGCGGACTATAACAAAAGTAAAAAATCCACAACGGGTTTTGGGTAATTCTTTAAAATATAAGGGTAAATATCCAAATATGAGAAATGTTATAGCTATAACCAAAGCTATGCCCCTTTTGCGATCATTCTGTTTATTTGTTGACGATAAAGAAAATTGATCATTCTTTTTGACGTAACTGTTTGAGCCGTTTGCTGAGTGCCGGCTGAGAGATTCCCAGGAGCCGTGCAGCGATACTTTGGTTGCCTTCGGCCCGCTTCATGGCTTCGTCTACCAGCATGCGGGAAGCTTCGGTGAGGGTGGGGAGTGGTTCAAGGTGCGTGAAGGGCTCACACTCTTTCTCAGGACCCGAGATCCTCTCCACTCCCGGGGTGTTGTGATCGGCCATGGCCTCTTTGAAAGAGGTCATGGAAAGGGTCCCCCCTCGATGGCGGGCCACAGCATCAAAGACCATGGATTTGAGCTCCCTGACATTGCCAGGGAAATGATACGTCGACAAAAGCACAGGAAGCTCTGGGGGATAGGTCGGTGTCTTTTTACCGTTTTCTCCGGCAGCCTGCTTTATAAACGTATCCAGAAGAAGGGGGATGTCATCTTTGCGTTCTCTTAAGGGGGGAACGTGAATGTGGTGAGTCTGAAGCCGATAGAAGAGGTCTTTTCGAAATTCACCCATGGCCCCTTTTTCTACGAGGTTCTGATGGGTTGAGCAGACCACTCGAGCATCAATGGTCTCGGGAAGATCGCTTCCCACAGGGTAGTAGTCTCCTTCTTGCAGCAGGCGAAGAAGCTTGACTTGTGAAGGGGCACTGAGGTCTCCGATTTCATCAAGAAAAAGAGTGCCTCTTGCAGCTCTTTCCACCATGCCTCCGCGTCGGGACTCTGCGCCTGTAAAGGCCCCTCGAACATGACCAAAGAGGGTATCAGAGAAGATGTTGTCATCAAGCCCCGCCACATTGACCGCCACCATGGGGCCCGGAGGATTGCAGGCCCTATGGATGGCACGAACAATCAGCTCTTTTCCCGTGCCGCTCTCTCCTGTAACCAGAACCGGCTGCCGTGAGGTGGCGATGGATTCGATGTAGCTGAATATGGAGGTCATATAGCGGTTGGTGGTGGACATGTGATCGAAGAACTCGGGGTGTTCGGGACCTTGGATGATCTGGTTTCGAATGGCGCGGTTTTCGCGTTTGAGTTCCCAGATGTTCATGGCGTTTCGTACCGTGGCCACAATGCGCTCTTCGGCACCGGTTTTGACAATGTAGTCGCTTGCCCCCAGTTTCATGCACTCCACCGCAAGACCGAGCTGATTCATTCCGCTGACAACGATGATCAGGGTTTCGGGAGAGTGCTCTCGAATCACAGGAATCAGCTCTTGTCCCGGTATGTGTGGCATCATAAGATCCAGAAGTACAATGCCGATCTCTTGTTCCTGGAGTACCTCTGTGACCTTTCGGCCGTCTGAAAGCTTGTGGATGGTGGAAAATCCGGCTCGTTCCAGAAGAAGGCCAAGGCTCCTCAGCCATGAAATTTCATCGTCTATAAGAAGGATGGAGAATTCGGGGTGGATGGGTGCGTTCATGGAGACTCCTCTGGGGCACAGGGTGTCGCTGGGAGCGAAAGGGTGACGGTGGTGCCTTTTCCGGGGGTTGAGACAAAGGTGAGGGTGCCATTGTGGCTTCTCACAATGCCTGCAGAGACCGAAAGGCCGAGGCCGGTTCCTCCGGTGCTTCGTTTGGTTGTAAAAAGGGATCGGTGATATGAACCATATTCTCTTCTGGAATGCCGATACCTTCATCGGAGATTTCGAGAAACACCATCCCTTCTGATGAATCATAGCCGCTTTTGAGGGCAATGGTTGCATTGCGGTGCTCCAAGGCTTGGCAGGCATTTAAAATGAGGTTGATCACCACCTGTTCAATGCGTTGAGGGTTGGCAGTGACAGCCGGTAGACCTGTTTCAAGGGTTACCGAAAAGTTGCTGGTTGCTTTTTCCACGGACTTTCGAACCAGTCGTAGGGCATTGGTCGCCAGAGCATTGATACTGCAGCACTGCAGGGCTTCATCGCTTTGGCGGGAGAAGTCCCTCAGGTCTTCCACAATGCTTTTGATCTGTCGAGCAGCTTCAGTGGTTTCTCCCAGAAGCTGAGGCAGTTCTACGCGCATGCGGGAGTAAGGCAGGCCAGCCACTGAAAAATCTCCGGTCTCTTTGAAGCGTTCTTCCAAAATTGGGTGAATTTCATTAAAGGCGTCCACCAAAAGGGGGATGTTTAGAAGAAGAAGCCCATTGGGGTTGTTGAGTTCATGGGCAATGCCAGAGACCAGATGGCCCAGCGATGCCATTTTATCGGCTTGAAGCAGCTGTTTTTGACGGGTCTCCAGCTCTTTATGGGCCTCTTTTCTTTCCGCAATCTCTTTGGCCAGCTCTTCGGTTCGAAGCGCCACCTCGTGCTTCAGGGTGCGGGACCAAAGAATGCTGCCGATAATAATGATGGCCATAAGCCCGATGATGATGCTGGCGGTGATAATGAGTTTTCGAGGGGCAATGGCAGGGTCCAGAACCCCAAGCCAGGAGGAGTGTATTTTTCTTAGGCGTCCGGTGTTTTTTAAAATGGCGAGCCCTTCGCTGATCTGGGCCCTCAGGGCCGTGTTGCCTTTGAGTACAGCGTAACAGTATCGTTGAATTGCAACAGGGTTTCCCCGTCGTTTGATGTTGGTGAGCCTGTTTTCGCTGATGGTGTAAAGGCCGGGCAGATTGGCGACGATGGCATGGTCGTATTTTCCTGCGGCCACCAGGCGAAGGGCCTGGGTTTGAAAGGGTACAGGAACCGGGGTGATGCCAAGGGTGTTGTTTTTAAGGGTGTCGTGCATGATACCGCCGTTTTGCACAAGCACCTTTTTTCCAGCCAGGGACTCTATGGTTGTGATGCCTTTGGTCTCATCCCGAGTAAAAATAGAGTGGTGAATGAGGGTGTAGGGCTGGCTGAATTCGTAAAGGGACGCACGTTCTTGGGAGTAAGAGATGCCCTGCATCACATCCACCTCTCCCTGCTTGAATGCTTCGATGATCTCTTCCCAGGGGCCCAGGCGGATCTCAATATCCATGCCCATCACTTCCGCCAGAGCCTGGGTGAGCTCCACGGTAAAGCCAGATGGCTTGCCGTTTTCATCAAGAAATTCATAAGGGGGGTATTGGGAATCCCCCCCAAAGACAATGGGGCGATGCTCCTGGCCATGGGCAATGGATACCCAAAAGAGGAGTGTAAAAAAACACACCGCCAGCCGCCGTCTCATTTAGTCCTCCTTGTGGCTTCCCAGAAGATATCCGTTTTCGTGGATCTGGGTGAGGGTGACCGAAACCAGAGTGTTCATCAGCTTATCGTCTCCGTCAAGCTGAACCGGAATGTAGTTGGAGGTAACGCCCTTGAGACGCCCGCTCTTTTTGTCTCTCTCTTTTTCGACGATGACTTCTACCTGAGTGCCGATGGCCTTTTCCATAAAGCGTTTTTTGGCGGCATTGCCAATGGCCCGAACGCGTGCTGTGCGGGCCTTAAGGGTGTCGCCATCCAGACGGCCTTCAAGGGAAGCGGCAGGGGTTCTTTCTCTGGGCGAGAAGGGAAAAACATGGAGATAAGCCAGGGGGAGAGATTCTAAAAAGGCACATGTGTTTTCAAATTGTTCTTGGGTCTCTCCGGGAAAACCGATGATCACATCGGCCCCAATGGCCGCTGAGGGGTTCAAGCGGTGAATGAGGGTGGCCAGCTCTTTAAAGCGTGACGCCGTATAGGGGCGTTTCATCCGTTTTAAAACGTCATCATCGCCGCTTTGAAGGGGGATGTGAAAATGGTCACAGAAAAAGGGGGATGAGACGGCCAGTTCGATGAGTTCATTGGAGATCTCCATGGGCTCCATGGAACCCAGGCGAACCCTTTTTACCGCCCTTTGGCTGTCCATCTCTTTGAGAAGTTCATAAAAATTGGTTTTTGGCGTTAAATCCAGGCCGTAGCATCCAATGTGAATGCCGGTGAGAACCACTTCCTGAAATCCTTTTTCGCCAAGTCCTTTGAGCCGTTGGAACACCTCCTGTTTCTTCATGCTTCGAGAGCGGCCACGGGTGTGGGGAACAATACAGTATGAGCAGAATGCATCGCAGCCGTCCTGGATTTTGAGAAGGGGCCGTGTTCGCGTGCCGGGGACCTCGACATCAATGCCGTGAAACAGGGTCTCTCGGCAGCTTTTGTTGCGGTCGTTCGAAAAATGGGCCTTGCCGGTTTCGTGCAGAGCCACAATATAATCAGGGGTTTTATGTTTTTCCGTGTGGCTGATAACAGCTGCCACCCCGTCAATTTTTTCGATCTCTTCGGCTTCGGTCTGGGCGTAACAACCTGTCACCACCACCTTGGCATTGGGGTTGTTGCGCACCATCTGACGAATGAGGTTTCGTGACTCCACCGAGGCTTTTCCGGTGACGGTGCAGGTGTTGATGACGCAGACATCGGCGTCAAATGTTTTTTCGGCTCTGCTCCACCCCAAAGAGGTGAGAGCCATGGCCACGGCGTCGGACTCGAATCGATTGACCTTGCAGCCAAGGGTTGTGATGTAAAATTTAGGCATTTTGCGTTTAAACTCTTTTCTGTTCATGGCTCCGCAAAAAGCCACGTTTGATTGGCGGGTAGGCCCGCTTAGATAATCCATCCACCGCCGATGACCTCATCGTCGGCATAAAAGACGGCCCCCTGACCGGGTGTGACGGCGGATTGGGGCGACTCAAAGGTGATTTGGCCGTTTTGTGTTTCTGGATCCCAGGTGAGGGTGGCCGAGGCGCCTTTGTGGCTGTAACGAATTTTGCAGGTGGTTTGAAAAGTAAGAGACTCCGGAGGTTGAATCCAATTGAGATCTCGCACCCTGCAGCTTGTTTTTAAGAGAGACTCCTTTTTTCCCACCACCAGGCGGTTTTCATCGGGTCGAAGGGCCAGGACGTAGTAGGGGTAGGGCCCAGGGCAGTTGATGCCCCGCCTCTGACCAATGGTAAATCCGTGGAGCCCCTGGTGTTTGCCCACCTTAGTGCCATCTTCTAAAGTGATGGGGCCGGGGGTCATGGAGAATCCTTTTTGGCCCAAAAGAAATTCTTTGTAATCCCCACCTTGAATAAAGCAGATATCCTGGCTTTCACCCTTGGCAAAAGAGCTCAGGCCGGCTTTAAAGGCCTCCTTTTTCACCTCCTCTTTGGCCATTTCTCCCAAGGGGAAAATGGCGCGAGCCAAATTTTCTGGTGGAACCATGGCGAGAAAGTAGGACTGGTCTTTTGTGGGATCGCTCCCTTTTAAAATGTGTAGCCTTCCTGCTTCGTCTTTTTGGGTGCGCACATAGTGGCCGGTGGCAAGGGTTTCGGCCCCCAACGACTGGGCCACTTCAAGAAGCAGCCCGAATTTGATGGTGGGGTTGCAGAGCTGGCAGGGGTTGGGGGTCTGGCCGCTTTTGTAGGCATCAATAAAGGGCACCACCACTTTTTTTTGAAAAATCTCCCGAATATCGATGATATGGATGGGGATTTCAAGCTGGGATGCCATGTGATTCATGGCGGGAATGGCCGGTTTTCCAGTGTCGCTGTGGAGGGTGAGCTGCTCACAGGGTGCGTCATCGGATTTTATTCGACTTATTTCGTAGCCGGTGACAAAGTGGATGCCGATGAGGTTGTGCCCCTCTTTTTTGAGACGCCATGCCGTATAAAGGGAGTCTATGCCGCCGCTCAGGGCGACGGCAATGGTGCTTCTTTTCATTAGAAGAAATTTTTATCCTTGGGGTTGGCTTTCATCGCCTGGCAGGGGCAAGTGGGAACGCAAAGTTCACAGGCACTGCATTTTTCCAGTTCAAACACCACCTCCATGGAGGGGCGCTCAATATGGAGGGCTCCGGTGGGGCAGACTGCGGTGCAGGCCCCGCAGTGGGTGCAGCGCTCCTCTTCCCGAGTCACCTCCTGATTGGGACGGCTTACCTTGATGCCCTTGCTCTTGATATACTCCAACCCTTTTTTAAAGTTTTCCCGAGTGCCCTTGAGTTCGAGAACCATGATTCCTTCTCGCCTGGGAAAGATATTCGCATGCAAAATGGCAAAGGTGAGTTCATAGTCGCGGGCGAGGTAGCAGACTACGGGGTCGGGAGTGGTCTCTTTGGGAAATTTTAAAATGAGAATTTTTGATTGCACGCTTGGGCCTCCAGGGGTGCGGTTGTTGCCGACACCTCATATGTCATTCAGATCAATGGCCAAAACAGCGCGTCAGCGCTTGTTTCGGGACACTTCTTTTTGATGGCTTCGTAAAAAGTCCACTCACACCATTTTTTGCTATGATGTTGCAAGTCGCATCACGTTGGTGTGTCACTTTTTGACAAAATCGTCTTTTACAAAGCTCTCTATGGTACCGACTCCGATTCAGGGTGTCAACATAGAGGCTGTCTCACAAGGGGATAGGGATCTCTTTTTGATTGAAGGCATTCGGCAAACGTGCGCCATATCTTTATCCTCGACGGTTCTCATGGGCTTTGTGTATATCATGGAAAATCGAATCCGTGATTTTTGCATGACATCTTAATCAGGAGAGGGTGTGAGACAGATTCCCATACGCATATTTATCTTTATTTTCATGGCCATTATCATTGCAGTTTCATCCATTGGTACCGGCATGGTGCTGATGCGTGAAGCCGAGCAGGCCATGCTGCAGGAAAAACAGAGCAAGCTTTTTTCCCTGGCACGCCTCTTGGATAAGGGGCTTGTTGGGACTTTTGGGGGGATGCTTCAAGAGAAAGGCGCTTTCGAAGCCAGCCGTGGGGAGAAAATTCGAATCTTGAATCAGGCCCTTGCCCCCTTGACCGATGAGATTGCAGCTGCCGAGCCTGGCGTAGGGGTGGGGTACTACTCGCGGGACCTGGATGCCATTATTACCTATGGACCAAGCACTTCTCTGGGGCACAAAGTGGGTCAGTCCATCAGCGAGAGCCATGAAGGGCGAGCCGTGATGGCTACGGGAAAACCTCGCGTGCAGACCGCACGTCTGGTGCGAGGTGAAATCATGAATTGCATGCACCCCATTGTGCGTAAAGATGATGTGATCGGATATATTTGGTCCAACGAGCGGGTGGAAGATATCAACATCCAGATTCGTAAGATGCGCTTTCCCTTTTATATTGCCATTGCCGTGGGCATTATCTTCTCCTTTATGGGGGCTGCGGTGATTGCCCAGGCGGTGGCCTGGCGCATCGGAGAGATCAAGGTGGGCATTCGACGGATTGAGAAAGATGTGACCTATCGCATTGCCCCCATGGGTGGAGAGTTGGGAGAGATTGCAGAGTCGGTCAACGAGTTTGCCCAAGGACTGGAGGAGCGTCGGCGCATTGAAGGACAGATGCAGCGCACCGACCGCCTGGCAGCTCTGGGGGAGATTGCAGCCGGAGTGGCCCACGAGATTCGAAACCCCATGACCTCCATCAAAGGGTTTGTGCAACTTATTGAAAATGGTTTGGAGGAGAAGGATTCTCGGCGTCAGTACATCCGCATTATTGTGCAGGAGGTGGATCGTCTCAACAAGATGATTCATGAGCTTCTCTACTACGCGCGTCCTTGCGAATCAGCCCGTCTTAGCGTGGATATCAATGGTGTCTTGGCCGATACTTTGCTTTTGGTAAACCTCAATGCCACCCAACATCATGTGGAGATTCAGATGGATTACGGGGAGCATCTGCCGAAGGTAAAGGTGGACCAAGAGCAGATCAAACAGGTTTTTATCAACCTTTTGATCAATGCGGTGCAGGCTGTAGATGATGGCGGTATGGTTCGTGTGGTGACCCGAAGGGTGCCTCGAGGTATCAGTGTGGTTGTGGAAGATAACGGCAGAGGAATCGATCCCGAATACCTGGGTCGACTATTTGACCCCTTTTTTACAACACGGGACGAAGGTACCGGTTTGGGCCTTGCCGTGGTACAGAAGATTGTGGACCTCCATGGCGGAGGGGTGAATGTATCAAGCAGGATTGGGGAAGGCACCCGTTTTGAGGTGATTCTTCCCGAAGAGGAGATATCGTGAGTCGATCTCAGACGATCGTTCTTGTGGTGGATGATGAAGCCCACGTTCGGATATTGCTCAGTGAAGTGTTGAAGCTTGAGGGGTTTGCCTGCATACAGGCTGCCAATGGACAGGATGCACTGGACCGTATGGAAGAGTCTCCTGTGGATCTGGTTTTGATGGATATTCGCATGCCGGTGATGGATGGGATGGCGGCTTTTCGCATTATGCGAGAAAAGTGGCCGTCGACTCCAGTTATCATGACCACCGCATTTGCCGGTGTGGATACGGCTGTAGAAGCGATGAAGCTAGGAGCTTACAACTATATTTCAAAGCCGTTTAACAACTCTGAGATTATTCTGAACGTGCGTCGTGCCCTTGAAATACAGAGTCTTACCCGCGAAGTCGAAGATTTGCGTGAGGTGGTGCGGACTCGTTTTGAGGTGAACAGCATTATTGGAAGATCCTCGGGTATGCAGGAAGTTTTTAAAAGCATCGGCAGGGTAGCCCCAACCCATGCCACGGTCTTGATTCAAGGGGAGAGCGGAACCGGTAAAGAGTTGGTGGCCAAGGCCATTCACTACAACTCCAGAAGAAGCAAAGGCCCCATGATCAGTGTCAACTGTGCGGCCATTCCCGAGGGGCTTTTGGAAAGTGAACTGTTTGGCCATGAAAAAGGGGCGTTTACAGGGGCTGTGGGGCGCCAGAAAGGTAAATTTGAATTGGCCGAAGGGGGCACGCTTTTTCTCGACGAAATTTCGGAGATGAGCACCAGTCTTCAGGCCAAGCTTCTGCGCGTGCTTCAGGATCGTGAGTTTCAAAGGGTGGGGGGGATGGAGACCCTCACGGCCAATGTCAGGCTTATTGCCGCCTCCAATCGCAATCTGGACGAAGCCATTGCCAGTGGCACCTTTCGCGAGGATCTCTACTACCGGCTCAATGTGGTGGCCATTCAGATCCCGGCGCTCAGGGAGCGGCGGGAGGATATTCCTCTTCTGGTAGATCACTTTATCTCACGGTGTAACGATGAAACGGGCAAAGGAGTGCTTCAGATTTCCAAAGAGGCTTTGAAGCAGTTTACCACTCACCATTGGCCGGGAAACGTTCGCGAGCTTGAAAATGCTGTGGAACGGGCTGTGGTTATGGGACAGGGTGGGGTTATTATGCCGGAAGATTTGCCGGTGAGTTTAAGCGGAGCGCCGTCAAAGCAGATGGGCTCGGCGGTTCCGGTGCTGGATGGAAGGCCCTTGAAGCAGATGCTGGAAGAGACCGAAGCGAAAATTTTGGAGGCTGCTTTGACGCAGGCCGGCTGGAACCGGGTGAAAACAGCCGACCTTTTGAAAATGAGCCGAAAAGCATTGATTTATAAAATCGAGAAGTATGGCCTAAAGCAACCCACCTGATTGAATCGGTATGTTTTGCTTTATCAACACATAACAGAACCATTGTTGCCGAAAGGATTGATGTGCCAGAAAAAAGAAGAAACGGGGCAGGCGGGGAAAGCACAGAGGTGGTAAGTATTCCAGAAAGAGAGCCTGCCGTGAGGTCACCGTGGAGCGATGATAAGAGCGGTCAAGGGCGGGAGGTCACATGCAGGATCTCCAGTATCCATTGGAGGTGCTTTTCGGCGCCAGTGTAAGCCTCTTCTACCTTGACGGCACAAGCGGCATGACCAGGTTTATCTTGTTTTTCTGTGGGGACAATAAAATGTGTGAGGGTAAAAACAAAAAACCCTCTGCACGGTTTGTGTGCAGAGGGTTTATTTTTTATTTGGTGCCGAAGGGGAGACTCGAACTCCCACGGGGTTGCCCCCACTGGTCCCTGAAACCAGCGCGTCTACCAATTCCACCACTTCGGCGAAGAAGTGAGTGCGTTATAGCAGCGCTTTTTGCGTCGATCAAGCCTTTTTTGCAAAAATGTTCCTCAAAGAAGGTGGCGGGAAAAACATTGATTTTGAGTTGAAAAAAACTTATAAAATCTTTTTTACATGTGTGAAGGTTGGAAAAGGGAGATCTGCTGAAATATCATGGAATTATACGAAGGTTTTGACGGGATTGACCATCCCCTGACAAAAAGTGTGGTGACCATCGGCAATTTTGACGGCGTTCACAAGGGCCACCAGGTGCTTTTGGCATCGGCTGTAACCAAGGCCGAGGAAATTGGTGGTATCAGCGTGGCGATTACCTTTGAGCCGCACCCCAAACGAGTTCTTTGCAAAGAGGCGGATCCCCCCCCACAAATCACCATTTATGAGCAGAAACGAGAGCTCATTGAGGCCTGCGGTATTGATGTGCTTGTGACGGTGCGCTTTACCAAAGAGTTTGCTGCCATTGAGGCCCGTGAGTTTGTGGCCGATCTTTTGGTTGGAAAACTTGGGATGAAAGCTTTTATCGTAGGTGGTGACTACCACTTTGGACGAAAGCGTGAAGGCGATATTGATCTTATGCGTCAATTTGCCGAAGAGATGGGTTTTGAAGTTTTTTCTCCGCAGTGGGTTACTGTGGGCGAAACGCGTATCAGCAGCACCCGTATTCGAGAAGTGATCAAGCGTGGCGATGTTCACCGAGCACCGGAATTTTTGGGGCGCTTTTATCAGGTTCGCGGAGAAGTGGTGGCCGGTCGTGCGCGGGGCGGAAAACTCCTTGGTTTTCCCACGGCAAATATTCAGCTTAGCGATGAACTCTGTCCTGCCACAGGGGTGTATGCCGTAAGTGTTGCGTCAGCTCAGGGGCAATTTGAGGGGGTCGCCAATATCGGCTACAGCCCCACTTTTGATGACCATGAATTCACCGTGGAGGTGCATCTTTTGGATTTTTCAGGAGACCTTTACGGTGAGGAGATTAAGGTCAATATGATCCAGAAGCTTCGCGATGAGAAGAAGTTTTCCGGTATTGAAGAGCTCTCCCAGCAGATCGCAACAGATGTTATCAATGCTCGAAAACTTTTTGAGGTGCTGAAAAGATAGTCT
Organism: Desulfobacterales bacterium; assembly: GCA_022360815.1. Lineage (GTDB taxonomy): Bacteria > Desulfobacterota > Desulfobacteria > Desulfobacterales > Desulfolunaceae > Desulfoluna. Next base: position 22,410 of record JAKSCC010000286.1, read on the forward strand.
TCCTTTTGGCTTAGAGAGTGTTTGAATAAAAAAGAGCCCCCATGGCCAGTTGATCATGGGGGCTCTTTTTTGTTAGGAGCAAAGGGTGAGGCGTTAAAAGAGGCTCAGCTGTACCGGTCCCTTTGGAATTTCAGCCTTTTTGGGGGCCATCCTTTGGCGCTCTCCTTTTTTGAGAAAGGTTTCAATGTCAGTCAAAAAAGAGGAGGGGAGGCAGGGTTTGAATTCTCCAAAGCGAAGGCGTTTTGCCGCATGGGAGAGGAAAAGTTGGGTTTTGGCCCGTGTCATGGCCACGTAAAAGAGGCGTCTCTCTTCATCAAGATCTGATGGATCGTCATACTCCGGTGCAAAAGGAATGTTTCCCTCTTCGCAGCCGGCGATAAAGACCACGGGAAATTCGAGGCCTTTGGAGGCGTGAAGTGTCATGATCTGAATTTTTTCAGATTTTATTTCAAGGGTGTCCTGCTCCCGAGAGAGGGCGCATTGGGCCAGAAACCGGGCGGGTGTCATTTGCTTAGGCGAGGCCTCGGCTTGTTGAACAAGGCGTTTGATGGCGTGTGCCAAGGCTTCATCTGTATCCATGGTCTTTCGAAAGGCGGGCAGCTCTTCCAGAAGACAGTGGATTTGACGGGCGGGTCCATGATTTTTGCACTCCACTCTGGCCTTGAGGAGTTGACTTAAAATAGCGCAAAGCTCGTCTTTGTGGCTACACCAGGATTCGGGCAGAAGCCAGGGGTTTGCAATAAGTTGAGAGACTCCCAGGCGCTCTCCACTGTTTGAGATGGGCGGGTACAGGGGAAAGGTGATATTTTTTTCTGTAAAAAGGGGCAGGGCCTGTTCAAGGTCCATGAGGCTGCCGCATCCGCAGGTGAGCTTCAGGGCCGAAAGAAATTTAAGCATGTCGGGGTGGCCAAAGAGGCCTGAGCTTGATGAGATAGCGCAGGGCAGTCCTGCCTCCTTTAGCTTTCGAGCGATCTCTTGGCCGTGGATGTGGGTGCGGGTTAAGATGGCCATATCGCCAAAGCTGAAGTGGGCATCCCCAGAGTCGGTGCTTCCGAAATCCATGGAGTGAAACCCAATACCGCCCACCAGTTTTTCAATGGTTTTTCCAATGGCCACAGCCTCTTCTTCTCCACTTGCGTTGCCGAAGATGGTGAGGTGTCGGGTTCCGTCAATGTTTGAGCGAACCTTTTGGCTGTTTCCCAGAAGGGTGCCCGATGCCGAAAGGATGGTTTGGGTGGACCGGTAGTTCTGGTGGAGTACAATGCGGGTGGCCTGGGGCTGGTCTTGGGTGAATCGATCGAAATATCGGGAAGAGGAACCACGGAATCCGTAGATCGCCTGGTCTGGATCTCCGATAACACAGATGCTGTGCCCTTTTGGAGCCAGAAGCTGAGTGAGCCGGTATTGGGCGTGGTTGAGGTCCTGATACTCATCGATGAAGAGGTGTTGAAATTTTTTTCTGACAGCAGAAAGAGAAGCCGGATCGGACTCCAGTATGGCGATAAGGGCAAAGATAAGGCCCTCAAAATCCATGAGGTTGTTGCGTCTCAGAAGCATTTCATAGGCACTGTAACACTGCCGGAAACGAAGCATCTTCTTTTGATCCGGCTCAAAGAGGGTGAGATCGTCGTCCGGTGAAATGAGCTGTTGCTTGGCCTTTTCAATATGATGGGAAAGCCAGGTTGGCTTGATATTTTTTTGCTCATCGGAGCTGAGGGACACATGGATGGCCTCTTTGAGCACTCTTTTTTTGGTAAGGTCATCTGCAATGGCAGGGGCTTTTCCCCACTCTTCCAAAAGGTTTAAGGCCAGTGCATGGAAGGTGCACGCCAAGGGCCTTGGGCTTCCTATGCGTTTTTCAAGGCGCTCGTCCATTTCACGCGCGGCGCGGTTGGTGAATGTGATGGCGAGGATGGTTTCAGGTGCGATTCCCTTTTCCACCAAAGCCGCCATACGCCGTGTGATGGTGTGCGTTTTGCCGGTACCTGGGCCTGCGACAATAAGAAGAGGGCCAGAAGGGTGGTCTACCGCCTGTTGTTGCATGGCGTTGAGCTTCCCTTTGGGTGCAGGTGGTGTTGGTTCTTCCTTTTTTGGGCTTGAAGCGACGCTTTTTTTGGCTCTTTTTTCTTTTTTGGGGGCAGGGGCTTGAGGAATCTGAAAGAGAAGGGCCTGGCCGGGAAGCTCTGCCTTGTCTTCTTCTGAAAAGACTTTTACCGTACCGTACTCGCCGTCAAACCCACCTTTTAAAACCACCCTTCCTTCACGGACCCGGCAGATTGCTTCTGTCAGAAGAGGAATGCCAGAAGCCGAGAGTTCTTCTTTGCTAAGGTCTTTTAGGATGGAAAGCTCTGGCCCCAGTTTGGATATGAGCTGGGAAAGCTGCCCCTGGACTCTTTTGGATTTGGGGCCCACTGAATAGATTTCCGAGAGAATCTCTTCCAACGGAATGAGACTTTGAAAGCCGGGGTGACTTTTGCCCGCTTCATGGGCTTCGGCTTCGCTTCGGTCGGAAAGCTCCAACACTCGGTGAAGCACGCCCAAGGTCATGGGCTTGCCACATACAGGGCAGAGGTCGTTTAAAGCCGCCGACTCTTCAGGTTCCAGCCGTACGCCACAATTTCTATGGCCGTCCATATGGTATTTTCCCTCTTCCGGGAAGAACTCCAGCGTGCCAAGAAATCCTGGGTTTCCTTTTTCCCGCAAAGCATCAAAAATGGCATCATAGCTTCGCTCACAGTCGAAAATATTGGCTTCTCTGCCCAATTTGGCTGGCGAATGGGCGTCGGAGTTTGAGATAAGGGTGATGCCATCAAGCATGGAGACCCTGCGGTTCATGGGAGGGTCAGATGAGAGACCGGTTTCTCCTGCAAAAATATGGTGGGAGAGGTCTCCAAAACAGTGGGCCAGGGTATCGAATCCCGATTTGGACCCCAGCATGGAAAACCATGGGGTCCAGATGTGCGCGGGAATGAGAACGCCTCTCTCGTCTGTCTCTATAACGATCTCCAGAAGATCCCGAGCATCAAGGCCTAAAATAGGTCGACCATCTGAGGTGATGTTTCCTATGGCATCGAGTTTTTTGTTGAAGGCCTTTGCTGAGGCGACGCTTGGAAAAAAAACAAGATTGTGATTTTTGCGTGTGGCTCCATCTTTTTTGTAGATGCAGCTGATTTCCGACGAGAGCATGAAACGGGTCTGGGAGGTGGCCTTAAGGGTATGGATAAGGCCATTGGTGGTGGTCTTTTCGAGTTCTGGGTTTAGGGTGAAAAGGCCGTTTTCATGCTCAATAAGTTTTTCTTCGATTTCTGCCATCCATGCCGGGTGGGTGAAGTCACCGGTTCCCATGAGACCGATTCCCTTGATGAGGGCGTGGCGGTGAAGGTTCTCCAGATCAAGGTCTCTGGATGTGGCACGTGAATATTTTGAGTGAATATGAAGATCGGCGATGAAAGGCATAATGCTCCTGAATGATGATCTGTTTTTTATTGCGGCACATCATAATTCAGGTGATAGAGAAGATCCATACTATTTCATTTTCTCTCCATTTAAGTGGCGACACTCGGAGATGTCATTGAGAAGGGTCAGATAGGTCTCTTTGGAGAGCCTTGGAAGAAATCTGTCAATGATCGTGTTTGCTTTTTTGGCCCCATTGGAAAGCAGGTCCACCAAGGTGCCGGCCATGGCCTTAGCGGGCATAATGCAGGCGGTTTCCATATCTGCGACTTTGAACTCTTGGGTGTGCAGATTTCCCGAAACGCCGCTGATAAAGGGGTGGAGGCAGGGAATAAGGTGAGAAAGATCGCCCATGTCAAACGATCCGGCAAGCTCCAAATTTTCCAGAATCATTTCACCACAGAACGGTTTGATATTCTCTTTAAAGATGGCGTTGAGACCAGGTTCGGAAAGAAGTGGGAGATAGCCGGCGGTGGTTTTGATCTCCACATCGGCACCCACGGCCATGGCTCCGGCCATGATGGCCCGGTCCACCTTTTTGGAGGCGTCTCGCATTCCGTCGATGGAAGCTCCGCGCACATAGCTCTCCATACGCACATCAGCGGGCACCACATTGACGGCATCGCCCCCTTTGGTGAGGATGGGATGAACCCGAATGTGGTCTTCATCTCGAAAGGTCTCTCGCTGGGCGTGGATGTTGTTCATGGCCAGCATGGCGGCATTAAGGGCGTTGACTCCATCGTGAGGGGCTGCGCCGGCGTGTGAGGCTCTCCCTTTAAAGTGAATCTCTTTTCCGATGAATCCGTTTCCAGTGGCACCCAGAAGGGCTGCTGGGACAGAGCCCAGGTCAAGGGAGTGAATCATCATGGCCATATCTGTGGTGTCGAAGAGCCCTCGTCTGATCATCTCTTGCTTGCCGCCATACCAATGAATTTTTCCCTTTTTTTTGAGGTATGAGCGAAAATCCATTTGAATGAATTCTTCAGCGGGAACAGCCATAAATTGAATGTTTCCATGAAGCTTGTCAAAAGCGCCTGCTTTGTGAAGGCCTAAGGCGACCCCGGCCATGGCGGCTATCTGGTTCGGGTGGCCGCAGGCGTGTACGGCTTTCTCATCTCCTTTTGCCTTCGGGTGATCGGCGCAGACAATGGCGTCAAGTTCTCCCATCACCGTGATGGTGGGGCCGGATTGTTTTTTGGTAGGGGCAGCAGAGATGCCCGTGACGGCGATGCTTTCCGTAACGTCCATATCTATTTTTTTAAAAAATTCCCCCACCAGTTGGGTTCCGAAAACCTCTTTGTACCCCAGTTCTGGATGATCATAGAGCGTTTTTCCTAAATCGATGATCTGCTCCTTGTGGGTGTCAATGGCATTGTAAATTTCTTGTTTAAGCTGATTTTCGTTCATGGAGGTTTCCTTGAAAGGTGGGTGGTTTTGATTATCCCTTTTTCACATAGCACTTCACGTAAGATTGAGAAAAGGAGAAAAATTTTGGGGGATAAGGAAGAGGTGAGGCATTTGGATTTAAGGAGAGATGGTACCCAGCACGAATGGACGAAAAGGCTCGGTTTGCGAGGGAGGGGCTGTGTTAAATATGCTACGGGCGTTTTTGCTGGGGATTTTGGGGACGACTCTGGCGAAAAAGTTCTATCGCTCCAATAAAGATAAGGGTGTAGCCGAGAAGCTCGGTACTCTCCTCCACGGCCCGTTTGACCACGCGCATGTAGCCGTCTTCCATCACTGCGCGCCAAAATGCTTGGCGTCCGATGAGGCGTGAGAAGACAAAAACAGTCATAAAACCACTCACCATGATGCCGAACGAAGCGGTTTTTGAAAATGCTTTTAGGGTGTTTTGAAGAGAGCTGATGTGGGGACGAAGGAGAAAAAGGGTGAGGATGAAGGTGAGGGTGGCGAGGAGTTGCCAGGCACCATCAAAGAGGTGGTCTAAAACCGCATCAAATTCACGAATGCAAGCAAGGCTTGAGGCGCCGATGATAAGAGTCGTTAGCCCTTTCCAGGCAGGTTGGAGGCGACCTGTACACCATGCGCAGGAAAGGGTTGCCAGAAGGGCGATTACCTGCATGCGTTCCAGGAGGGAGTTTTCGTGATAGAGGTGCGTGTGGGCAGTATGCTGCGCCTCCCAAGTCATGAGAAGGGCTACCGCAGCAAGAATGATGCAATAAAAAAAGAATCGAAGTACTACGGCAAGAAGGGGTTCGTTTGAGTGGGTTGGGTTCATGGGAGACCTGTTGTGGGTTGTGAGCCAAGGTTTTTGGAAAGAAGCTTCGCCTGGTTGTTTTTTGAAATGAGGATCTTGAGCTCTTTCGCCGAAAAAAAGAATAGAAACGCGAAGCGTGTTTGGGTGTTGTGGTCGGAGCTCAGCTATGCAAAAGAGTTGAATGGGTGTTTTTGTAAAAGCACAAAAATATTTTA
>JAKSCC010000014.1 GCA_022360815.1 Desulfobacterales bacterium
GGATCGGCTGTGGCTGCCGGTGTTCTTCTGGCACTCTGCGGTTAGCCTGCACGCAAAGCTTTTGATCGTCCATCTCAAAGCCCCTTCAGGATTTTTCCTGAAGGGGCTTTTTTCTTTAATTGTCAACAACTACCTGCCTTGACAGCTCCAAAACAACCGTGTTACATCACTTCTGACTGAGCGCTCGTTCAGCCAGACCGTTCACTGCCCGTGGTTGAATGGGTGCCCCATACGAATGTCATTTCTTTTTTTTTGCATACCGTGTTAATAATGTTCACTCTGGACGACGCTTGACCATGATCGCCATCACAACTCGAAATCCATCTGTCAGGGTGCCAACAGCCCCTTGCACGCACTCTCTATTTCGGGATGGAAGGAGACGCCATGACTCTGGTTCAACAAAAACTCGACCACCTAAAAGCCAAAGAGGCCACCACCTTTGCCATGGGCGGCGAACCCGCTGTTTCCAAACACACTGCCAAAGGAAAACTCACCGCTCGGGAACGTCTGGATCGCCTTTTTGATCAGGGCAGTTTTCGTGAAATCGATCGCTTTGTCACCCACCGCTGCAACAACTTCGGCATGGAAGATGTGAGCATTCCAGCAGACGGGGTGATTACCGGTCACGGACTGGTGGGTGGACGCCCCCTCTTTGCCTATGCTCAGGATTTTACCTCCCGTGCCGGGAGCCTGGGCGAAATGCATGCAAAAAAAATCTGCAAAATCATGGATATGGCCATGAAGGCTGGGGTTCCCGTGGTCGGCATGAACGACTCAGGCGGAGCTCGCATTCAAGAAGGCGTTGACGCCTTGGCCGGTTACGGAGAGATCTTCTTCAGAAACTCTTGCGCTTCGGGCGTAATCCCACAGATCTCAGCCATCATGGGTGCCACAGCCGGTGGTGCTGTCTACTCCCCTGCCATGACCGATTTCATCTTTATGGTCAAAAAAACCAGCCACATGTTCATCACAGGGCCAGAAGTCATCAAATCGGTGACCGGAGAAGAGGTTGGCTTTGACGCGCTGGGCGGGGCCGTCGCCCACTGCACCAAAAGCGGAGTCGCCCATTTTGCCAGCGAGGATGATGCCCACTGCATCGAACAAATCAAGCTCCTTCTCTCGTATCTCCCCTCCAACAACATGGAAGACCCTCCCTGGCATCCCACCGATGATCCTGATGAGAGGCTTTGCCCAGAACTGACCGACCTGGTGCCCGACAACCCCATGAAGCCTTACAACATGGTGGACATCATTCGGTCCATTGCCGACCACGGAATCTTCTTTGAACCCCACAGTCTCTATGCCCAAAACATCATCACCTGCTTTATACGACTCGGAGGACGAACGGTGGGTGTCATTGCCAACCAGCCCAAGGTGTTGGCTGGATGCCTTGATATCAACGCCTCGGACAAGGCGAGCCGCTTTATTCGATTTTGCGATGCCTTCAACATTCCCCTGTTGACCATTGCCGATGTACCCGGCTTTCTCCCTGGAACCCAGCAGGAGTGGGGAGGCATCATCAGGCACGGTGCCAAGCTCCTCTGGAGCTACTCCGAAGCCACGGTTCCCAAGTTGCTTCTGATTGTTAAAAAAGACTACGGAGGCGCCTATCTTGCCATGAGTTCCCGACACCTTGGAGCCGACATGGCCTTTGCATGGCCCACAGCCGAGGTTGCCGTGATGGGGGCCGAAGGAGCGGCCAACATCATCCACAGAAAAGAGATTCAAAAATCTGAAAATCCTTCTGTCACACGTGTTGAAAAAATCCAGGAGTACAATGATCTCTTCTTAAACCCCTATATTGCGGCAGGACGAGGCTACATTGATGCGGTAATTCTTCCGGCCGAAACCCGTATGCACCTCATTGATGCCCTTCAAATCATGGGAAGCAAGCGTGAGGCAAGGCCCGCAAAAAAACACGGAAACATTCCATTGTAAACCATGCACAGGAGCCCTACACCAACCGCTGGGCTCCTCTTTGCTCAGGTTGTATCTTTTCAAAAAAAGGAGGATGGTATGGGGCTCACCCATTTGATCACCGACATTCTCAAAGAGATAAAAAAAAAAGAGCCAAAGGAACCCAAAGAAGAGAAAAAGCCGGTAAAATCATCCGTCTGGGCTGCAGCCGGACGCATAGAACAGATGCAAAATCGCCATGATGTGCAGATGAAGCCCCACAAATCGAGCGGCAGCCCCAAACCCAACTAGATTCACGTGTTCACATCCCAGGGATTATAAACACAAAAACGGGTTTCAGCTTTAAAAGGCCAAAACCCGTTTTCTATCTTTGCTCACGTTGCCCTTAAGCCCCCGACTTCACCCGCCAAACCTACTCAGAATCCAGTGATGCGGCAATCGCGCAACCGCATTCAAAAGCTCTGGCCCCGAGTTCCGAAGAGAGCATGGCATATCCACCCGCCTTTACCTCACTTTTTTTAGCCCAAGTTGACAACTTATTATAGAGGCTTCCAATGGTGTTGGTAGAGAGCTGGGTGCCAGCGATATATCCGTTGGGAATGTAAGTTCGATCAACAGAGACCCTTAGCGTCCCCTCACCATCAACACCGGACTGCACACGTAAAATACGCCCATGGCCATTTGTAAAATAGGTCATTTCACCCCCATTGGTTTCTAATGCCGTGCTTCCCAACTCATAAAGTTCTGTTCCAGGCTTTGCCACTCGACCAAAGAAAAAACCACCAGCCGCCGTGGAAACACAGAAAGTCAACATTCCAACGACCATCAAAGCCGCCACTGTAAAAAATTTTACCTTACGCTCTTGTTTCATCTGACTGCCCTCCTTTTTTTGAGAAATCTGAAACAACCCCACCAATTTCAACCACTTGCAGAATGCCTTTTGCCCCTAAGACACATCTACATCATGTTACAGGTGCAAAAAAGAGTCTTTAAGGCATGTTATAAGTGCATTTTTTACAATTAAACGAAACACACCGGCACGAAAACGCCACATAACTTGTGTTCCGTGCACCTTCTGTTTTATCCTTCCCAGAACCCCAAAAGTGGCCCACCCCATACAACAAACTGGAGCCCCATGAACGTACTGCATACATCCGACTGGCACCTCGGCCAGCACTTCTTCGATTGCCACCGCTTCGAAGAACACAAAGCTTTTCTCGCCTTCCTTCTTGAGACCATCAAAAAGAGACAGGTGGACCTTCTCATCGTCGCTGGCGATATCTTTGACACGGCGAACCCACCGCGAGAGGCAGAAAAGCTCTACTTCTCCTTTTTGGCAGAGCTTTCAGCCATTGATCACTGTACAACCGTTGTGGTGGGTGGAAACCACGACTCTCCCTCACACCTCAACGCCCCGGCTGCTATTTTAGAGAGCCTGCGTGTGCATGTGGTGGGCTCTCTTCCGGAAGACCTAGAAACATGCCTGGTCCGGGTCCCTTTGCATGGGTTGGCCCAGCCTGCTGAATCAAAAACCATCTGGGTTGCCGCCATTCCCTATTTACGGGGCCGGGATGTACGAAAAGCTGTGGCCGGCGAATCCTTTGATGAGATGGAGGAGAGGACCCGCGCCGGAGTCATCGCCACCTACACGCAAATGGCTGAGCTCATCGCTAAAAAAAAGATTGCCGCTCCCCTCATTGGCACCGGTCACCTCACCGCCCTTGGAAGCTCGGTATCAGACTCCGAGCGCACCATCCATATTGGAAATGTGGGCAGTATTTCGGCCTCTCACTTTCCTGAGTGCTTCGATTATGTTGCCTTAGGCCACCTTCATCGTGCCCAGGCCGTGGGGGGAAAGCCCCATATTCGTTATTCGGGAAGCCCCATCCCTTTAAGCTTCAGCGAGGCCGATCACCAAAAGGAGGTGCGGCTCCTCACCTGGACTCAGGATGGATTTCAGCAAGAGAAGATACCTGTCCCCTGCTTTCGAAGACTCTGCCGGATCAAAGGCGATGTAGAACGCCTCAAGGAAGTGTTAAGTGCCTTTGACACCTCAAAGGACGAAAGAACCCCCTGGCTGGAGCTGATAATCAAGGGGGGCTTTTCATCACCTACTGTCAACCAGGAGCTTCGTGAATTGGCCCACACCAAAGGTGCCCAGGTTTTGAAGGTGGGTGTGGCTCATGACGAGGCCTCCACCCAAGATCTTTTCCCCGCACACACCTCCATAAGGGAGCTCACCCCCTCACAGATCTTTGAAAAACGCCTGACCCTTTACGACGAAAGCCAAGGGTCGCCAGAACCCGAAACACGAACAAAAGTGACCAACTGTTTTCAGATGCTTCTGACGCAGGCCGAGGAGGAACGGTGAAAATTCTCTCCCTGACATTTCAAAACCTCAACTCCCTGGCCTCCTCTGGCCCCATCACCATCGACTTTGAGGGAAGTGTTCTTGATGAAGCCGGACTCTTTGCCATCACTGGGCCAACCGGTGCGGGAAAGACCACCATTTTGGACGCCATCACCCTGGCTCTTTTTGGAAAGGCGGCTCGCTACGATACGGAAAAGCCGGAAAACATGATGTCACGGGGCACCGGTTTCTGTTTTGCTGAAACACGCTTCTCTTCTGAAAAAGGCGAATTCACCGCGCGGTGGGACCTTTCAAGAGCCCGGAAAAAACCCGATGGAAAGATCCAGACGCCCAAACGTCAGCTCAGCGATCACCAAGGAGCCATTCTTGCCCACAAAATTCGCGAGGTCGATGTGAAGGTTGTTGAGCTTACCGGCCTGGACTACAACCGCTTTCTTCGTTCTGTACTTCTTGCCCAGGGCCGCTTTCGCGAATTTCTCGACGCCGATACCAAAGACCGAGGCGATCTTTTAGAGCGCATCACCGGCACAGAGATCTACTCCCGCCTCAGTGTACTGGCCCATGAAGCAGCTCGAGAAAAAGAGGAGGCCCTCTTCGACGCCAAACGATCCATGGAGATGCTCTCCTGTCTCTCCGAAAATGAACGATCAGAGCTAAAAGTCCAGATTGAGGCGTTTCTGCCCCGCATTGAAAACATTTCGATCGCTTTCAAAGAGAGAGAAAATCGATACAGCCTTTTTGAAGCCACACAAAAAGCAGAAGAGGCGCAGCAACGTCTTATACTGGAAAAAGAAGAGCTCAAGCGTGCCGAAGAGAATTTTAATCCTGAAAAAGAGCGCCTCAACCAAGAGGCCCAAGCCTCTCCTTTGGAGAAACCGCTCATGCTCTGGCAAGAGAGTGGTGCTCAAAAAAAAGAGTGCCTTTCTGAGAAAGAGGCCGTGGAAAAGGCCGTTGTCATAGCCAAAACCAACGCCCTTGAGGCCCTTCTCAGCGCCCTTGCATCATGCCAAAGGGAGGAAGAAGAAAAAACGCTGCGGCAGGCCAAAGACATTCTCAAAAGAGATGGACTCAGCAAAGAAATAGAGCGTCTTGCCAGCTGGCAAAAAGAGAACCCTTCAGATGGCAGCCTCGAAGAGGCCCTGCATGGAATCAGAGCTGCCATTTCAGCCTGGGAAAAACGGGCACAAGAGCTTGCCTCTGCAGGCCAGGCCAAGGCCCTCACTGAAAACTACATTCAGGTCAAAGCCTTTGAAAAAGAAGATGCCGCAAGAAAATGTAAAGCCATTCAACAGGAGGTAAACCTGGCTAAAGAAGCCCTCAGTAAAATCGCTTCAAAAAGAGAGACCCTTCTCGATTCAGAAACGCTCCTCCGTCAAAAAGAAGGACTTGAAAAAAGGGTCCGACAACTTGATGAGGGGCTGAAGCTTGCTCAAGAAATCCAAAAAAGCACCTCCAGCTTAAAGGCATTGGCGCTTCAAAAGACTCACCTTGACCGAGAAATAGAGGAAGGTGACGAGGCGTTTCAAAAAAGAGAAGAGAGCCTCTTCCACAAAAAGAAAGAGCTTGAACTTCAAGAAATTGCCCTTCGTCAAGCCCTTGTAATCGAAAGCCTGAAGGAGAAACGAGCCAGGCTTCTCCCCGGAGAAAGATGCCCGCTATGCGGATCTAAAAACCACCCCTACGCCCAAAAAGATGATCTGCCCTCTTCCAACGATCTTCAGCCCGCCTGCAACAATCTAAAAGAGGCGATCGTATCCCACGAAAAAGCTCTCAGCCTGAAAAGGGAAGAGCTGGCCAAAAAAAGAGAAAAACTCGGCCAGCTTGTCACGGAGAGCCGCTTTCTCAAAGAGTCCTCTCAAAAATACGCTCACAATATGGGAAAGCTCTCCGACGAACTGGATTTTATCCTCTCGGCTGAAAACATCTCAGCCATTGAAGCAAAAGAGAAAACCGAGCAAGAGGCCCTCAGTTTAACCCATGCACGCCTCAAGCACGTCGAAACCCTTGAAGCACAAAAGGGTGAGGCAGAAGCCACCCTTTTAAAAGTCAAAGCACGCCTGGCTTCTTCCGAAGCCTCACAAAACGAGTTGGAGCGATTTCTTCACGAAGAGAACAAACAGCTCTCTTTTCAGATCACGCAAGAAGAGAAGGCACGTCAGGCCCATGAAGAGAAATGGCAAGCCGTGGCACGGCTCTTTCACCCGTGGGGTTTTGAAAACCTCAATTCCAAGGATGTGAGAGACGCCCTTACGCTTCTTGAAAAGCGAGATAAAAAATGGAGAGACGCCCTGAAACAGAGAGGAGAATTTGAAGCGGAGGCTGCAAGAATCAATGCAAAAATTGAAGCCCTTTCAGAAGAGATCGCCCGGCTTCTTGATGAAAAGATGGGATGGCAGGAAAAGCTAAAGCCTTTTTCCGATTGCAAACTTCAGGAAAAGCCTAAAAAAGACTGTCTGAACGAAGCCCAAAGACGAGATGAGGCAGAAGCAGCCATAGCGTCTCTTCACAGTCAAAAAGCACGTCTTGATAGCCTCTCCTCACAACTGAATGTTGCCTTTCAAAAAGAGAAAGAGAGACACAAGGATCTTCTTGAACAGCTTGCCCACACCCCTTTTGCCACCATTGACGCTCTAATGGCTGCACGCCTTTCCACAGAGCAAAAAGAGCGGCTTATCAAAAAAGAAGAGGGGCTCAAAGAGAGAGGTATTTCGCTTAAAACCAGAGCCGAAGAGAACCAAAAAGAGCTCGAAAAACTCAAAAAGCTAAACCCTCCCAATACCCAGGAGGCGGAAAACCTTCTCCTTGAAATCCAAACCCTAAAAAAAGAGCGCGACTCGGCCTTGAAAGAGATGGGTGAAACCCAGGCAAAACTTGACGCCGATACCGCCATTCGAAAACAGCAAGCCGAAAAACTCAAAGAGGTGGAGAGACTTAAAAAAGAGGCGAGTCCCTGGCTTCTCCTCAAAGAGCTCATCGGTTCGGCTGATGGCTCCAAGTTCTCTCGATTCGCCCAGGGCCTTACCCTGGGGCAACTGGTGGGCCTTGCCAACCAGCATCTAACCAAACTAAATCCAAGATACGCCATTCAGAGAGTGCCACACAAGGATCTGGAGCTGGAGATCGTGGACCGCTACCAAGCCGATGCCATTCGCCCCATGCGCAGCCTCTCAGGAGGCGAGTCGTTTCTTGTAAGCCTTGCCTTGGCCCTGGGTCTTTCGGAGATGGCTGGCGAAAAAACCCGCATTCAAAGCCTCTTTATTGATGAAGGATTCGGCAGCCTCGATGCCGAGACCCTGGACACCGCCCTTGCAGCCCTTGAAAAACTGCGATCCTCCGATCGGATTGTGGGTGTCATCTCCCATGTGGAGCTTCTCAAAAACCGCATCGGCGCTCAAATCGAAGTGTTTCGAAAAGCCGACGGACACTCAGGGCTACGGGTTGTCGATCGGTAACGGTCTGTAAAAAACATGGCAGACCAAACCACAAAAAAGATTTTCAATCCAGATAGATGACATCACCAGAAAGGATGCGATGCGAAGTGCCGGCTGCATCGGTAACGCAAAGAACCCCATCGGCATCAATATCTGAAACGACGCCCTCGACCTCTCCGCGTACAAGATCGACTTTCACTCGGCGCCCAATGATGTCCGAAAGGCTCTTCCAACGATCCAAAATGCTTTCAGGGCCTTCGTTTACCAAAATGTCGTAGCACGATTCAAATCGGGTAAGGATAGCCTGCAGAAGGGAGACGCGGCAAAATGGAGAGCCTGTCTCCGCAAAAAGGGAGGTGGCAATATCGGCAAGGGTATGGTCAAAATGGGAGGGAGGGGTATTGACATTGAGTCCGACTCCGGTGATCACATAATCTACGGCATCCAGCTCCATGCTCATCTCGGTTAAGATCCCCGAGAGCTTTCTTCCATGGACCAAAATGTCGTTGGGCCACTTGATGCGTGCAGGGACACCGGTTTCCGAAATCACCGCCTCGGCCACAGAGACTGCGGTCATCAATGTTATCAAAGCCGCCCGTGCCGGGTCGATATGGGGGCGAAGTACCAGGGAGAAGAGAAGCCCTTCCCCCTTTCCGGCCAGCCAGAAGCGTCCTTTGCGCCCTTTGCCCGCACTCTGCTCTTCGGCCACCACAAGGGTTCCTTCGGGAGCTCCTTCGCCCGCAAGCTCCCGTGCCCTCACATTGGTGGAATCGGTAAGGCTGTGGTGCACCACCCCTGCGCACCCCATGCGCAACGTCTTCAGACCGCAAAGGATTTCATCGGGGAGAAGAAGGTCGGGGGCTTTCGTCAAAAGATACCCCTTACCCGGAGCAGACTCCACCACATACCCCATCTGCTTGATAGCAGCCACATGCTTGGAGGTTGCTGCACGGCTGATGTCAAGGCCAGCGCTCAACTCATCGCCTGAAACCCACTGGCCCATACGACTGCGAAGGCGCTGCAACACTTCCTGACGTTTTCCGGATCGACTCATGGTTCCCCTATCTTTGAAGGCAACGGGGTCAGGTTGAAAAAAAGCGCACACGCGCTCTACTCGGGGCGAATAAACTCGCTAAGCTTTTCAAACATCGACTCAGGCCACTGCTCGGCGTGGAGGAAAAGCTCCACCTCCTCTTCGGTGAGACTGCTTCGAATACTGGGGGGAAGTGCTTCCAGAGCTTCCTGACGCTCGGGGTCTACCTTGGTCTCTCTTTTACCCTTTTTTACAGCCATACTATATGGTTCCTAAACTATTATTGAGGGTTTATATCGTGAGCATCGAATTTTCCAAGCTCAGCATTTTATATTTTTCTACACCATCCTGGATGAATGAGTCCCATGGAGCTCTCCGCTTTAAATCCCTAAGGATCTCCGAGAATTCTCTCCACGGTGTCACTGCATCTGTTGCTTTTAACATATTCCCCCCTATTTGAAAACGAGGGGCATGCCACACGCTCCGGCCACACGATAACCCCTTGACATAAAACCCAAACCCATGACATCTAAAAACAGCTTGAACATGTTGCCACACACATAAACACATGTCTCACGCCTTTGTCCAAAAGGGGCCCCATCACCAACCATCTTCACCAAGGGGTATCCATCACCAAACACAAAAGAGGAGAGACCATGGAGAGAGAGTATCGGGCCGATGTGATCATTGTGGGAGGCGGTTTGGCGGGTATGACAGCCGCTTTTGAACTTTTGCAGCAGAATAAAAAGGTCTTTATCTTCGACAGGGACACCCCTGAACGGTTCGGAGGCCTGGCCAAGGAGTCTTTCGGTGGGGTGATGATGGTCGACACCCCTTTACAACGAAAAAACGGCATCAAAGACTCGCCAGATCTTGCCTGGTCAGATTGGCTTAGTTGCGCCCATTTTCAAGAGAAAGACCACTGGCCCAAAGCGTGGGCAAAGCTCTATGTGGAGCGCTCCGGCGACTTGATCCACGATTTTCTCAAGGCGCGAAAGGTCACCTATCTTCCGGTGGTCAACTGGCCCGAGCGAGGCCTCTTTAAACCCGGTAACTCGGTTCCCCGATGGCACATCGCCTGGGGCACCGGTTTTGGCATTATCGAAGGCCTTGAAAAACACCTCAAAGATCACCCCAACACAAAAAACCTCACGTTAAAATTTCAACACAAAGTAGAAAAATTGGAACATGCGGCGGGCCAGGTTATCGGCGTCAGCGGGGTGGATGAAGTGACAGGGGAGACATTTTCAGCCCACGGCGAAGCGGTGATCCTCTCTTCCGGAGGCATTTGCGGAGGAGACCTCACCAAGGTGCGCGAAAACTGGTATGAACCATGGGGCAAGGCCCCTGAAAAAATATTAAACGGCTCTCACCGATTTGCCGACGGACTGATGCACGATGCGGCTTCGGCCATCGGTGCCAACCTCACCCACCTGGACAAGCAGTGGCACTACGCCGCCGGTGTGGACTATCCTGGCGCAGACATGCCCAACAAAGGCTTAAGCCTGGTTCCACCACGCTCTGCCCTCTGGTTCAACGCCCTGGGCGAACGCATCATGGACCCGGTGCCCCTCATGGGCTACACCGACACCCGCTACCTGGTAAAAAAGATCTGCCAGCAGCCCGGGCAGTACTCCTTCCAGCTCATGAACTGGAAAATCGCAACCAAAGAGCTCGCCATCTCCGGCAGCGAGCATATGAAGGCCTTTCGCCACAGAAACAAGGCCAAACTCATCAAAGAGGTCCTTTTTGGCAACAAAGAGCTGGTCAACCGGCTCATTGACGAATCCAAAGACTTTCTTGTGGCGGATTCTCTGGATGACCTGGTCAACAAAATGAACGACATGGGCAACCCTTACACCGTAGACAAAGAAAGGCTCAAAGCGGCGGTTCGCGCCTACGACGAGCAAATCGACCGAGGCGAAGCCTTCTTCACTGATGAGCAGCTCCGTCGCATCATGAACTTCCGCACCTACCGAGGAGACCGCATCCGAACCTGCAAATTCCAGAAGATTGATGATCCCAAAGCGCGACCGCTTATTGCCGTTAGGGAGTTCATCCTCAGCCGAAAAAGCCTGGGTGGTATTCAAACCGATCTCTCATGCCGAGTGCTTAAAGAGGATGGTACCCCCATTGATGGACTTTATGCCGCTGGAGAAACGGCCGGATTTGGAGGCGGAGGAATTCACGGAAAAGGCTCCCTTGAAGGAACCTTTCTGGGCGGATGTGTTCTCATGGGACGGGTGGCTGCAGCGCACATCACAGGAAAAACCCTGTAATGACGAAAACAAGCCGTTACCTAAAGGGAAAGTGGCTTTTGGGATGGCGCATTCTTCTCCCAGGTAACGGCCATGCGCATAAGCTCGCCTTCTCCGGCTTTTCCTGAAATTTTATGCACACTCTTCAAGGGATTCTCATCTGAGAACTGCGCTTCCGAAAGAATCGCCTTGCCCCGAGAGATCTCATGGACAAAGCGCACCTCAATGGCGCGAGGATGATGGCTATCCAAAAAAGCCTCGGGAAGTGCCTCCAGTGCCCAGCCAATATAAATGGAGTTGTTCACGTGGCGGTTAAAGTCCAGATCGGAGACCCGAACCCTGAAGTCGGTGATATACCGAGGGTTCTTTACCGGGGGGATGCGTTCAAAGGTGTCTGGGATTGAGCCCATACCCCCCCGCTTTTCCGAGTCCAAGCAGCGGGAGAGCCGTACCGGTTTTCGAGTGATAAAATCCATAATCACCCAAGCACTGTTGCCTCGAATGATCTCATGGCCTTTGGCATCCTTAACACAAAAGAGCCTTAAGTCGTAAAGGTCATTTAAGGGTGCCCGCCAAGAGGTAACCTCCACCTCCTCGTTCCAGACTGGAGGGCGAAGCACCTCCACATGATACTTCAAAAGCACCCAGGTGTGATCGCTTTCCAAAAGATCGGCAGCGCTTATTCCCAAAATGGCGGCATGCTCACACCCGCAATCCTGAAACCAGTCAAAAAGACTTTGAACACGTAAAGTGGCCCGAGGATCTACCTCGGAAAGGCGTACCCTTAGGCGGCGAGAATATCGATCTTTGGGAGTGGGTCTCTCTGAATTCATGGAAGTCTGTCCTGCAGAATAGGCCGGGCATGCAATGCAAAAAAATGGCCGTGAAAAAAGTCGATGTTTTGACGCCACGCTCACCACATCATAAGCACTGTGAGTGCAAACGCGCTCTTTTCAAAATCACCAAAAGAGATACAATACCCCATCTTAAAAAAGAATCAATATTTCCCTTTTTCAATCCTTCCTTGACATCCATATGTCCCGGCGTTAGGGTGCCTGCGTCGACCTGCTACGAGCTTAACGAAATCTGTTGAAATCATAAAGAATTTTAACATCCGAGTGAATCCAAGAAGTTGCCACCCCCTGGCACAACTCTCTTTACTCTTTCCACACACATGGAGCCCACAGCTCCCCGCAGGCCCCGCCATTATGGCAATCATTTGATAGAAATCGTTATCCTTTGATTGGCCACGACACGCCAGCACCACGACTGCCGTTGCCGCATCTATGCCGCCTTGCCCCTTTCGGCAATCCGACAAGCCCAATCAACCGATACTCCAACACACTTTCAAGGAGTCGTTGCATGTTTACGCTTTTTGTACCCGAATCGGTGCGTGCAGCACGGGAGGGAATCTCCGGGCGCACCCTGACCCAGGACATCATGGCCGGTATCATTGTGGGCATTGTGGCCCTGCCCTTGGCCATCGCTTTTGCCATCGCATCGGGAGTCAAACCCGAGCAAGGCATCTACACCGCTGTGGTCGCAGGATTTCTTATCTCGGCTTTTGGCGGAAGCCGCGTCCAAATCGGAGGCCCCACCGGAGCCTTTATCATTGTTGTCAGCCAGATTGTGGCCCAGTACGGCTACCAGGGTCTGGCCATAGCCACCATCATGGCAGGCGTCCTTCTTCTTATTATGGGTTTTTCCCGGCTGGGAGCGGCCATTCGCTTTATCCCCTACCCCATGACCGTGGGCTTCACCAGTGGAATTGCCCTGATCATCTTCACCACACAGATTCCGGATTTTCTCGGCCTGACCGTCACAGAAGCTTCCGGCACCTTTCTGAGCAAACTCTTTGCCTACGCCAATGCCAGCGACACCCTTTCCCCACAAGCCTGTTTTATTGGGGCATTGACCCTCACCATTCTCATGGTATGGCCCAAAATCACACGCAAAGTTCCAGGCTCTGTGGTGGCCATTCTCCTGACCACCTGCCTGGCCGCCTTTCTGGGGCTGGATGTGGAAACCATCGGAAGCCGATTTGGAAGTGTCCCTTCGAGCCTTCCCTCTCCTTCCATTCCCAAAATTGACCTGGCCACCATCAAACAGCTCAGCTCACCGGCCTTCACCATCGCCATGCTGGCGGCCATTGAATCCCTTCTCTCGGCTGTGGTGGCCGACGGCATGATCGGCAAACGCCACAATGCCAACATGGAGCTGGTTGCTCAAGGGTTAGCCAATATTGCCGCCCCCATTTTTGGCGGCATTCCTGCCACCGGAGCCATTGCGCGAACCGCCACCAACATTCGAAGCGGAGGCACCACCCCCATCGCTGGAATCGTGCACGCTGCCACCCTGCTTCTTATCCTCCTCTTTTTCGGAAAATGGGCGACCCTCATTCCCATGAGCACCCTGGCCGCCATCCTCGTGGTGGTGGCCTACCACATGAGCGAGTGGCGCTTTTTCATCAAACTCTTAAAGAGCCCTCCAGCAGACATCACCGTCATGCTGGTCACCTTTGGCCTTACCGTTTTTGTGGATCTCACTGTTGCCATCGAGGTGGGGGTGGTTCTCGCCTCGGTCCTCTTCATGAACCGCATGGCCAACCTGACCACCATCAAACGCTGGCGAAACGATCCTGAAAACGACCCCCACTCCCTGGCCGGCCGTGTGGTACCTGAAGGGGTTGAAGTTTTTGAGATTCATGGCCCCTTCTTCTTTGGAGCGGCCAATCGGTTTAAGGACACCCTTCGCATGATTCGAAAGCCCCCGGAGATTCTCATCTTAAGGTGTCGCCACATTCTCATGATCGATGCCACAGCCCTAAGGGCTCTTGAAGAACTGGTAGAAGAGACTCGAAGAGAAGGCACCCAGCTTATTCTCTCAGGGGTTCATGCCCAACCCCTCATCAGCCTTGAGCAGTCGGGCCTTTACAGTGCCATTGGGGAAGAGAATATCTATGCCAATATCGACGACGCACTCAATGGAGCTCGAAGGCACTTGGGACTTCAAGAAGTTCCACGTCCCTTACCCTTTATCCCCACCGTCGCCAGAGAGAGAGCGGGCAGTCCTGCCTGACCCCAGACATCTTTTGTCGTGATGCCCACCGCCCCTTCGGTGGCATCACAGCAAAAGCAGAAAATCCCTTTTATTGACAGCACCATCCCCATCCTATTATCATCGAACCCAACATTCTGTTTTTTCTGAACCTTCCCTCACCTCCAACCGAGCTTCACCTTTTTACCTCCTTCGTTCAGAAAGGACCCACCACCACACAACGCATTTTCCACACCCCAAACCCCAGCCACACCTGACAGAGGAGGTGTCCCATGATCTATGCGCCCGGACAGCCCTACACGTTTCCCCTCATCATCAAACATCTTCTTAAAACACCCCTGATACGATCCCCGGATCAAGAAATTGTCTACCGAGACCAGTGTCGTCTCACCTACCGGGACCTCAACCACCGCATCGGTCGCCTTGCATCCACACTTTCAGGACTCGGCGTAAAGCAGGGTGATGTGGTCGCCGTCATGGAGTACGACAGCCACCGTTTTTTGGAGTGCCTCTTCGGCATCCCCATGATGGGTGCCACCCTCCAAACAGTCAATTGGCGACTCTCCATGGATCAGATGATCTACACCCTGAACCATGCCGAAGCCAAAGTGCTCCTCATCAACACCGAGTTTCTTCCCCTCCTTGAAAAAATGAAAGAGCGTTTGGAAACCGTGAACATCGTTGTCGTCCTCAGGGAGAATGAAAAGAGCCTTACCAGCTCGGTTCCCATCGCCGGACACTACGAAGACCTCCTGGAAAGAGGAGATCCCCACTTTGATTTTCCCGACCTGGATGAGAACACAGTGGCCAGCACTTTTTACACCACAGGAACCACCGGCAACCCCAAAGGGGTTCGCTTCACCCATCGCCAGTTGGTGCTTCACACCCTCGCGTCTGCCGTCTCGGCGAGCTGCTTCAACTCCGTGGGAAATTTTCGTTCCCATGACGTCTACATGCCCTTGACCCCCATGTTTCACGTTCATGCCTGGGGGGTTCCCTTTTTGGCGACTCTGCTGGGAGCCAAACAGGTCTACCCTGGAAAATACGAACCCGAGATGCTTTTAAAACTCATCACGCAGGAGAAAGTCACCTTTTCACACTGCGTTCCCACCATCCTTCAGATAATCACCTCAAGTCCGGCTATCAAGGCCTTTGATCTCTCACGCTGGCAAGTGATCATCGGAGGCTCTCGCCTTCCAAGGGGGCTTGCCGAAGCCGCATGGCACCTCGGAATCACTGTATACACAGGATACGGCATGTCGGAGACCTGCCCCATCATCAGTTTGGCCATGCCCGGTGATGACTGGGAAACACTCACGCCAGACGCTCTGATGGACATCGTCATCAAAGCCGGTCGGCCCATCCCTCTGGTTGACGTGGAGGTCGTCGATCCCATGGGCCGTTTCCTTCCCCACGATGGCACCTCCACCGGTGAATTGGTTTTCAGAGCGCCCTGGCTTACAGAGTGTTATGTCAAAGACCCAAAACGAAGCGAGGAACTCTGGCGAGACGGGTGGCTCTACAGCGGCGATGTGGGCGTGATTGATGAAGATGGCTACATTCAAATTACGGACCGCCTGAAAGATGTGATCAAAACAGGCGGAGAGTGGATCTCCTCACTGGAGCTGGAAAACACCTTAAGTAGACACGATGCGGTCTTGGAATCCGCTGCCATTGGAGTTCCCAACACCAAATGGGGAGAGCGGCCGATCATGGTGGTGCATCTAAAGCCCGACGCCGCAGGAAGCGTGGGAGCCGAAGACCTGAAAAGCTACCTAAAAAAAGCGGCTGATGATGGCGTGATTCCCAGCTATGGTGTACCCGACGCCATCCATTTTGTGGATGAAATTCCAAAGACAAGCGTTGGCAAGCTCGATAAAAAAGCCATTCGCCATCGCTTCGCCACCTCAATAAAGGGAGCGTAAAAAAGAGGGAAGGGCCTTTAAGCAAAACCGCCCTTCCCACAACAAACCCTTGCTTAATCCTTTGCAATCTGGCAGGTTAAAAAGTGCAGAATAAACAGAGTTCACCTTCAGTGTCGCTGTTTCGTATCAGCCTATTATCAAATCCAAAATACACAGATTCGCTTTAGAAAGGCCTTACGCAATAGATCTTAGGAGTCCTGGCCCTCGTCAGCTGGCGGTTTTTGTGCCGTTTCACTGTACATCTTAACTCAGGAGGCCATCATGACGCGTAAACCCCAAAAAGAGACGGATCTCTCTTCGCTTCACAAGCTCCCGTTGGTGCATCAAATCTACGATATCATGGAAGTCTGGAAAGTCATCAAAGAGTATGGCCGCAAGCCCACCTGTGGGGAAGAGATGGGCTTGCCCGACTGGCGGCAGTGGTTTTAATCCACGCCTTTCCGGGCTCTCACGCCGCATGGGGTCTTGATCAAAACCCATTTTCCCCTTTGCGCAAAGGAAAAATGCCATGAGCCCGTTTGACATCACCCTTGAAGTGGTCCCGCCAGCAGGATGGGATGCAGAACCGCTTTTAAGACGCCTTGAAGGAATCAACAACCTGGGATTTTCAGGCTTCAGTGTGGCCACAAACCCTGTGGCCAAACCCCGCATGGACGCCCTGTCCCTCTGTCGAATTCTTCAGGATCGGTTTCACAAACCAACCACCCTGCACATCACCACTCGGGATCACAATCGGCTCAGCCTTCAAGGCATGCTTTGGGGTGCCAGGGCTTT
Source organism: Desulfobacterales bacterium (assembly GCA_022360815.1). GTDB lineage: Bacteria > Desulfobacterota > Desulfobacteria > Desulfobacterales > Desulfolunaceae > Desulfoluna. The sequence goes on from JAKSCC010000014.1 coordinate 16,767, forward strand.
GGGTATTGAGTCGGTGCTTGCCATGACCGGGGATTATGTTCCTCTGGCAGAAAAGGGACGAACCAGCGCCGTCAGGGATATCTCTCTGTCTCACCTGATTCAGATGTGCCGAGAAGCGGGTTTTCATACCGGTGTCGTGATGAACCCCTTTACCGATGAGGCGCGCCTTGCCACCAGCATCTCCAGGCTTCAGGAGAAGGTAGATGCCGGAGCCCAGTTTGTGGTGACCCAACCTGTCTACACCCACTCCGACGCTCAAATTCTTGCATCATCCCTTGCCCCCCTGAAGCTCCCCTCTATCCTGGGCATTCTCCCGCTTCGCACAGCACGCCACGCCCAATTTCTCCACGAAAAGGTGGGAGGCATTGAGGTGCCTGAAGAGGTACAAGCCGCCATGATGGCAACCCACACGCCCACTGAGTTCGGAAACCAGTTGGCATTCGACCTTCTGCAGTTTGCACGAAACCACTTTCAAGGGGCTTGCATCATGCCGCCCTTTGACCACTTTGAGGTGATGGAAAAAATTTTGGGTAGATCACCCTCCCACGCCTCCTCCTGATCAATAGGGCATGCTCACTCGTTGCAATAAAAAAACCCTCTTAAGAAGGCATCTGCCATCTCAAAAGGGTTTTTGTTTTTTATCTGATCAAGCGCCCAAAGGGCTTAAACAGCCACCATTAGCTGATGACGCAAAGCACATCGCCTGAGGAGACGGTATCCCCCTCGCGGCGGGAGAGCTCAGAGATGGTTCCCGATGCAGGAGCCGCCAAAACGTTCTCCATCTTCATGGCTTCCAGAACCACAATCACATCACCCTTTTCAACCTTGTCTCCCACCTGCTTCTCATACCGAAGCACCACGCCGGGCATGGGAGCGGTCAGGGTCTCCCCCTCGCCCGAAGAGGCCGCAGGGGCTGCAGGCTTTGGAGCTGGTGCAGGCTTGGGTGCCGGTGCAGGCGTCGGGGCTGAAACAGGTTTGGGTGCCGCAGGGGCCGCCGCCACCGGTGCTGCGGGTGCTGGCACTGGTGCTGCAACAGGAGCGTGGTTCATGACCGTGGGGCCACCCACTTCATCCACCGCCACTTCAAAATGCTCTCCCCCCACAAAGACATTGAAGGTTCGAGCATAGGGTGTCTGATCTGGAACGTCGGCCTTGGTCACAAGGGCATCGGTATCCCCTTCCAGAACCTTTTCGGCAACGGCAGCCCGATCCAGAGCCTCTTCAAGGGAGAGAAACTGGGCCTGTGCCGGCACTTTCTTCACCCCCTTCTGCCACTCCAGGTGGCGTTTGCCCTCCACAGGGAAAAGGGCCAGAATCACTTCGTCCTCAACCCCATTGACCAGCGCATTTTTTTCGCCACCCTCTTTGAGGGCTGA
>JAKSCC010000224.1 GCA_022360815.1 Desulfobacterales bacterium
CAGATACGTATGCGTCACAGAGACATACGCATTTTCAATCAGATAAATCTTCAGCCCCGACGTAAAGTCCATATACGATTCGGTCTCGTCAAAGCTTATGGATTCTGGCGAAAGCGTGGTATCAAAAATAAGCTCAATGGGCGTGCTGCTGGGATTTATCGTAGCGGGAAGCTCATAAGAGAGCTCCAGATTAAAACCTATGGCGCTAAGATCGCCTTCTTCTGTGCGGGGCTTATTTTTCACAGAACCCATAACATACTTAAATCCAAGTCCATAGCGAAGGCCCGGACTCAGACTGTCACTTTTCACACTCACCAAGCCATTGGTAATGGTGTACCGGTCTTTGTTGTAAGTGACCCCACCCGCCACCTCTACCGCACCGAAAGGACTGGAAGTCAAAAACCCACACTCGGCACCCACAACGCGGTTGTTGGCTGTCAACCCAACGCTGAGCCCTTCGCCCCAGGCCGTGGAAGTCATGAGAAGCAGTGAAATAACAAGAACGATTCGTTTCATGGTGCACCTAAAAAATGATGTAAGAATGTGTGTTTAAGATCCCGCGAGCGTGATGCACGGGGAGTGGAGAAAAACGGGAGAGGATTCATTTGTTTTGCAACCTACCATCTCCCTATGCAGACAAACAGCCTGCCCAGAGCCCTTATCCCACCTTAATTTCTGTTTTAAAGTTACAAATAAGCTGTGATACCTTAAAAGGGTAAAACAAAGTCTCTTCAGATAAAAAAGGAAGCAGAGCCAACTGGTACTCACCCTGCCATAAATAAGGTAAAAGATCAACCAGATGCCAAAGGCTGAAGGACCTGCAATCCCTATAATACAGCGATCCCCTATGGAGACAAACGATGCTTATCGTCTACTCGGCATATTGGTGCCCCCACTGCATTCAAACCGAGGCCTACTTAAAACGATGTGGAATCGCCTTTGAATCCATCAATATTGAAACAGCCCCAAAAGAGGTCGTCGATAAAGTATCCCAAGTCAACGGTGGAGAGTGGGTGGTTCCCACCCTTGAATTCAAAGGGCAGTGGAGAAAAGGAAAAGGATTTATTGAAACCGAGCTTGAAGAGGACCTCAAAAAAATGGGTGTCACTCAAGGATGATCTCTCAATCCCAATGTTAGGCCCATAAAAAAGCCCCCTTGTGTAATTTTAAGGGGGCTTTGACTCTAAGAGGGATCTATCAAAAAATCAGAATGAGAAGCCCGCTTCGGCAAAGGGGCCGGAAAAAGTGATATCCATCTTGATATCATCATGGTCCACCTCTACCTCTTCGTGACGATAGCCTGCCGCAAAGAAAAAGGGACCAAATGTGTTGTACTTTACACGGCCGATAAGGCTGATAACCCGAGCATACCCCACATCCAAACCACGTGCTTCCGCCTCCACGGCAAACCCACCGATAAGATCCACTTGAGCAGCAAGGAAAAGCAAAGGAACCGGCACATCAAGGCTCTCTGTCGTCACCCCACCGCCTGTTTTGGTAAGTTCGGCCTCAAGGTCTAATATACGAACGTTTAAACCAAAATCCACGCCCACATTGCCCAGGGTGGCCAATCCCATAAAGGGAACACCGTAAAAAAGGCCGATATCGTACTGGTTCAAAGTCAATTTGGCGTCGGCCGTGTCATCGAACGACACACCCTTAAATTCAAACGTTCCGGTCAAATCGCCTTCAAACTCCATGGGGGTTGCCATCAAATAGACATTGGGAAGCACCAAAGGAAGCTCCACACGAAGCCGAGCCGTC
>JAKSCC010000222.1 GCA_022360815.1 Desulfobacterales bacterium
AAAAATAAGGAGGGAGAGGGCATGAGAATCAAGGCACTATGTATCGCTCTTCTCACCATTTTCCTTTGGAGTGGAGCCGCTTCTGGCTTTCAATTCATCAAGGGTAGAGCAGACTACCTCGAAGAGATCCCCACAGCGACCAACTTAGACTATAATGTCGCATTTTTCCGAAACTTCGTTGCATTTTTAACCCATGGCAATGGCATTTTCCTTAGGGATTGGTATGAGGCCCGTTCCAAAGCTTTGGGATGTGCTGAAAGCGGTCGGTATGGCAACGTCTGGGACGTTCCCGATACCATTCCTGGGTATGGCGGTGATAGCAACGGATCTGAAATACTTCCGTGGAATTTTAGGTTTCGCAACCGGCTAAACGGCAGCAACTGGATTTTTACAGGATACAGTCATTGCGGCGGTACGGTTAATTTCCAGTACTTCTTCTTCTTACGGTCTGCAACAAATCCTGAAAAGCTGGGCTTGCGTTGGCTCTCCATTGAAGCCAGGGGAGGACGGCGCGTTTTAGGTCTCTCTTACCAGCGTCGAGACGAAATTGCTCCCGGGGCATTCTCTACCATTAGTAGAACGGTTGGGGGGCCTTACTGGCGGCTTACCGGGCCGTCATCAACCCGAAACCCCTCCGTCGAGGAGTTTGAAAGATTCCTTGCGAGTGCGGCAAGGCAACTTGAGAGGCACATTCGTGAGCAAGACGGCATTGATGTCTCCTTCGACTTTTCGGATGGGATAACCACAGGTATTCATTTTGCCCCCAACAGCAGGATACTCAACGCCGAATGGATGAGGGAGGTCATTCATAGGTTGAACCTTCGACACGGAGAGTTTCACTCTCCGGGCGGCCTTCTCGGTACGGGCCGTATCGGTTATGTGGTCACCACAGTCTATACCGGGGCTCCGCGTCTCAATGTGGGTGTGACCATAAACGGACACTTTAACAGAGGCCGAACCACCACCCACGACTACTATGTGACTCGAACCGATCCTGAGACCTATACTATCTATAACTCCAGTGACGAAGTGGTGGCCACAGCCACCGATGTGGACGGCATTGTGCGAGCGCTTTCCGGACGTTTGTAAGTTTGCCTGAAAACACCCGCGTGAAAAAGGAAAGAGTATTTGAAGAGATGAAAAAAAGGGCCCTGCACCTTTCGGCCGCTTGCTTGCTGGCAGCTGCAGGGCCCCTTTTTCATTTTATGGATGTGTGGCTATCTTTTCTTCAATGGCTGCATGGGCAGCCGCCAGGCGTGCAATGGGAATGCGAAAGGCCGAACAGCTAACATAGTTGAGGCCCGTTTTGTAGCAGAAACGTACCGATTCGGGGTCGCCACCATGCTCTCCACAGATTCCGACTTTTAAATCCCTTCGTGTTTTTCGCCCTCGTTCTGTGGCGATCTCAATCAGTTCCCCCACCCCCCAAGGGTCCAGGGTCTGGAAGGGGTCTCTTTTCAGGATTTTCCGTTCCAGATAAGTTGGCATGAACTCTCCGGCGTCATCCCGGCTAAAGCCGTAGGTGAGTTGGGTGAGATCGTTGGTTCCAAAGGAGAAGAATTCTGCCACTTCCGCCATCTTATGCCCTCTTAAGGCGGATCTGGGAATCTCAATCATGGTGCCGAATTTGTGAACGATGCCTGCCATGCCGTGTTGCTGGGTTACCTCTTCGCAGACGCGGCTTACCAATCTTCTCATAAAGACCAACTCTTTCACATCGCTGGTGACAGGGATCATGATTTCGGGTTGGGGATGAAATCCTTCTTCTACCAGCTCGGCCGTGGCTTCAAAGATGGCACGTACCTGCATTTCGGTAAGGTCTGGGTAGCTGATGCCCAAGCGCACACCCCGGTGACCCATCATGGGATTGCTCTCTTGCAAGGCTTCACAGCGGCGCTTGATTTCAGCCAGGTCCACTCCGATGGCCTCGGCCAATTCCACTTGTTTGGCTCTGGAGTGGGGCACAAATTCGTGCAGGGGTGGGTCTAAGGTGCGCAAGGTTACCGGCAGGCCGTCCATGGCCTTCAGGGTCTCTTTGATGTCTTGTTTTACAAAAGGGGCCAAGTCGTCGATGGCAGTCCTTCTTTCGGAAGCGGTGTTGCTTAAAATGATTTTTCTCAGCATGAAAAGGGGTTCGTCGGTGCCGCCTCGGTAGAACATGTGCTCGGTGCGAAAGAGTCCGATGCCTTCTGCACCATAGCTTTTGGCCACAAGAGCGTCTTCTTTGGTGTCGGCGTTGGCGCGCACGCCCATGGTGCGGTACTTGTCTGCCATCTCCATAAAGGTTTTAAAGCGGGTGTCTTCGGTGGCATCCACCATTTTGAGCTTGCCTTCGTATACCTTTCCTGTGGTGCCGTTTAAAGTGAGGATGTCCCCTTCTGCATAGGTTTTTCCTGCGATTTTCATTTTTTTGGTTGCAGGGTTGATGGAGATCTCGCCAGCCCCCACAATGCAGCATTTGCCCCAGCCTCGTGCCACCAGGGCGGCATGGCTGGTCATGCCGCCTCTGGCTGTCAATATACCGGATGCCGCGCGCATGCCCTCAATATCTTCGGGGTTGGTCTCTTCGCGTACCAGAATCACCTGATCGTGGGTGCGTGAGAGTTTGACGGCATCATCAGAAGTAAAGACAATTTGTCCAAAGGCACCGCCAGGGCCTGCAGGAAGCCCCTGAGCCAAGAGTTTTGCTTTTTTTTCCTCCAGCGGGTCGACAATGGGGTGAAGCAGTTCATTCAGTTGATCGGGTTTGACCCTTAAGATCGCCTCGGTTTCACCGATGAGCCCTTCATTTAGCATCTCCATGGCCATGATCAGTGCGGCGGTTCCTGTGCGTTTTCCTACTCGGCACTGGAGCATGAAGAGTCTTTGGTCCTGAATGGTGAATTCAATATCGAGCATGTCTCGGTAGTGGGTTTCCAAGCGTTTTCGAATTTTTACCAACTCGTCATAAACCCCTGGCATGGCTGTTTGAAGAGAGGCCACCTTACGGTTGTGCTCTACTTTGGTCTCTTCGTTTAGCGGGGAAGGGGTTCGAAGGCCAGCCACCACATCTTCACCTTGGGCATTGGCCAGCCACTCTCCAAAGAATTGGTTTTCACCGGTGGCCGGATTTCGAGTGAATGCCACGCCGGTGGCCGAGCTTTCCCCCATGTTTCCAAAGACCATGGCCTGCACCGTGACTCCGGTGCCCCAGCTTCCGGGGATGTTTTCGATGCGGCGGTAAGAGCGGGCTCTTTTGCCGTCCCAGCTTTTGAATACCGCACCAATGGCTCCTTCCAGCTGCTCTTTGGGGTCGTCTGGAAAGGGACGTCCTAAAACTTTTTTGACCCGCTCTTTAAATAGTTCACAGATTTCCTTAAGGCATTCATCGGAAAGGTCGGTGTCTTTGTCTGCCCCCTTGGTCTCTTTGAAGGCGTCAAAGATGCGCTCCAGTTGAACTCGGATGGCGTTGCCATTTTCTGGCTCAATTCCTTCGGCTTTCTCCATCACCACATCGGAGTACATCATGATCAGACGTCGGTAGGAGTCGTAGACAAAACGTGGATTTCCTGTTTTTTGGATAAGCCCGGGGATGGTGTCTGTGGTAAGCCCGACATTTAAAACCGTCTCCATCATTCCAGGCATGGATTGGCGTCCTCCAGAGCGGCAGGAGACGAGAAGGGGATTGTTAGGATTTCCAAAGCACATGCCCATGGCCTCTTCAAGGGCTGAAAGGGCTGCTTGAAGCTCTTCAGCATAGCCTCTGGGATAGCGTCCTTTGGATTTTAAAAATGCGTTGCAACATGCTGTGGTGATGGTAAAACCTGGGGGCACCGGGATACCGAGTCTGGCCATCTCTGCCAGGTTGGCCCCTTTTCCACCCAAAAGATCCATTTGGCTGGCGTCGCCTTCGGTCTGTTTTCCTCCAAAACTGTAGATGAATTTATCCACGAAACAATCTCCTTCATGTGGCTGGAATAGTCATGCAGAAAGCCTTTGCCGCTGGGCGTGGCTGAGTTGATGGTTTGGGGACGTGCAAAATCACAAGGGGGGTGTGCAAGCAGAAGGTGGGCTCAGCCTGATGTGGGGTCATGAAGCCGAATCCTTTACAAAAATATAAGATTAGAGTGGGTGTGGTGGCCCGTCAGAAAAGGTCAGAAAAGACCAGAGTCGTGCCCTCAAACGTAACGTGTGGTCTGGAATGTGTCAAGAAAGAGTCGTTGCAGGCGAAAAGGGTAGGGATATGCGGCTGGTAAATAGGGCATCTGGCTTTTTTTCGTATAAGCCATGCAGACAAACTTTCCGCACATGAGGTGAGGCTTTTGCAAAAAAGAAAGCCCGTCAGAAGGGGGTTCTGACGGGCTTTTTGTATCGCGTTTCAGAGGTCCTTAAGAAGGACCAGAGGAACTAGCGTACAACAGTAACGTTTACGGCGGCGGGACCTTTCTGGCCCTGCTCAATGTCGAAAGTGACGTGAGCGCCTTCTTCAAGGGACTTGAAGCCGGTGGCGTTGATGCCAGAGTGGTGTACGAATACGTCAGGTCCGTTTTCCTGCTCGATGAATCCAAATCCCTTAGAGTCGTTGAACCATTTTACGATGCCATTTGCCATGGTGACTTTTCCTTTATATATTAGATGGTTATATTTGTTCGATACTTCAGGTCTGGCCACTTGGTAAATGGATGTTCCTAAATAACGAAAAAACAGTCCCTGAAAATTGGGACAAACTCAAATAAGTATCGACTATTTCAAATAAAGTGTCAAACTCTTTTTCGAGATATGCCTGTTTTATTTTTAATGACCAGGCATTGACTTGGCCTTTTTTAGGCTATTTTGAGTGTAGTATCAAATGGTTTTTTGTCTTTTTTTGTTGAAGCTGCAAGCTGCGCCCATCCATTGCATGAAGATGACTGGGCCAAACGGTGGACTGGCCGCGGCATGTCCCTTTGTTTTGTTTCGTTTTTTAGGCGACATTTTTACATCTGCTTAAAAGCATTTGGGTGTAAGGGTGCGACGGTCTTCGAAATATTTTTTCCGCTGTGCCGAATTCCACCAGCTCCCCATCTTTCATGACGGCAACGTCATGGCTGATGGCTTGGATTACGTCGAGGTCGTGGCTGATAAAAAGGTAGCTGAGGCCTCGTTTTTTTTGGAGCTCTTTTAAAAGGCTTACAACCTGAAATTGAATATTTCGATCCAGGGACGATGTGGGTTCATCCAAGATCACCAGACTGGGAGAAAGGGCCAATGCCCTTGCGATGGCGATGCGCTGCTTTTGCCCTCCTGAGAATTGGTGGGGGTAGCGGGTGATGGTTTCGCGTCCGATACCGACTTCATCCAAGCAGCGCCGCACAACCTGGTTGATGCGACTCTGCTCTTCTCCAAAGGCACGCAATCCTTCGCCTACGATGTCTCCTATGGTCATCTTTGGGTTGAAGCTGGCGTGTGGATCTTGAAAAACAACCTGAATTTTTCGTCTCATCTGACGAAGCGGCTCACCAGACATTTCAGAGAGCGGCTTTTCGGCAAAGCGCATGATGCCGGTGGATGGAATGAGGCGAAGCACAGCCCGGGCAAGTGAACTTTTTCCCGATCCGCTCTCTCCCACCACACCCAGCGTGGTGCCCCGCTTAAGGGTGAGGCTGACTTTTTTTACCGCTCTTTTTTCATCTCCTTTTTTCAAGCGCCCCTGGCCCGCATAGGTGACGCTGACATCGGTGATTTCCAAAAGATTTTTGCTTTTTTTCGGAGCCTTCACCGGCGTGCCGTGGTCTTTGCTTAAAAGCAGGCGAGTGTATGGGTTTTGGGGGGCTGCAAAGAGCTGAGCCACAGGGGCCTCTTCAACAATGCAGCCGTGCTGAGCCACCACAACGCGATCGGCAAAGGTCTTGACCACGGCCAGGTCATGGGTAATGAGAAGAACGGCTGTGCCAAATTGGTCGCGGACTTTTGAGATAAGCTCGAGAATCTGGTTTTGTAAGGTGGCATCAAGGGCGGTGGTGGGCTCATCTGCTACGATGAGTTTGGGGTTTCCCATAAGGGCCATGGCAATCATGATACGCTGTTTTTCGCCCCCTGAAAAAGTGTGGGGCAGGTGTTTGATTCTCTCTTCAGGCTCTTTGATTCCCGCAAGGGCAAGAAGTTCTACGGCGCGTTTTGTAGCTTTTCTGGACGATATTCCGTCCACAATACGGGCTCGTTCGGTAAGCTGCTCTCCCACCGGGTGAAGGGGGTTCAGGGAGGTTCCGGGCTCTTGAAAAATGTATGCGATTTCGCGTCCGCGATAGCTCCTAAGCTCTTTTTCCGAGAGGCCGAGAAGCTCTCTTTTTTCATAGGAAATCGAGCCTCGGGAAATGGCACCCAGGTGGCGCTGCAGTTGAACGATTGCATGGGAGCAGACCGACTTTCCAGAACCGCTTTCCCCCACCAAGGCCAGAATCTCTCCTTTTTTTATGTCAAAACTCATATCGTGAACCGCGTGGGTAACCCCCAGGCTCGTTTGAAAAGCCACAGCAAGGTTTTGTATAGAGAGAAGCTGAGACATGGTGTTTCCTTTCTCGTGAAAAATTTTTTGGTGTCACTTTGAGCGCGTCTTTATAGGCGCCATGTAACCATTCAATGGGGAGGTTTTTTGCGGAACTTTTTATTAAAAAAAGGACCCGCCGGAGGCCAAGCTGAATAGCTACGGCCTCGCTTAAATATTTTGAATATGGCGCGGGTCCATGGCGTTTCTTACCCCTTCACCGATCATCACAAGCAGGGTGAGCATGCCGGCCACAATGGTAAAGGCTGAAAACCCGAGCCACGGCGCATGAAGGTTTGATTTTCCAGCGGCCAGAAGTTCTCCAAGTGAAGGTGATCCCGGAGGCATGCCAAAGCCTAGAAAGTCAAGGGAGGTCAGGGTGCCGATGGATCCGGCCAGAATAAAGGGGAGAAAGGCGGTGGCCGCTACCATGGCATTGGGAAGAATATGACGAAAGATGATCTCCCGGTCTCGAACACCCAGGGCCCTGGCCGCCTGAACATAATCCAGTTGCCTGACCTTGAGAAATTCGGCCCGCACCACCCCCACCAGGCGCATCCATCCAAAGAGAATCATCAGCCCCAGAAGCGACCAGAATCCCAGTGTCATAAAGCTGCTCATGATGATGAGAAGGTAGAGCTTGGGAATGCCCGACCAGATCTCCATGAATCGCTGCCCCAAAAGGTCCACTTTTCCACCATAGTAGCCTTGAATGGCCCCCACAGCGATTCCGATAACCGAGGTTATGGCAGCAAAGGCAAAACCAAAGAGAACCGAGAGCCGGAATCCGTAGAGAAGGCGGGCAAAGACATCGCGTCCCAGATCATCGGTTCCAAAGGGGTTGGAAAGGGTTGGGGCTGTTGGCGGAGGAATTTTCAGGTCGTAGCGGATGGTGTCGTAGCTGTAGCGGACCGGCGGCCAGAGGATCCAGCCTCCGTTTTCTCTGATGCTTTTTTGAAGAAACGGGTCGGTGTAGTCGGCTTCTGAAGGAAGAAATCCGCCAAACTCGGCATCGCTGTACTGGCTAAAAATCGGAAAGTAGTGCTTTCCCTGATTGGAGATATAAAAGGGTTTGTCATTTGCAATCAGCTCTGCCGAAAGGCTCATGGCAAACAGGGTGCAGAAGATGAGAAAGGCTCGCCACCCTCTTTTCTCCTTTCGAAAAACAGAGAGGCGCTTTCTGGCAATGGGCGAGAGACGGAAAAAAGCTTTTGAAGCCGGGGCCTGGGGCAGGGATTCTGCTGCGGCAGTCGAAATCTGGGAGTTTTGAGAGATCATGCCTTGGCCTCCACAGCTGAAAATGAGATTCGTGGGTCCACCAGAGTGTAGGTGATATCGCTTACGATGCTCAGAACCAACCCCATCAACGTGAAGATGTAGAGGGTGGCAAACATCACAGGGTAGTCTCGGCCCATGGCCGCTTCAAATCCCATAAGGCCCATGCCGTCCAAAGAGAAGATCACCTCCGTCAGAAGGGAGCCCGTAAAAAACATGGAGATAAAGGCCGCTGGAAATCCTGAGATCACAATGAGCATGGCGTTTCGAAAGATATGTCCGTAGAGAATGCGGCTCTCTTCAAGCCCTTTTGCCCTTGCTGTGGTGACATACTGGGCGCTGATCTCATCCAAAAAGGAGTTTTTGGTGAGCATGGTCAGGGAGGCAAAACCGCCGATCACCATGCTGGCGATGGGAAGGATCATGTGCCAGAGGTAGTCTGCCACTTTTCCCCAGAAGCTGAGGTGTGAAAAGTGGTCGGAGACAAGCCCCCGCAACGGAAAGAGGGTGAGGTAGTTTCCTCCTGCAAAAAAGATAATCAGGACGATGGCAAAGAGAAATGAGGGCACCGCACTGCCGATGATCACAGCCATGGAGCTCCAGAGGTCAAATCGGCTGCCGTGGCGCACCGCTTTGGCAATGCCGAGGGGAATTGAGATAAGGTAGATGAGAACGGTGCTCCAGAGCCCTAAAGAGATGGAGACCGGCAGTTTCTCTTTGATAAGGTCTACCACGCGTTTGTCCCTGAAAAAGCTCTCGCCAAAGTCGAAGCAGGCGAACTCTTTGAGCATGATGGCATACCGGGTGACGATGGGTTTGTCGAAGTTGTAGAGTTTTTCGATCTCTTTGATCACTTCGGGTGGAATGCCGTCTGCACCCTTGTAGGGCGAGCCGCTCTGATCCATGGCCTCTTCCGCCTGAGAGGGGTCGTTTTCATCTTGAGAGCCTGTGGCGCGGTCCACAGCAGAGATCTCGGAGCCGGTGATCCGTGCGATCATGGTCTCAACAGGCCCGCCAGGGGCTGCCTGAATAAGAAAAAAATTGATGGTGATAATGCCAATGAGGGTGGGGAAAATCAAAAAAAATCTCTTGGCAATGTAGCTTTTCATTGTGTCTCCAGTGGGCAGAGAGTGTGGCCATTGATACTCCGCCCACACTCTCGAAAAGGGGTGGGCAGCTGAATCTTTAATGGAAATATGGAAATAGTGACGTGGGCTACTTTTGGGTTTTGGATACCAGCTGGTCCGGCAGCCTTGCCTCTTTCTCCTGGTCGACCCACCAGGCATTGAGGCTCAAACCGTGGGTGGGAAGGGTCTCGGGGCGTCCGAATTTATCCCAGATGGCGATGCGGTACCGATCGCTGTAGCCTAAGGGAATCATGTAGTGTCCGTAGAGAAGCAGGCGATCCAGGGCTTTGGTTCGAGCGGTAAGGGTTTTCCGGTCCGGCGCGTTGATCACCAGTTCCACCAGTGCATCAATGGCCTTGTCCTGCAGGCCAATGTAATTTCGGCTTCCCTTTTCATCGGCGCTTTCACTGTGCCACATATTGCGCTGCTCGTTTCCCGGAGAGAGGGATTGGCGGTAGCGGGTAATGATCATCTGAAAATCTTTGCTTCGAACTTTTTCCACATAGTGGGTGGAGTCCAGAAGGCGAATGTTGAGGGTGATCCCCAGTTTGGCAAGGGACTGACGAAAGGGCAGCAACTGTTTTTGAAGGCCTTTGGAGCCAATGAGAATGGAGAGACGAAGCGGATTGCCCGCTTTGTCTCGCATGGCTCCGTCTTTAAAGGTGTATCCCGCTTTATGGAAGAGACCGGCCGCTTTTTTCAGTCGGTTTCGGTCCATGCCTGAACCGTCTCCCTTTTCAAGGAGAAAGGGCGTGGTAAAAATGTCTTGGGCAATGAGCTCTTGGATGGACTCCAGGGTTTTTAGCTCTTCTCCTTGGGGAAGACCGGATGAGGCAAATTCAGAGTTTGAAAAGTAGCTGTTGTGGCGTTTGAGCTGGCCAAAGTAGATGGCGTTGTTGATCCACTCGTAGTCGTAGAGGGTGGTAAGGGCCATGCGGACGTTTCGATCGTTTAAGGGCGCTTTTCGAATGTTCATGGCAATGCCGCGCATGCCGGTGGGCATCTGGTGGGGAATCTCCTCTTTGATGATCCATCCGTTTTCCACGTTTTTTCCGGTGTAGCCGCGGTACCAGTTTTTTCCGGCACTCTCGCCCTGAATGTCAAAGTGGCCCGCTTTAAAGGCTTCAAAGGAGACGGTCCGGTCTTTGTAGTACTCAAAAACCATGGTGTCGTAGTTGTATCGTCCTTTGTTGACGGGAAGATCTTTTCCCCAATACCCTTTCACCCGCTCATAGACAATCCGTTTTCCCGGATCCACAGAGAAAATGCGATAAGGCCCGCTTCCCAAGGGAATATCGAGACTCCCTTTTGCGAGTCTCTCTGTTGTCATGAGGTGGCTGGGAAGCACTTTCAATTGGCCGGCAATGTAAGGCATCTCAAGGCTGCGTTGATCCGGTCTAAAGTGGAACGTGACGGTATGCTTATCCCGCACCTCGACACGCTCGATCCCCTTGAAGTAGTTTTTGTAAAAAGGGCTCACCTGGGTCATGGCCTCGAAGCTGAACTTTACATCGCTCGCCGTAATGGGGGTGCCGTCGTGGAAGCGTGCTTTTTTCCGCAGGTGAAAGGTGGCCCATGCGTTGTTGGCGTCAAGGGTCATGGAGCGAGCAAGAAGGCCGTAGGAGCTGGAGGCCTCATCGTGTGAGGGAGTAAGAAGTGTGTCGTAGATCAGCCCGATCCCTCCTGCACTTCGTCCTTTGATGGCAAAGGCATTGAGGCTGTCGAAGGTGCCCACAAGGCCGCGCCTTAACGTGCCGCCTTTGGGGGCATGGGGGTTGGCGTAGTCAAAATGGGTGAACCCTTGCTTATATTTTGGTGTCCCCGTCAGTGAGATGCCATGGACGGTTTTCTCACTTGCCATGGCCGGGGTGCTTCCAGCCATGGCAAGGAGAATCGCAGCCGAAAGGTGCAGTAAGCGGCGTTTCATTTTTTCTCCAGTTTCAAGCAAAAGAGATTGCAGTGCTCAGGCTTTCAAAAAGCGCTTGAGCACTGCAAATATGTAGCGGTGCTGTGGACGCCGCGTTGAGGCGCCACCTTATTTAAAAAGAGGCCTTAGTTGTCTGAGAGGCTTTTGACGCCAGCCTCCGGGCCGTAGATGGTGATGAACCCTCGAATGCCGCTTAAGTGCTCTTTGGCAAGGGCTGAAACCTGTTCGGTGGTGGTGTTTGCAATCACCTGATCCCGGTTTACTAGCTGATCCAGCGGCCAGTTCCGTACCATGCAGATGGCAATGGAGTTCACCCAGAATCGATTCTTCTTTTTGGCCAGCTTGAGGCTGGTCAGGGTCTGCTTGATGGCGGTTTTGACCTCTTTTTCCGTGACCCCGTTTTTGCCCATATCGTGAACAATTTTCTCAGCCTTGGGGATGAGTTCTTCCACACGTTCGGGATCGCAGGTAAAGCCCATACCGCCGCGGAAGAGAGGGACAGGCACAGACTGAATACGAAGAGAAGAGCCGATGGAGTAAACACCGCCTTCTTCTTCGCGGATGGTTTCCCGCAGGCGACGGTTTAAAATGCGCTTCAAAAGACCCATTCGGGCACTTCGGGTCAGATCGAAGGTGCTGTCGGCCTGCCAGGTGAAGTCCACGGAGGTTCTGTCCACCAGATCCCCGGTTCCGGTGATGCGAATGTTTTGATCGCCCGTCACCTTTCGAAGGCGAAGGCCTCGGTCTCGAACGGTGGCTTTCCCAGGTGTTCCGGGAAGCCCCCCAAGGTAGGTGGCGGCAAGTTTGGCTATTTCATCGGGGTTGACATCCCCCACAAAAGTGAAGGTGAAGTCGGCTGGCGAGTGAAAGAAGTGCTTGAAGTCGGCCAGAAGGTCGGGAACGTTTAAGGTTTTCAGGTCTTCCATAGTCCAGGGGGTATCCCTGAACTTCTCGTTGTATTTCTCTTTGTTGGCTCGGGCGTGGAAGACAAATTTTTTGTCGTTTTTCTTGGCCTTGATGGCCTGTGAAAGGCGCGTTTTTTGAATGGTAAGCGCTTTTTTGGTGACGTTGGGCTTGGTGAAGTAGAGGTTCAGCAACTGGAAGAGGGCTTCGGTTTCGTCGATGGTGGCACCGCCGGTGAGGCTGGCTACCGTGGCATCGATACCTGCGGAGACCCCTACCTTTCGTCCGGCCATCAGCCGCTTGAGCTCGGTCTGAGGAATGCCCACAAAGCCGCTTTGGGCCACCATGGCAGGAGCCAGGCTCACGCGCTTGTAATCTTTGTCTTCTGTGTTGGATCGGCCGCCGGAAGAGAGGGCCTTCATGGTGAACTCTCCGGGAGAGCTCTTTGAGGGTCGGACAATGAGTTTGACGCCGTTTGAGAGGATGTACTCTTTGCCGGAGATAATGGGAAGTTCTTTGGAAGAGGTGATGGCCCCGCCCTCGGGTTTTTTCTCCATGAGGGCTGTGAGTATTTTCCCTTGCGTAAAAGGCTTCAGCTCTTTTGCCGTGATGCGTGCGAGAAGGGCTTGGTAACTCGTTT
>JAKSCC010000260.1 GCA_022360815.1 Desulfobacterales bacterium
CGATGGCGATGTTGGCAAAGGGACCGGCATGAACGATAACCGGCTGACCTTCCAGGGTCTGCATCAGGTTGGGGTGCAAGGCGTCAACCATCCATGCGGTCATGGCACCGGCCACTTCGAGATCCTCGGTGGTCACAGGGTTGCCCTTCTTGTCGTAAGCCACAACAATCTTGCCCATGCGCTCACGCATGTCTTTGAGGCTGGTGGCCACAGAAAGAATCGCCATCACCTCAGAAGAGACAGCAATGCCAAACTTGGAGCGCATCATAAAGCCATCGCGCTTGCCGTTCACGCCATCCATACCGATAATGATGTTACGAAGAGACTGGCAGCAGAAGTCAATAACCCAGCCCATTTCAACGTTGGTGGGATCAACATCAAGGCGACGCATTTTGGTGAGACGATCCAGCTGCTCATCGCTGTAGTTACGCTCGTGTTGCATACGTGAGGTCAGAGCCACCATCGCAAGGTTGTGAGCGTTCATGATGGCGTTGATATCACCGGTAAAGCCCAGAGAGAAAGGAGTTAAGGGAATACACTGGGCAAGACCACCGCCTGCGGCAGAGCCTTTGATGTTCATGGTGGGGCCGCCTGAAGGCTGACGGATAGCGGCAGAAACAAGTTTTCCCCTTTTACCAAGGCCTTCAACGAGACCCATGGTCGAGGTAGATTTTCCTTCACCCAGAGGGGTTGGAGTGATAGCAGTTACGTCAATGTACTTGCCATTGGGCTTATCTTTAAGACGCTCAAGAACCTTACGGTAGTCAATTTTACCAATATAGTGGCCTTGGGGGAGAAGTTCTTCTTTGGTCAGACCAAACTCTTCAGCAATCTGATAGATGGTCTTCATTGATTTTTCAGAATCCTGAGCAATTTCCCAGTCAGCGTGCTTCTTTGGATCTAAAGCCATTCAATACTCCTTTCAAGAATTGGCTCCGGCAAAAGCCGGTGGCATGTTGATGATACCAAATTTCGTCACGTATCTTTTGTGGACAAAAATAGAAAAGCTTCCACGCAATCACTTCTGAGCTTAATTAAAAACAGAAAATTAAGGTGGCGACGCCTGACTACCTTAAAAAAGAAAGATACGATCACACGTTTGCTGCGCCTGCTTGCCGGAATTATCAAAAATCCCGGCCCGTCATTTTCTACGACCTGTTTTTTACCTGACCTTCAGGAAGCTTTTTCAGGGCAAACATCCCGCGAAAAAACCAAAACTACCTTCATGTCACACAACGCCAGCATTGATCGAAAACGCTGTTCCGCCGGGGCGATGCGTTGAATGGATTTGCCTTCAGTCCTCCATGTATTGTACGGAACTATCTCTCAATAGCAAGTACCCGTCAAGCACTTTTTTACCCTCATGAGTATTTTTGATGTTACTCATCAACACCGTATGTCACCCTGTTAGCAAACACTAATCATATCACCTCATAGTACCCTTCTTATTCCCACAAAATACTTACAAAAATAGATCAAAGTACCTCTTCTAATCACTTTCAATGCGAAGCAAAATCATTGACAGTATGCGAAATTACTTCTCCATTGAACAGACTTTAAAAATAAATCGAAATCACATGCTATTTAATATTGACAGTCACAAGAGCAGTTGTTAGAAAATTCCTTGATTTATCTTATTCTCATCACATTGCAGTAACGACAGGCACCTTATTTATAGTCCCAAGAAGTAAACAATGTAAGCCTTTCGATCGCCTGTCACGAATACAACCCGCTCTTTAATAAAGAACTCCCGGTTTCACTTCGAAGCAACATCGGATCCTCATGATCCGATTGAAGCAGTAGACGTATATAAAAGAATGGACGCCTTCATCCATATCAATTGTCAACGACAAGGAGGTAACATTGGGTTTCGAAATCGTTAAAGAGTCCTATGCAGGAAGCATCAGGGAAATTTCCATCGGGGCAGGCGACAATGCAGTCTCTGTCGGTGGCGCCTCATGCTACCCCTTTTACCACTTTGAAGGGGAGATGCCGCACAAACCCAAAATTGCCATGGAAGTCTGGGACATGGCACCGGAAGACTGGCCTGAAGCCTGCCTTGTGCCGTTCAAGGATGTGGCAAACGACCCGGCAGCCTGGGCCAAATTTTGTGTTGAGGAGTACGGAGCTGAAATGATCGTCCTTCAGCTCAAAAGCATCGACCCCAATGACAGAGACGCAAGCCCTGCGGACGCTGCGGCCACAGTAAAAAAGGTCGCCTCTGCCATTGATGTGCCTCTTGTGGTCTGGGGCTGCACCAACCCTGCAAAAGACGAAGAGGTATTAAAAGTGGTGGCCGAAGAGTGCCAAGAGTTCAATCTCACCCTGGGGCCTGTGGAAGATGCCAACCACAAGGGCATTGGAGCCTCTGCCATGGGTTACGGTCACGCCCTCATCTCGTCATCCCCCATCGACGTCAACCTCGCCAAGCAGGTCAACATCCTTCTTGAAAACCTCGGCATGCCCATGGACCGCGTTATTGTGGACCCCACCACAGGCGGCCTCGGTTACGGCATGGAGTACTCTTACTCGGTCATGGAGCGCCTTCGCATGGCCGCCATGCAACAAGGTGACGACAAGCTCCAGTACCCCATCATCAACAACCTCGGCAACGAAATCTGGAAGTGCAAGGAAGCCAAACTGAGCGTGGAAGAAGCACCTCTTCTCGGTGACCCTGAAAAGCGCGGCATCCTAATGGAAGCGGTTTGTGCCGTTTCCTACCTCATGGCTGGCAGCGACATTCTTATTATGCGCCATCCTGAAGCCATTCGCCTTGTCCGTTCCTTTGTTGATCTGATGATTGATGGAGGCATGGCCACGGACATTGCCGGTATCACAAAGCAACTGGACGATGTGGAGATCGATTTTGCCAGCCTCGCCCCTGCCGCAGATACCACGATTGCTGAAGAGGAGAAAAAGCCCGCCGCCAAGGCTACCAAACCCGCTGCGGCAAAACCTGCAGCTCCCAAGCCTGAGCCAGCCAAAGCGGCAGCACCAAAGCCCGAGCCTGCGGCTGCCCCCAAACCCACCAAGCCTGAGCCTCAGATAGATCCTGAAGCCCAAGCCAAGCAGGAGGCAGAAGCCAAAGCAAAGGCCGAAGCAGAAGCCAAGGCAAAGGCGGAAGCGGAAGCCAAGGCAAAGGCTGAGGCAGAAGCCAAAGCAAAAGCCGACGCAGAGGCCAAGGCAAAGGCCGACGAAGAGGCGAAAAAACAGGCCGAACTTGATGCCCACGCCAAGCGCGAAGCCGAAGAGGAGGCCATCCGTACCGAACGCGCCAAGGCCAGAGAAGAGGCTGCCAAGAACCGTGCCGCAGCTCCTGCACCCAGCGCCAACCTTACGGCTGCTGCCGAGCAGAAGAGTGAACTCGACAAGATCCTTGATCGTCTCAATATGATCCACCGCCGTGTAGCATAAAGCCTGCAGATCTTTTCCGAAGCCGCATCAACGCTTTGGGATTCCGGCTTTCGGACACCATATAACTAGAGGAGGAACCTCTGATGGCAGACGAGAAAAAAGCAAAGGCCGTGAAGCTCGCCAATCCGCTCACCGCCTCCATTGACCCTGCAACTCAGCAGATGATCAAGAGAGCACAGGAGCTCTCCATCGATACAGTCTTTGACCGGGCAGAAAACATGAAGCCCTGTAATATCGGTATTCAGGGTACCTGTTGTAAAAACTGCGCCATGGGCCCCTGCCGCCTTCCCCTGCCGAAAAATGGCATTGAAGGAGAAGACGAGCGCAAAGGCCTCTGCGGTGCCACAGCCAATACCATTGCCGCCCGTAACTTCGCCCGCATGGTTGCTGGCGGAGCAGCCGCTCACTCCGACCACGGTCGTGGGGTTGCCGAAGTGTTCCTTTCGGTAGCACGCAAAGAGACCGAGGACTACCATATCAAAGATTTTCACAAGCTTCTTCAGGTCGCCCCCTGTTTCGACGTGGCCACCCAGGTGGAAGTGGACGGCGAGATGGTCGACCGAAATGTGGATGAAATTGCCCTTGAAGTGGCCGAAAAAGCCATGAACGAGTGGGGCCGAAGCGAAGGTGAGCCCTACTACATGAAACGTGCCGCTGAGCCCACTTACGACCGATGGAAAGAGCTGGGCGTTCTTCCGCGAAACGTAGACCGGGAGATCGTTGAGATCATGCACCGCACGCACATGGGCGTGGATCAGGATTATAAAAACCTGCTCAAGCA
Source organism: Desulfobacterales bacterium (assembly GCA_022360815.1). Classification (GTDB taxonomy): domain Bacteria; phylum Desulfobacterota; class Desulfobacteria; order Desulfobacterales; family Desulfolunaceae; genus Desulfoluna. Next base: position 4,196 of record JAKSCC010000260.1, read on the forward strand.
ATCCACCCGTGCGGCTCTGGCCGACGGTTGGGTCGGCTCCATGATCGCCACCGACCTTCAGGACGTCATGTTTGGCACCCCGAGTCCTGTTCAGTCTGAAGTCAACTTGGGGGTCATGAAAGCGGACCATGTGAACCTCATCGTTCACGGCCACGAGCCCATTCTCTCTGAAATGATTGTGGCGGCTGCCATGTCCAAAGAGATGATCGACTACGCCATCTCCAAAGGTGCCAAAGGCATCCAGCTGGGCGGCATCTGCTGTACAGCCAACGAGCTGCTTCAACGCCATGGCGTACCCCCTGTGGGGACATTTCTACAACAGGAGTTGGCCATCATCACCGGTGCCTGCGATGCCATGGTCGTTGATGTTCAGTGTATTTTCCAAAACCTTGCCAACGTGGCCAAGTGCTTCCACACCAAACTTATCACCACCCACCCCATCGCCAGAATGGAGCAGAACAACGTGCTCCACATCGAATTTGACGAGCACCATGCCATGGAAGATGCCAAGCGCATCGTGAAGATGGCCATCGACAACTTCGAAAACCGCAACACCGAAGTGATGATTCCGCCAGTCAAAGAGAATCAGGTGGCCGGTTTTGGCGTGGAGTCCATCGAATACCACTTGGGCGGCTCCTTCCGCGGCTCTTACTACACCTTGAATGACAACATCATCAACGGCCGTATTCGAGGTATCGCAGGGGTTGTGGGCTGCAACAACGCCCGTACCAAGCACAACAACGACCACGTCACCGTCATCAAAGAGCTCATCAAAAATGACGTCATCGTTCTCACCACCGGCTGCAGCGCCATCGCAGCAGGCATGGCAGGCCTTCTGACCCCTGAGTCGGCTGCCGTTCACTGCGGCCCTGGCCTGGCCGAGGTGTGTGAAACCGTGGGCATTCCACCGGTACTTCATGTGGGTTCCTGTGTGGATAACTCCCGCATCCTTCTGGCCGCCACTGAGGTGGTTAAGGCTGGCGGTCTCGGCAAAGAGATCAAAGACCTTCCGGTTGCAGGCAGCGCCCCAGAGTGGATGAGTGAAAAAGCCATCTCCATCGGCCACTACTTCGTCACCTCAGGTGTCTACACCGTCTTTGGCGTCCATATGCCGGTTGACGGGGCACCGGTCTTCAAAGACTACCTCTACAAAGATCTCGAAGGCATCTACGGCGGCATGTGGGACTGCGAGCCCGATCCCGTGAAACACGCCCAGAAGATGATCGCCCATATCGACAAGAAGCGTCAGGAACTGGGCATCGACAAGGCGAGAGAGCGTGTCCTTATGGACATGGCTGCACGCCAGGCCATTGATGCATAGTCCGTCACATGCTTGGGTCACGACACTAGAAAAAAAGATGATGCCTGGCCCCAAATTATAAAAAAGCCTGGCCATCACCAATATCCTCAACGAAGGAGGAAAAAAGCATGTCCAAACTCGTCGCATTTGCTGCCATTCAGGGCGGCTATAAAGTTGTTTCCCAGGTGGAAGGGGAATATCAAAAAGCCCTTGAAACCTTTGACGCCAGTACCAAGGTAAGCTTTGGCAACACCGCCTACTACCTTCCGGTCATCTACTCCCTTTTGGGTATCAAAGTCGAAACCCTTGAAGACCTTAAAAAGCCCCTCGATTTCGCGCGCGGTCTTCTTCCTCCGCATGTGAAGGGCAAAAATCACCTTCCCTACCTTGGCCCCCTGCTTGACGCCGGTATGGCAGCCATTTTTGCCTATGAAATAAAAGAAGCGCTTCGCATTTTAAACGAGCCGGATTTCTACACCTTCACCGAAGACCCCGACACCGATGCCGGAAAGATCTGGGTTGGCCCGGCCGACGACACGATCCTTCGTAAGCGTGGCGTGGAATTTGTTGACGGCAGTGCACCGGGTTTTGCCGCCATCGTGGGTGCCGCTCCCAATGCCGACATCGCCAAAGATATCGTGGAAGACTACCAGAAAAAATCCCTTTACATCTTCTGCGCAGCCAACCACAACAACACCACCGTCATTGACCAGCTTCTGGAAAAAGACCTTCAGGTGGGATGGAACACCCGTATCGTTCCCTTTGGCCCGGATATCTCCTCGGCTGTTTTCGCCCTGGGTTTTGCCAACCGTGCTGCCATGGCCTTTGGCGGCGTGCAGCCCGGCGACTACCACAAAATGCTCATGTACAACAAAGAGCGTATCTTCGCCTTTGTTAACGCCTTGGGCGATGTGGGAACCGAGTGGGGCGTGGCGGCAGCCGGCTGCGTCAACTGGGGTTTTCCGACCCTTGCCGACACCGATATCCCCGAGATTCTTCCCACGGGTATCTGTACCTACGAGCATGTGGTGGCAAACGTGCCCCATGAAGAGATCTGCCAAAGGTCGGTTGAGGTTCGCGGCCTCAAAGTCACCGTCTCCGATATCGAAATCCCTTGTGCCTTTGGCCCGGCCTACGAAGGTGAGCGTGTACGCGGTGCCGACCTGCACAGCCAGATGGGCGGCGGCAAGACCCAGTGCACCGAGTTGGTGAAGCGCGCTGAGATGAATGAAATCGAAGATGGCAAAGTGGAAGTGGTTGGAAAAGATATCACCGATCTCTCCGAAGGGGACACCCTTGACCTGGGTATCTTCATCCAGATCGCCGGCCGCGAATTCCAGGAAGACTTCGAGCCCATCATGGAGCGCCAGATCCACCATCTGGTCAACTACATCCAGGGGATCATGCACATCGGCCAGAGGGACATCTCCTGGGTGCGCGTCAGCAAGTCTGCCGTGGACAAGGGTTTCACCTTAAAAGACATCGGGGTGGTGCTCCACGCCAAATTCCATCAGGAGTTCCAGAAAATCGTCGACAAGGTTCAG
>JAKSCC010000061.1 GCA_022360815.1 Desulfobacterales bacterium
CGGCCTTCCCCCTTCAGACCATGATCGAACATGCCAAAAAGAAGCAGGCCATCTGCACCCTCACCTGCGCCATGAGCGGCATCTCTTCACCCATGAGCATCACCGGCGCCGCTGTAATGCAAAATGCCGAAATGCTGGCAGGAAACGTTCTGCTTCAGCTGGTCAACCCAGGAACGCCCTATATCATGGGGCCGGCCTCCTGCCGCCCCGACATGAAGTCCGGGCTCTACGCCAACGGATCACCTGAAGCCAACATGATCAACGCCCTGAGCATTCAGATGGCTGTGGAGCGCTACAAAATTCCCGTTCGCATCATGGCTGGCATCACCGACGCCAAAGAGGTGGATGCCCAGGCCGGTATGGAGACCATGCAGACCCTTATTCACGCGGTCATGGCCGGTGCCCACTGGATTCATGGCTGCTTCGGCTCCATGGATTCCCTCAACTCCACCTCCTTTGAAAAAATCATGCTGGGCGAAGAGGCCTTCTCCCGCATCCTTCGTCTCACCGAAGGCCTCAGGGAGTGGGACAAGGAGACTTGCGTGGAGGAGATCAAAAACGTCGGTCCCCGTGGCACCTACTTTATGGAGCCCACCACGGTGATGAACTTCAAAGAGACCTGGAGACCCTCGGTCTCCACCCAGGACGCCTTCCAGAACTGGCTCAACGACGGGGGAAAAGACTTCAGCACCCGTGCCCGTGAGCGCTGGCAGAAGATTCTGGCCGAGGCCCCGGCTTCGCTTCTCGATGCCGAAACCGAAGCGGCCATCGACGCTTTTGTTAAAAAAAAACTCAAGGAAACCCGATAGCACCGTCAACCTAAATCAAAAAGAGAAGGCCAAAGCTGCCTTATCGGCTTTGCCTTCTCTTTATCAATCATTCGAGCAATCCATTTTGCGTAGAATACTACAGGCAAAATGAACACTCCGGGCGCTTATTTCCCTGCAAAGGAATACAAATTAACTCATAAACACACACTGTTATTTCTTTGAAGATTAAGACATTTTCTTCACATAAAAAAAGTAAAAAAACCGAACAAAAAGGCAAGCAATCCGCTTGACAAATTGCGATTGATTATTTTATAAAATTTGTCATAAAAAAGTTCATGTTTACGAAACCAAAAAAGGCTATTTTTACCTCATACCCCCGTAAAATCAAGAAATCATCTTAAACGAGAGAGCAGAAACGAAGACGACCTTTTTTGCAAAGCCATCAAGAAAAACCACACATTTTTTCAGGAGACAGGCGCATGAAAATTATCGATATCTACAGACGATGCCTCAACGGTGAGGAGATGAATGAAAACGATTACGACCTCAATGTCGTTTTCCCCACCATGCTGCAGCTCGCCCAGAAGTACAATATCAAGTACAACCCTGAAGATCCCGTATCCTCTGATGACGACCTAGCAGACCGCGTCTTTGAAGCCGCCCTTGAGTTCTTCGTCAATGCAGGCATCTACTGCCAGGACACCGGTCGTGTGGTCAAGTTCACCAAAGAAGAGGTTCTGGAAGCGATCAGCGAAGGCTCACGCCCCCGCTGCATCGGTGGTGAAAAAGAGAGCCGAAGGGAGTGGCGCTGCCGAAAGCCCGACGAGCATTCACGCCCCTGGTGCCACATCGGATCCGGCATCTACACCAGCACCGATGAACTCTTCCTCAAGCTGGTCGAGGGGTATGCCAGCATCGACCGCGCCGACTCCATGGCCATTCCCACGCTCATGAACGACCCTGAAAGCGACTCCGACGTCCCCTTTCACCCTTCTGAGGTGATGGCCTGCATCCACAACATGAAGCTGGCCCGTCAGGCCACCAAAAATGCAGGACGCCCCGGCTTTCCCGTCTTCAACGTGGTTCCCGCTTCCAGCGGTCCGGTCAGCACCATCGCAGCCAGCCACCCCAACTGCGGGACCCGCACCTCCGATGGTTGGCTCTGCGCCTTCTATCCTGAATTCAAGCTCAAGATGGATACCTTAAACAAAATGTGCTTCCTTCAGGAGATCGGCGGCAACATCGCAGGCGAAGCCTCCACCCTTCTCGGCGGGTACTGCGGAGGCCCCGAAGGCCTCTCCATCGGCGTGACCGCCTACGCCATGATGTCCTGCATGCTGGGCGCTCAGTACTTCCTCAACTTTCCGGTGACTCTCAAAGGAGCCATCTCCACCTCCCGTCCCCTCCTTTGGGGACTGGGTGTTGGCTCCCAGGCGGTCTCTCGAAACATCTTCCTGCCCACCTACAACTCCGGCTACTCTGCAGCCGGTGCCGGCACCAAGGAGTATTTCTACCAGTCAGCCGCTTACATTCTTACCGGGGTCACCTCTGGTGTTACCACCGGCACCCCCTTTCCTGCAGCGGGTGTGAAGATGGACGGCATGACCCCCATGGAAGCCCTCTTCCACACCGAAATGGCCGATGCCGCCAGCCAGCTCACACGAGCCGAGGCCAGCCCCATTGTGGCCAAACTTCTCGAAAAATACGAGGAGACCCTCGACACACCGGATCTGGGCAAAACCTACCCCGAACTCTTTGACGTGGAGACCAACACCCCCAAAGCGTTCTACCAGGAGATGTTCGACGAGGTGAAAGCCGAACTCATTGAGATGGGCGTTCCCCTCAAAAAATAAGCACACCTTGCCAGAGGCCCGACTCATCAAACTTCTGGCAACCTTAAAACGATCAGATTTGCGACCCCTCCTCACGGAGAGGCCGCCCGACACAAGACAACAGATATTTTTTTTCGGCCCACCATGGGCTATAGCAAGGAGTAAACCATGTCTCAGACCCATTTTGACGCACTTCGCGACGCCATCACCTCCCTGAATGCCGCCACCGCTTCTGAGGTTGCCACCAAAGCCATTGAAGAGGGTATCGAGCCTGTTGATCTCATCACCAACGGCATCCGCTGCGGCCTGGACATCATGGGTGAAAAATTCAGCAACGGAGACTGCTTCCTTCCTGAGCTGATGCTCGCCGGTCGCGCTGCAGACTCTGCAGTCTCCATCATTGAGCCTGCTCTGCTCGCCTCTGGAAACGACGAAGAGAAACTCGGCAAAGTGGTTATCGCCACCGTAAAAGACGATCTCCACGACATCGGCAAAAACATCGTGGCCCTGATGCTCCGCTCCGCTGGTTTTGATGTGGTGGATCTGGGTTGTGACAAATCCAAAGAGGAGATCTTCGCTGCCGCTGAAGAGCACAATGCAGACATCGTCGGCCTCTCCACCCTCATGACCACTTGCATGGCTGTGATTCCCGAGTTCATTCAGCTCCTCAATGACAAGGGCGTACGCGGCAACTACAAGGTTCTCGTGGGCGGCGCCCCCCTGAACCCCAAATTCGCTGAAGATGCAGGTTGCGACGGCTACGCTGCCGACGCCAGCAAGTGCGTTGATATGGCCAAGCAGCTTATGGGCATCGCCGCATAACCTCAGCCAGATTTCCAGAACCCTGCGAAGCATTCGTTTCGCAGGGCTTTGGATCAGTCCTGCAGACACACCCGACCCTTGAAGCGGATTTTGACCTCTCTTATTGATACGCAGGGCCTGATCCAATCCCTCCGCCCGACACCGACTTTTTCAAAAAAAGACGGTGTCGGGTTTCTCTGTTTTAGTGGCAGACCTTTGTATGGTCATTTATCGAAACTTAAGTCTGGTGATCTTGATGCTACTGCTCATAATCGAAACCATCAGAGACAGGCGCTTTTACCCAATACAGCCCAAGCGCTAAGGAGCTACCCATGAAAACCCCCATCATCATTCTCTCAGGATTTTTGGGAACAGGAAAAACCACCCTGATGCAATACCTCATCTCCCAATTCCCCGATAAAAAAGTGGCCATTTTGGTCAACGATTTTGGTGAAGTCCCTGTAGACGCCACCCTGCTTTCAAAAAAAGGGCTTCCCAAAGAGATGCTTTATGAGGTAAGCGGAGGCTCCATTTTCTGCGCCTGCTTAAAAGACAATTTTCTCATTGGACTCAAGGCCCTCTGCGAGGTCAAGCCCGATCTGATTGTGGTAGAGGCCTCGGGCATGGCCGATCCATCGGGCATCAGCCCCATGATTCGCCAGGCAGGTCTTTCAGACCAGCTCACCCTCATGTGTACCCTCTGCGTTTTTGATGCCATCAAAAGCATGAAGCTCGCCGCCAACCTGGATACCATCGTTCGACAGGTCAGAGGGTCCCACTACATCCTTCTCAACAAAACCGACCTCGCCACACCCCAAGAGCTTGCCAAAGCTCAAACGTGGCTGACCGAAACCAATGCCTCGGCCCGGGTGTTTGAAACCGTTCAGTGCCGCTTCGATACCACCGAGTTGGCCCAACAGATGGAAAACCCCTTTGCCCTCATGCCCAGTCTCAACACCGAAGGAAACCGCCCCGACACGTTTACCGTTAAATCCATAAACGGACGAATCGAAGACTTTATTTCTGCTCTTGAAAAAGAGGAGGCTCTTCTTCGGGTCAAAGGATGCCTCACCCAAAACGAGCAGCACTGGTATCTCTCCGATACGGGACGTGGCATTGAGGTGACCCCGTCGGATGCCTATATCTCACCCGTGGTGATCATCACCCTTCAGGGTCAGGGAAACGCCCTGAAAGAGAACCTTATAAAGAAAGGGTTCCTCTCTCCCTCATGATGACCCGACGATTTTCATCACCACCGCAAAAAAATATTACCTGTCCCATTATTCGTGGTATGTATAAAATGACATGATTCGTCATACAGGAACATCGCCTGTCTGAAATCCAATGTCCGCCAAAGCGGGACTCAGCCAGACACCGGGCACATGAGTAAAGGTGCCCGGAGACAGGGAGAATTTATGCATTACGTCATCATCGCCTGTGAGGTTATGCGCCCAGAACTGGAACTTCTCAGTAAAGAAGCCCGGCACGTGCCGAAGATCTTCTACCTGCGCCAAGGCCTCCATGACACCCCGAAAATCCTTCAAAAAGAGGTTCAAGAGGCGATCCATCGTGTAGAAAACGAATTTCCAAATCTCACCCACATTGTGTTAGGGTACGGCTTGTGTGGTCAGGGGCTCTCTGGAGTCAAATCCACACGCTGTGAAATCATCATTCCCAGAGTGCACGACTGCATTCCCCTTCTCATCGGGTCCCGGGACACCTATCAAAAACAAATGGACAAAGCCTGCGGCACTTACTGGTTTTCGCCCGGCTGGCTCACCTACTCTGTGATCCCTTATGTGGAAGGCAGGGATGAGCGCATGAACTCTTATGTGGAAAAGTATGGCCAGGAGAAAGCCGCCATGATCATGGGTATGGAAGAGGCTCTTCTTTCCAACTACACTCGAGCCTGCCTCATCACTTGGTCTGCCTTTGGCGACGCCTGGATGGAAAAATCCAAGGAGTACTCCGCCCGCTCCAACCTCCCCTTAGAAACCCTGAAGGGAAACCCGCTCTACCTTAAAGCACTTCTGGAGGGCCCCTGGGACACACGCCGCTTTGTGCGTATCCCCCCCACCTTCGCCATTGAGCAATCCATGGATGAAGAGACGGTTATGGTACCCCAGGAATCTTCAATAGAAAAGTCCACCTAACCCTTTTGCACCAGGGCTTACCTGGTGCGTTTCCTATTGAGATTCTAAGATAAAATATTGACACCCCGCTCACATGCCTTCACACTGAAAGCATCATCCGCCGCTTAAAACATCTCATACCGAAACCTCGCACTTGCCCGTTCTGCGCGTCCTGCGGCGTGTGCCACCGTTTTTGCCTCAACCCCTTGAACGGAGGATAAAACATGCCCACAATTGAATCTATTTTGCATGAAACCCGCTGTTTTGAACCCCCACACCCCTTTACCGAGAACGCCCGCATAAAAGATCGTGCAACCTATGATGCCCTGGTCGAAGAAGCCACACAAGATTGGGACGGTTTTTGGGCACGCAGGGCCAGAGAAGAGATCACCTGGATCACTCCTTTTACAAAGCCCTACAGAGGCGACCACGCCACACGCCACACTTGGTTTGAAGACGGTGTTCTCAACGCTTCGGTAAACTGCTTGGATCGTCATCTCGGGGCTCACCGACACAAACCCGCCATCATTTTTGAAGGTGACGACGGAGCCACCGAAATCTGGAGTTACCTCCGCATGCATCAAGAGGTGTGCCGCTTCGCCAACGGTATCAAAGAAAAAGGGATTCAAAGGGGCGATCGGGTGGTCATCTACATGCCCATGCACCCCAGAGCTGTGGTGGCCATGCTCGCCTGCGCTCGAATCGGCGCAATTCACTCTGTGGTCTTTGCCGGATTTTCAACCAAAGCCTTAAAAGACCGAATTGCAGACACCGGGGCAAAGATGGTGATTACCGCCGATGAAGCTGTGCGGGGCGGCAAAACCATTCCTTTGAAGCAAACCGTTGACCTATCCCTTCCCAAAATCACCAAAAAAAGCTCTGTCAAAACCGTAGTCATTATGAGGAGAACCCAGGCCGATATTTCCATGAAGCCCGGACGAGACCTCTTCTGGGAAGAGCTTACCCATGGCCAGCCAGATATCTGTCCTCCAGAGCCCATGGGTTCGGAAGATCCTCTCTTTATTCTTTACACCTCCGGTTCCACCGGAAAACCCAAAGGTATTCTCCACACCACAGCCGGCTACCTTCTGGGGGCCATCCTCTCCATGAAATGGGTCTTTGATTATCAGTCCGACGACATCTTCTGGTGCACCGCCGATGTGGGATGGATCACCGGACACACCTATGTGGCCTACGGTCCCATGGCCGTTGGTGCCACCCAGCTAATTTTTGAAGGCACGCCCACCCACCCCCATGCCGGCCGGTTCTGGGAGGTGGTAGAAAAACATCGGGTCACCACCTTCTACACCGCACCCACAGCCATCCGATCCCTTATCAAGACGGGTAAAGAGCTCCCCAAATCATACAATCTCTCTTCTCTAAGGTTGCTGGGCAGTGTGGGCGAGCCCATCAACCCCGAGGCGTGGATCTGGTATAAAGAGACCGTGGGCGAAAACCGATGTCCGGTGGTGGACACCTGGTGGCAAACAGAGACCGGCTCTCACATGATCGCCCCTCTGCCCGGAGCCCTTGCGACCAAACCAGGCTCCTGCACCCTCCCCCTACCCGGCATTTTTGCCTCGGTGGTGGATGAAACCGGCCACGAACTGGGTCCCGGTCAAGGCGGCCTTCTTGTCATCAAAAAACCGTGGCCCTCCCAACTTCGAACCATTTGGGGGGATGACGAGCGATACCGAAAAAACTATTTTCTGCACGGAGAAAGTGGCAAAAGCTTCTATCTGGCAAGCGATTCGGCCGTCAGAGATGAGGAAGGGTACTTCTGGATTATGGGACGCATGGATGATGTGCTCACTGTTTCGGGCCACCGTCTGGGCACCATGGAGATTGAGTCTTCCCTTGTGGCAAGCCCCGGAGTGGCCGAGGCCGCCGTGGTGGCCCGACCCGATGATCTGACCGGCGAGGCCATTGTCGCTTTTGTGGTACCCCACGGAGCGTGCCCCACTGGCCAGGCAGCCAGCCAAATGGCCGAAGAGCTAAGACAGTGGGTTACCCAAGAGATCGGAGCCATTGCAAAACCGCGGGAGATTCGCTTTGGAGACAACCTGCCCAAAACCCGAAGCGGCAAAATCATGCGACGGCTCCTGCGCCTCATTGCCAAGGGCGAGGCGATCTCACAAGATACCTCGACTTTAGAGAACCCTGCCATTTTAGAACAGCTCAAAGAGAGCCTTTAAAAACATCTCCGCCACAGAAATCATATTTTTTGTGGCGGTTTTTATTGCCTTTTGGCACCGAAAAAACAACGATCTTAACAACAAACAAAAACAAATTCTTTGATTATTCGACTCACAAATTCATATTTGAAATTCTTACAATAAATCCTGCCACTTAAAACAATAACACTGTATCAGTGGCTAATGGCCGCCTTGGCTATAGCGCAATGGAACTCAGAAAAAATCGTCACCCATCTAAAACAAGAAACTCTATAAATTCAAAACACTAAAACATCCACAATCCCCTTGTGCCAGGATAGTTGTCGCCTCGTTTTAAAAACCGAATTATACTGTGAAGGTAAAGGTGAGAGGCAAGGTTAAGCCGCTACTTTCCATATAATTTGAAAATTGGACCATACAGACAGTAGATAAAAACAAGTCCCCAGCTCCCCCCGTCAAAAAAGCTTTCGCATCCGCCCCAAACAATTAACAAATGGCAGCCCTAACCGCCTCAACCAAAACAGCCGTATTCCCCTAAAAAAATAGGCAATGAAAAAAATCGTTTCGTGATTTTTTGAGTTCTGCACCATCGGAGTGCAAATGCCATGAAATTACTCAGTGCATCGTCACACAAAGGGATTTCGTTTTTCTGGTTCGTTTTAGTATGGACTCTTTTCATCTTAGGCACTGAAAACATACCCCCGACCCATGCCAGCCACACCCACTCACTGGTAGCAGGCTATGGATATACCAACAACGCCTCATTCACTAATAATGACAAAACCGATGAAATCCCTTACACCGTTACCATTCAAGGAGTCGAAACCACCCCTAAGATTGATCTATCAGGAAACGGCAATTCCATCTCCAATGGGAGCACCTCGCCAAGCACCTCCAACCATACCGATTTTGATAAGGTGGACATTGGCACCGGAGCCCAGACCCGCACCTTCACCATCAAAAACAGCGGCACCGCAACCCTCTTTCTCACGGGAAACCCCCTTGTTTCGGTTACAGGAGACCACGCCTCAGAGTTCGCCGTCTCCCAACAACCTGAAACACCTGTAGATCCCAACAAAACCACTACCTTTACCGTCACCTTTAATCCAAATCAGACGGGGCTCCGAACCGCCACGCTCTCCATCAAAAACAGCGACACCGATTACACCTTTGCCATTCAAGGAACAGGCACCGCCCCTAAGATTGATCTCTCAGGCAACAGCAACCCCATCACCAATGGCAGCACCACCCCAAGCGCCGACAACCATACCGATTTTGATAAGGTGGACACGGGCAGCGGAGCCCTGGCCCGCACCTTCACCATCCAAAACAGCGGCACCGGAACCCTCTCTCTTTCTGGAGACCCCCTTGTTTCGGTTACAGGAGACCACGCCTCCGAGTTTACCG
>JAKSCC010000213.1 GCA_022360815.1 Desulfobacterales bacterium
AGCAAAAAGATCTTTTGATTGCTTCAGGTGCGAGTTCATATGCCAAAGTGCCCCTCAAAATGGACGGGGCGCTTTGGGTGTAGAAACTACTGGGGTGGGTTAGACTTTGCTGTAGCGTTTGACACAGTCTCCAGGGCTGAGGCCATGGTGATCTTTGAATATTCTTGAAAAGTAGCTGAGTGAAGAGTAGCCCACGCTGTAAGAGGTTTCCGTAACGTTCATCTCTCCGCTTAAAAGAAGCTCTTTGGCCTTATCAAGGCGCAACTCTCGAAGAAGGCCAAAGACAGTAGTGCCATACAGCTCTTTGAAGCCCCTATTAAGTTTGACATGGTTCATGCCGGTGCGTCGTGCGAGGGCGTCCAGGGTTGGAGGGGCCTCCAGTCGACGTGTTAGAATCTCTCGAGCAGCTACCTCTTTGGGGTGAAAGGCTTCAGGCGTTTGCTTTGTTATGGCTTCAGTGCTCTCCACAAGGTCAATCATATCAGCAAGAAGTTCAAGGCATTTGCCTTCAACATAAAGGTGGCTTGCAGGGCTTGTATGGGGCGCGTTGAGCAACTGTTCACCCACAGATTGAAGGCCCCGGGTGGGATGCAGAGGTAAGTTATGAAAGCCTTTGGCATTTTTGGTTTTATGAATACATGCTGAAAGAACCGGGTACTTGCCAGTGCCATGGCGTCAAAGCATTCAGGGGTGATCTGAATGGTCAGAACACAGACGGGGGTTTTTCCGGAAATTTTTGATGTAAAGTCGTTTTCTGGGCTTCGAGAAAAGATTCCTGAGGCCCCTTGAGTAAAAAGAATGCTTTGATTGCCGCCTTTGGCCTGAATGCATTCGGCACCGGAGTAGCAGTAATAAAAGGTTAGGGGAGGGGCATTTACTTCGATTTGCGAGTTGTGGGTGTGGCTGTAGGTAAGATTTTGAAGGGTCAAGGTCATGCCCTGGCGTATGGTGAATTGCCTGATGGAACCATGCCCATTTAAAGCATAGGGTTTCCAGGTTTTCATTCCAATAGGGTTTTTACTCTCCCAACTGCCATGTGTCCAGAATTCCTTCATGCTAACACTCTCCATTCTAATCGGTTCCAAACCACGCAGATATCCAAGCGATTGCTTATCATGTAAATAAAAAATGTTTGGATGTCCATATTTATTTGGGAGGTCAAAAATAGAGCGAAGCCAATTAGTGATCCATGGTTTTTAGGCGTACTGCCGATGGCTTTAGTTTTTTAATAGATGGGTGTTGTTAAAAGGAGAGTTGCTAAAAAGATACGGACTGCCTAAAAAAACTTGACTTGGCTCGAAGAGGGCATTAAGATCCCTTCCCATCATTGGATATATTCCTACTTACTCCCTTCCCTGCCGAAGCTTGCTCCCCAGGCTTTGGCAGGGTCCCTTCTCTTCTTTTCTCTTCAGTTCTGTGCCTTGTGCTCCATTTTAATGCGCCAACAGTTTCGGATCGATGACTCCACAAAAAGCCATGGGCGTTCTTTGCGATCAGCAATGCCTTGCGGTTGAGTGGGCCGATGTTATGGACGTTGCTTTGGATTTTTTTGAGTAACCCGATAAGAAATCTATTTGAATGGGCTTAAGAATATTATTTTGGCAGACCCAAAATGGCTTGATTTTCCAAATCTGTCTGTGTAAATAAAAATCACTTGGCTAACTTTCCCTCTGTTGTGTGCCCTTCGATACGCTGCAATCCAAGATGTATCGAAGGGCCTTCTCGTCTTTTTTCTCATTTTTCAAAGGGAGATTTCTCACCATGATATCGCAGCCCATACCCAGTTTTCGAAGCACCTACGCGATGCTTCTCAATGCCCACCTTCCTCAAATTATCGCCAACGCCATAGATGTGGGGCTTTTTGATGCCATGAAAGATGGCCCCATGACAGCCCCAGAAATTGCATCGACTCTTGAGGCAGACGAAGCAGCGCTTCGCGCTTTGATGAAAATTTTGATTACAAGCGGCTATATGAAGGGGGAAGAGGGGCAATTCTCTCTCTCTCCTGAGTCAAAAAACTACTTTGTCTCCTCTTCGCCTGCTTATCAGGGAGCGGTAGTTCAGTCGATGATCGGCATGAAAGAAGTCTTTGGCAAAGGGGGAAGCCTTCTTAAAAACGGATGTGCACCCCACAACGATCGAATGTGGGCCTCGACGGACATGATGGAGATGATGGGACAGTCTGCCTGGGGTGGGAAGATCCAGAGTGTGGTGGCTCTTTTAACCTCTCTTCCAGAGTTTTCGTGCATGCGTCGTATGTGTGATATTGCCGGAAGCTGTGGCTATTACTCAATGGGGATTCTGGATGCCGCCCCAGAGATGGTCTCGACGGTTTTTGACCTGCCGGAGGTGGTGGAGTTGAGTTTGCCTATTGTTGATAAAAAGGGGTACGCCGATCGCTTGATTTTCAAGGGGGTTGATCTTGAAGGGGAGTGGGATGTTGAGAGTGGGTACGATCTCGTTTTTGTATCCAATTATCTCTACCGTTGGAGTGTGGATGAGAGGTTGTCACAATTCTTGAGAAAAATGTATGCATCGCTTAACCCGGGTGGTGTTTTTCTCTCATGTCACTTGACCTCTGAAGTGGAAGGCGACCATTTTTTAAGCCAGCAGGTGATCGAATATCTTACCCGGCTGGGTGGATACCCCACACACAATATTACAGAAGTACGTATGGCGCGAACCCTTGAGGAAACAGGGTTTGTGAATTTTTCCATACAGAGACCAGATGATGCCTCCTACGACAACACGTTGTTGGTGGCGGCGCGAAAACCATTGTGATGTGAGACAAAAAACACCTTGTATTTGGTGTGGTGTTTCTGATGGTTGACGACAAGGGAGTTGTGCATGGGAGGAGGGGGTAAAAAAAATGGGAGGGTCTTTCACTTTCACGGAGACTACCGAAGGGCATCGGAGACGTCTTCTTATGGGATGCCGTGTTGCCATTTAGAGGGTGAGGCAATTCATGCTTTGTGTTTTCGCGTCCTGCCGATTCGAGATGGCCTCTCTTTGACCGTGTCGAGGGTCAGTCCGATGACCCTTGATTTTAAAATTGCGAGGGCGCCCCTGCAGTTTGAGTGTTGGCTTACCGGGTCGGGCCGTTGCCGAATTCACGGCCTTGAAGGCAACCCTTTGGAAATGGCAAGTGGAGGAGGGCGGCTTTATGCCAGCTACATGCCTGAAACTTGGGGACAGTGCTATGATATTTGTCCAGGTGGTATTGAAGCGGTCGGGCTTCAGGTGGACCCTGCACTTTTTCATGAGATGCTTGGTGAGGATGTGACTCTTCTCCCTTCGCTTTATCGAATTTCAGATGGTGCTGCTTTTAAAGAAAAGTTCACCATGAATCGATTGGCAAGTCCTGGTATTGTTCAGGCATGCCAGCAGATTGCCGGGTGTCCGTTGCATGGGGTGGGGCGGCGGCTCTATTTGGAAGGCAAGGCCCTTGAGTTGCTCTCCTTGATCGTGGAGGCTCACCAGGCCGGTGGTGCCGCATCCATTCAAAACGCATTGTCTTCTCGAGAAGCCAGTCGAATCCACGATGCCAGGGAAATTCTTCTTGCAGATTTGAAACACCCTCCCTCCATTGCTGCCTTGGCCCGTGAAACAGGAATCAATGAGACCAAGCTTAAACGAGGGTTTAAAGAACTCTATGGCGTGACGATTTTTGAATGTTTGCGAAAGCATAAAATGGAGATGGCCAGAATCTACCTTAATGAGAAGGCTCTGAATGTTAGCGAAGCAGCCTGGGAGGTAGGGTACTGCAATGTGAGCCACTTTATTCGTGCCTACCGAAATCAGTTTGGGGAGAGTCCGGGGCAGCAGATTCGAAAAGGGAAGGGCAGATACGTATAAGAGGAGCAAAAGCGGCTGTGGTTCTCTTTTGGATTTGTCTGTATACAGGTTAGGTTTAGTTGCTAAATAGGGCGGGCTGATTTTTTAGATTAAAAAATAAATACTTAAAAGGGTGATTGCTCGGACAGAATTTGATCGCAGAATCGATCGATGGCTTCAAAGACCTCTTTTACAAACGCCATTTGGTGCTCATCGGCTTTTCCAATGAGTTCCAAAAGGTGGGGGTCGGTGCGGGCATGGAAGCTTTTGTGGGATTCAAAGGCAATTTTTCCGGTGGTTGAAAGCACAAGAAATACTTCTCTGCTGGATTTTTCATCCTTCATGCGCACCACCATCTCTTTGTCCACAAGTTTTCGAATAATCTGAGAGATGGCTCCTTTGGTGACGCCTTGCATAGTCGCTAATTCGGTGATGTTGATGCCAGGATTTCGGCCGATGGCATCAATGGTGTGAATCTCGGACGGGTAGAGTAGAACATCGGTGCCAAAGTGGCGCGGTGTCTGCTCGATGCGTTTCATCTTGTTGATGATTTTGTGAAAGAGGGCGTCGAAGAGAGCAAATCGGTTTTGTGTATTTTCGCTATTCATGGTTTTGAATGTATAGCAGCTAAATCTTTAAGTCAAGAAAGCCCGATTTGCAGGCGCGTGCAACGTTTTGATTGGGACTTCTATCTTTTGCAGTGGCCCTTTTTCATGACTTACCATAAGCAATGTGAGTTGGTTGGACTCCACATGCCTTTGAATTAGATCAGCCAGTCGCATTTGCCACGATTCATCAAGGGAGGCAAACGGTTCATCCAAAAGAAGAAGCTCGGCGTCACAGGCCAGGGCACAGGCAAGCCCTGCACGTTTTTTCATGCCTCCGCT
>JAKSCC010000123.1 GCA_022360815.1 Desulfobacterales bacterium
AACAGCCGATATAGAGCCAGATACGCAAAGGGGCCGTGCTGAATCCTGTGATGCCGTCTAAAGCAAAATTCCAGAGTTTCCACCCATTGAAGCTTGTTTCTCCTGCGTGTCTGCTTTCTCTCTTATATTCTACCACCGAGGTTCTAAATCCCACCCAGGAGAAGATGCCCTTCATAAATCGTTGGTTTTCAGGGAGCAGCTGAATGGCACGAACCACCCTGCGGGTGATGAGTCTGAAATCTCCCACATTATCGGGTATCTCCACGTCTGCAATTTTGTTGTGGAAGCGGTAGAACATCTCGGCGGTTATTTTTTTTGCCCAGCTATCTTTGCTGCGGTCCACACGTTTTGCCACCACCACGTCAAAGCCTTTTTGCCACTCTTCGAGAAAGGTGAGAATCAACTCAGGGGGATCTTGAAGGTCAGCATCTATGGGAATCATCACCTTTCCACGGGCTGTATCAAGGCCAGCTGTAAGGGCGGCTTCTTTGCCGAAATTTCGTGAAAGATTAACCACGCGGATGCAGGGGCGGTTTTTCTTGAGCTTTTTGAGAATTGAAAGGGTGTCATCGGTGCTGCCATCATTGATAAAAATGATTTCATAGGTGAAATGACTGGCAGAAAGAACCCTTGCTATTCTATCGATAAAAAATGCGACAACGGCCTCTTCATTGTAGCAGGGGCAGATGATAGAGATGGTAGGGACGGTTTTTTCCATGTGACGTTATCTGTTTTTTCGTAAAGTAAAAATAAAAGGGGCGTTAACGTTTAAGTAGCAATAGCTTGTTTTGTTGAAATTTTTAAGAGATACAGGGCCAATGTGTACCAGCCATGCATCGTATCGGCAGATTGGTTGAAGTGTCAAGGGGTTCTGCTTTGGTTAAAGGCAGAAAAAAAGCTGCCGAGTCCCTTTGTTATGAAACGGATTCAGGCAGCCTTATTTTTAAATGACGAGGGGACTGAAAAAAGTGTGGGTTGATCAGCCCCTTTTAAGAATACGCTTTTCGATTCCCGAGGTGCTGTGTCCCTCCCTGAGGGGGACCAGCTCGACTCTTCCTCCGTAACTCTCCACCACCTCTTTGCCCACCACCTCGTGGGGCTTGTAATCGGCACCTTTTACCAAAATATCGGGGCGCACGGCTCGAATCAGCTCAATGGGCGTGTCTTCGTCAAAGAGCACCACCAGATCCACCGATGAGAGGGCGCTTAAAATGGCGGCGCGGTCTTCCTCTTTGACAATGGGGCGCTTTTCGCCCTTGAGACGTTTGACCGATGCGTCGCTGTTCAGGCCCACCACAAGCCGGTCCCCCAGGCATTTGGACTTGTGGAGGATATCCACATGACCGTGGTGAAGAAGGTCAAAGCAGCCGTTGGTAAAGACCACCGTCTCTCCATTCTCCTGCCAGAAGGAGACTTTTTTGGCGGCGGAGGTTTTGCCGCAGGTTTTGTAAAAGTCGGTCTCTTTTTTTGAGGAGAGGGCGGCCTTGAGGTCTGCCAGGCTCACCGGATGGGTGCCAAGCTTTGCCACCACACTGCCGGCAGCGGCGTTGGCGAGCCGGGCGCCGTTTTCAAAGGAGCACCCTGCGGCAACAGAGGCGGCAAGCGTTGAGATAACCGTATCTCCGGCACCTGAGACATCAAAGACTTCGCGGGCCTCGGTGGGGATAAAGAGGGCTTGATTGCCTTGAGACTTAAGGCACATGCCGTCGGCCCCCCGCGTGAGGAGCAGATGGGACAGGCCGTATTCAATGCGTGTTTTTTCGACCAGAGAGGTGATCTGCTTTTCGTTCTGGCCCAGCTTTTCCCCCAGAACCAGCTCCAGCTCATTGGTGTTGGGGGTGATGCAGGTGGCCCCATGGTAGCGCTGCCAGTCGGTGCCTTTGGGGTCCACAAACACGGGAATGCCTTTGGTTTGTGCCAGGCCGATGAGACGCTGGCACACCCCTTGGGTCTGCATCACGCCTTTTCCATAATCCGAAAGAATCAGAGCCTGGGCGCTCTTGAGGTTCTCTTCACATACATGGAGAAAGGCCTCGGTTTCCTCTTTGGAGAGGGGCTTTGCCACCTCGCTGTCGAGTCTGAAGAGCTGCTGGGTTTGGGCCATAACCCGGGTTTTTGTGGTGGTGGGGCGCTGGGTGTCTTCAAGCCACTTGGTTTGGATGCCCTTGTCCTGACAGAGCCAGGTGAGGCGGTCTCCAGCTTCATCTTTTCCCACAAGCCCGATCAGGGTGACCTGGCAGCCCAGGCCGGAGAGGTTGGCGGCCACGTTTCCAGCCCCACCTAAAATATCACTGTTTTTTCCCGTTTTTACCACGGGTACCGGCGCTTCGGGTGAGATGCGCTCTACCTCACCCCAGATGTAGCGGTCCAGCATTACGTCTCCAATGACAAGGACCCGTGTCTCGGCAAAGGTGTGGCTCTCTATTTTAAAGGTGTGACTCATTGTCAATCTCCAGAATGGCGGACGCCAGAAGGGGTATCATGATTTCATGGTGTCCGGTGATGGCATATCCTTTTCCTCCCGGCATCACGGGTCGTGAGACCACATTGACGTGGGGGCGGTAGTGTTGAATCATATCGAAATTGGCGGTGGTGAACTGGGTCACCTTGTGCCCGAGGTTTCGGGCCACGGCCAGGGCTTTTAAAAAGACCTCTGGCATGATGACAGCACTGCCGAAGTTCAGGACCACCCCCCCATCGCCCAGTTGGGAGACGGTGCGGGCAAAGATGCGAAAATCCCTTAAAGAGGCCTGACCAATGGCCCCTCCGTCGGCGCTGGGGTGCTGGTGCACAATGTCCGTTCCCATGGCAACATGAAGGGTGTAGGGGACGTGAAGGGTGTAGGCCTGGGCCAGAAGGGCGCGGTTGCAGTGGGGGGCATCTTCCTCGATGAGCATGGCGCCCACAGTCTCGCCAAAGCCTTGG
>JAKSCC010000147.1 GCA_022360815.1 Desulfobacterales bacterium
GTATGGAACGCCGGTTCCACTTACACCATGTGCCTCCGCGCTGGTGCTGAGCTCTCCATGATGGAAAACCGTTTCACCCCCGCCCGTTTCAAAGATGGATACGGCCCGGTTGGCGCTCGGTTCCTCCTCTTCAAAGCTCACCTCGAAAACGGCATCGGTGAAAACTACGCCGCTTCCGATCGCTCCAAAGAAGAGCTTGCCAACTACGCTCCTTACGGCACCGCAGCCATCACTCCGACCTGTCTGCGTAACCACCTGATGATCTTCGAGATGAAGTCTGGCCGTGGCCCCATCATCATGAAGACCACCTCCGCCCTTGCCAAGCTCGGCGAGTCCATGGACAAGAAAGAGCTCAAGCACCTCGAATCCGAAGCTTGGGAAGACTTCCTTGACATGACCTGTGGCCAGGCAAACCTCTGGTGCGCCACCAACACCGAGCCCGAGAAAAAAGACTCCGAAATCATGCCCACCGAACCGTACCTCCTCGGATCTCACTCCGGTTGCTGCGGCCTCTGGTGCTCCGGTCCCGATGAGGACTGGGTTCCCGAGTCTTACAAGTGGGGCGTTGGCGACAAGGTCTACAACCGTATGACCACCGTTAAAGGTCTCTTCACCGCAGGTGACGGCGTGGGCTGCTCCGGTCACAAATTCTCCTCCGGTTCTCACTACGAAGGCCGTGTTGCTGCCAAGGGTATGGTTCAGTACATCGCGGACAACCCCTTCACTCCTGAGCTGGCCGAGACCAAAGAAGAGCTCGTGGAACTCGTATGGAAGCCTGTTCGCACCTTCCTCGACAACTGCGAATACACCACCGCTCAAAACGTAAACCCCAACTACTGCAAGCCTGACGGAATGGCTCTTCGTCTCATGAAAGCCACCAACGAATACGGCGGCGGTACTGCCACTTACTATCAGACCAGCTCCAAGGCCCTCGATATCCTTATCGACGACCTGCTCAAGATGATGCACGAAGACTGTGAAAAACTCGCAGCCGGCGACCTGCACGAACTCATGAGATGCTGGGAGATCTTCCACAGACTCTACACCGTAGAAGCTCACGTACGTCACATCCGCTTCCGTAAAGAGACCCGTTTCCCAGGTTTCTACTATCAGGCTGACTTCCCCGGCCAGGATGACGACGAGTGGTTCTGCTTCGTAAACTCTACCTTTGATCGCAAGACCAATGAGTGGAGCCTGAAGAAAGAGCCCTACCACAGAATCATCCCCATGAAGTAATTCTTAGGGAATGCTGTGATGAAGTAGCATAAAAGAGCCTCCAGACGTTCCTTGCGATGTCTGGAGGCTTTTTTTCATTCTCATCGCACTTTCCGTGGGCGCAAAAGGTTAATGTAAGTGAACATTTTTTCCCAACCCAAAATGGTGTGTCCAGATTTTAGCGGGCTTCAGCCCCAGCCGAAGCCCGACGGAATGTGGACACGCACGAAAGCGGTTTTGGAAAAGTGAGCCCCTTACCCCAAAAGCACCAGCTGCATCCACGCCGAAGCGTCATCAATGTAAAAGTTTCCATAGGTTTATCAACATTTATGCATGGAGGGATAGCATGACAATCGACAAAGCAGCCCCTGCTAGTGCAAGCATCCTGGTCGTTGGCGGTGGCATCAGCGGATTGACCACCACCCTTGAGGCCGCTGAAACCGGTCAAGAGGTAATCCTGGTTGAAAAGAACGCCTATCTTGGCGGGCGTGTTCTCCAGCTGAATCAATACTTTCCCAAGCTCTGTCCTCCCACCTGCGGTCTTGAGATCAACTTCCGTAGAATCAGGGACAATGAAAAGATCCATGTCCAGACCCTGACCGAAGTGGTGAAGGTGGAGGGAACTCCGGGGAACTACGAAGTGACCCTGAAAACCCGCCCCCGCTTTGTCAACAACAACTGCACCGGTTGCGGAGCCTGCGCCGAGGCGTGTGAAGGCGAGATCGAAAACGAACTCAACTTTGGAATGGACCGAACCAAAGCCGCTTACCTTCCGCACCCCATGGCTTTTCCTGCCAAATACGTCATCAGCGAATACATCAGTGCCGACGACAAAAAAAGGTGCGAAGAGGCTTGTAAATATGGTGCCATCGACTTCTCCATGGGTGAGACCACCACCACCGTCAAGGTGGGCTCTGTGGTCTGGGCCACCGGATGGAAGCCCTACGATGCCACCAAAATTGATAACCTCGGTTTCGGCCGCTACCCCAACATCATCACCAACATGATGCTGGAGCGCCTCGCCTCTGCCACCGGGCCCACCCAAGGCAAGATCCTGCGTCCCTCTGACGATGCAGCTCCCAAAAGCGTGGCGTTCGTTCAGTGCGCCGGCTCCCGCGATGAGAATCACCTCCCCTACTGCTCTTACATCTGCTGCATGGCCTCATTAAAGCATGCCACCTACCTGCGCGAGCAGTATCCGGACTGCGAAGTCACCATCTACTACATCGACCTGCGTGCTCCGGGCCAGCGTTACGAAAAGTTCTACAACAAGCTCAAAGAAGACGAGAAGGTTCACTTCGTCAAAGGCAAGGTTGCCGAGGTTTCCGAAGCGGAAAACGGCGCCATCACCGTGGTGGCTGAAAACGCGATTTCAGGTGAAAAAACTCGCCAAACCGTGGACATGGCAGTTCTTGCCACCGGTATGGAGCCCACCCTCGCCTCAGAAAAACCCCAGGCCGATCTCGCCTTCAACGAAAGCGGCTTCATCATCAACGACTATGAGAAGGGCGGAATGTTCGGCTGCGGCTGTGCCAACAAGCCTGCTGACGTTGTATCTTCCAACCAGAATGCGACAGGCATGGCCCTGAAAGCGATTCAAACCGTCGTAGGGAGGTAAATAACCATGGCAAAAAAATATGGTGTCTATATTTGTACGGGTTGCGGCATTGGCGATGTGCTTGACATCGACGCCCTTTCAGGAATTGCCGAAGACGAAGGTTACAGCGTCAAGCGGCATGGCTGCCTCTGCGCCGGTGAAGGCCTTGAGATGATCAATGCCGACGTCAAAGATGGGGTCAACGCCCTCTCCATTGTGGGTTGCTCCCGAAGGGTCAACACCGACGTCTTCAAGTGGGACGGGTGTCTTGTGGACCGCGCCAACATCCGTGAGCAGGTGGTCTGGACCATGAGCCGCGAGAAGTACCCTGCCAAAGGCCCCGATGACGACGACTACTTTGTGGACAACATCCAGCTCGCCGCAGACGACTACCTGCGCATGAGCCTGGCCCGTCTCGAAAAGATCGAGCTTCCCGAGCCCTTCAAGCTTGAGACCCAGTGCAACAAAATCCTGGTCATCGGCGGCGGCGCCACCGGTATCAACGCAGCCATCGACGCGGCCAAGGCCGGCTACGAAGTGACCATCGTTGAAAAAGAGGCCAAACTGGGCGGCTGGGCCGCCAAAATGCGCAAGCAGATGCCTCAGAAAGAGCCCTACACCGAGCTTCTGGAGCCCACCATCGATGCCTCCATCGCCAAGCTCTCTGAATTCTCCAACATCACCGTCAAGACCAACACCGTGGTGGCCCGTATTGCCGGACAGCCCGGTGAGTTCACCGTTACCCTTAAAAACCCCGGTGAAAAGATCCCCTTTGATGTCCCCTTTCCCCTTCCCGACGAGATGAAGGTGGATGAGGCGGGCAACGAGCTGGACGCTGAAGCCCAGGCCGAAAAGTACAAAGAGTACAACGAAGGCCGCGAAGACATCCTTACCTTGGACCCCGATGGCGAAATGTTCGGTTCCGTCATTCTGGCTGCGGGATGGCGACCGGGTGAAATCACGGCCGAAGCCTACCCTCACCTTTCGGTGGACGACCCGGATGTGGTCACCAACGCCGAGTTTGAAGAGATGGCCTCCAAAGGCAAGGTGGTTCGTCCTTCCGACGGCAGAGAGGCCAAGAACGTGGTCTTTATCCAG
Source organism: Desulfobacterales bacterium (assembly GCA_022360815.1). Lineage (GTDB taxonomy): Bacteria > Desulfobacterota > Desulfobacteria > Desulfobacterales > Desulfolunaceae > Desulfoluna. The sequence goes on from JAKSCC010000147.1 coordinate 3,911, forward strand.
AGCCCCGGCGCTGGCAGCGACCGCGATTTCGAGTACGCCGGCTCCGTCACCAGCCTCGTGGCCCTGAAGCAGGCCAAGTACGTCCGTGAAGATTACGAAGATGGAAAGGCGTATATCTTCTACCAGCACATGCGCACCCCCGGACTCACCGAAGAGTTCTACAAGAGCATGCAGCAGGACACCGGCGTCTTTATGACCAAGGGCGACGTGGCCTCGGTCACCAAAAACGGAAAAGAGTTCACCGTTGAAGCCAACGGCACCCTTCTCGGCGACAATCTCAAGGTGAAAGCCGATCTCGTGGTTCTGGCTGCCGGCATGGTTCCTGCGACCGTAGACGATGCTGTTATCAACCTCGCCTACCGCCAGGGTCCGGGCTTTCGTGACAACGACATCTTCGACGGGTATGCAGACTCCAACTTCATCTGCTTCCCCTACGAGACCCAGCGAACCGGTATCTATGCAGCCGGCGCCATCCGTCGTGCCCAGACCATGGAAGAGTCCATCGAAGATGCCTCAGGCGCGGCCCTTAAAGCCATTCAGTGCCTGAGCTCTGTGGACCGCGGCGTGGCCGTTCACCCCAGAAGTGGCGACATGACCTTCCCAGACTCCTTCTTCCAGCGCTGCACCCAGTGCCAACGCTGCACCGACGAGTGTCCCTTTGGCGCCCTGGATGATGCCGAAAGAGGAACCCCGACACCCAACCCCACACGCTGTCGCCGCTGCGGTACCTGTATGGGAGCTTGCCCCGAACGTATCATCGGCTTTGCCGACTACAACATCGACTCTGTGGGCTCCATGGTCAAGTCGATCTGGGTGCCTTCCGAAGACGACTACTACGAGCCACCCATGCGTATTCTCTGCCTCATCTGCGAGAACGACGCCCTGCCGGCCCTCGATATGGCTGCCATGAAGAAGCTCGGTGTGGACGCCCAGGTGCGTTTCGTACCCGTACGCTGCCTTGGCTCCGTCAACGTGGTCTGGATCAAGGATGCCCTCTCACAGGGCATGGACGGCGTCTTCCTCCTGGGTTGCAAGCACGGCGATGACTACCAGTGCCACTTTGTGAAGGGCTCTGAACTGGCCGATATCCGTATGAAGAAGATCGGCGATGCGCTGGCCTCTCTCGCCCTTGAAGAAGAGCGTGTGGCTCAGTTTGAGATCGCCATCGACGAAGCGGACAAGCTGCCTGAAATCGTCAACGGCTTTGTTGAACGGGTGGTGGCCTTAGGACCCAACCCATTCAAGGGATTCTAAGACCTTCAGGTGACGTTGCAATGTTCGGGGTGCCTGAGCCTCAGGCACCCCTCACGCGAGATTTGAATGCAATAAACAGTGAGGAGGAATTCTCATGTCCGACAATACCCTTGTGAATCCCAATCTGGAGTTCATCGACGAAGTGGTTGGGCTCGGTGGCGACACCCTCAAAAAGTGCTTTCAGTGCGCTACCTGCTCTGTGGCCTGCCCCATCGCTCCTGAAGACTCTCCTTTCCCCCGTAAAGAGATGATCGCAGCCTCCTGGGGTCTGAAAGATCGTCTGGTGGGAAGCGCCGATATCTGGCTCTGCCATGAGTGCGGCGACTGCACCACCTTGTGCCCCAGAGGCGCAGCCCCTGGCGACGTGCTCTCGGCCATTCGCTCTTACGCCATCAAAGAGTACGCAGAGCCAAAAGTCATTGCTGATATGGTCAACGACAAGAGCAAACTGGGCATCCTTTCCGCCATTCCTGCGGCATGGTTCGCATTCCTGGCCATCATCACCATGTTCTTTGGCGGGGCCATGGAAAAGCTCTTTAGCGTCTTTGGTCTTCACTGGGTCCATCACACCGACGCACCCATTGCCCATGCACGTTTTATCAGCACCTGGTTGGTAGACGCCACCTTCGTTCCTCTGGCAGCTGCCGTGGTCTTTCTCTTCTTCCGAAGCTTAAAGCGCATGATTGGCGACATGCACGAAAATGCTCTGGCCGAAGGAAAAACCGACAAGCAAGATCTGGACTGGAAAGAGTATTTCAAAACCATTCTTTCTGTTCTGCCCAAGATCATGAAACACAAGCAATTCAACGAGTGCGGCGAAAACAAAGCACGTGGAACCGCCCACATGATGGTTCTCTACGGATTCATCGGCTGCTTTATCGCCACCCTCATGGCCGTGTTCATGCTCTACATTGTGGGAAGCGCGGGTCCCTTCTCTCAGCTCCACCCCCTCAAGTGGTTTGGTAATTTAGGCGGTATTCTCATCGTCATCGGTGCAGCCCTTATGATCAAAGAGCGCCTCTCCGGCGACAAGAAAAGCGCCTACAAAGATTGGTATCTCCTGACCCTGGTCATCGTCGTGGGTGCTACCGGCCTCTTGACCGAGATGATCCGTTTGGCAGGTTCCACCTTTGGGACCTACCTTATCTACTACATCCACCTCATCGCGGTATTCCACCTCTTCGCATACCTGCCCTTCTCCAAGATGGCACACTTTGTCTACAGAACCGCAGGCATGACCTATGCGGAGTACGCAGGCCGCAAATAAGATACGTTCTCGTCTTGGTTGAATAAAAAAAGGGTGCCCGCTTTGCCGCGGGTCACCCTTTTTTTGATTCCGGCATCAACCCAGGACTAAGGATTGGGACCCAAGTCGGATTGAAGCCATTTCACAAAACGGGAGGCAAGCAGTCTTGCAGCCTCTTTGTTTCTGTTTGGATCAAGAGTAAGCAGCACACGAGAAACGCTCTCCTTCTCAGCCTGAGCACCGCCCCACAACGACTCCAGATACCCTCGCAACGCACCAATGTGGCGCCCGCCAGCATTCCAAAGCACCTTCGCTTCGGCTCGGGTCATCCCAGTATCCTTCATCCACACGGTTTTAAAATCCTGAGATTCAAGGGGAAAGGGGGCAATAAAATCCCGGGGTAAAAAGGTTTTGAGACTCCGCCATGTTCCGTTTTCTTTGGCCACAATTTCCAGCTGTTCCATGCTGTGGACCCAAACACTTGGAACCAAAAAAAACGCCTCGGCAGAAGGGAGGGATGGAATGGAAAAACAGCGCCACTTTTTGGTGGCTGAAAAATCTGACTGCGGAATAAGGTAAAGAAAAAGCTTTTTATCTCCCTTCAGAAGAAGGAAGGTGTCCGGCCTTAAGTCTGCATCGAAGTTCA
>JAKSCC010000245.1 GCA_022360815.1 Desulfobacterales bacterium
ATCAGCTCTTCGGAGAACCGTGAAAAATGAACCATGGCGATGGACGCGGCTGAGAGGAACTCCATGATGAAGTCCCGATCGGCCACGGTATCCATGCTGTTGGCTGAAACCCTCGGAAAATCGAGAAGCTCGGCCACATAGTGACGGTCAATGGGATAGGTGGTACCGGCAAGGGCTGCGGCTCCCAGAGGCATCACGTTGATACGGGTGAGCGCATCTTCCAGACGTTCCTGGTCCCGAGAAAACATCTCGTAATAGGCCATCATATGATGTGAAAAGAGCACCGGCTGGGCCCGCTGAAGGTGGGTGTAGCCCGGCATCATCACGCCCAGCTGCTTCTCAGAAAGCGCCACCAGCACCCCACGCAGGCTCTTTAACCCATCGATCAGAAGGCGGGTCTCTTCACGAAGATAGAGACGAATATCCAGGGCCACCTGATCGTTTCGACTTCTGCCGGTATGAAGCCTTCGTGCGGCGTCTCCGATCTTTTCTGTCAAAGCGGCTTCAATGTGCATATGGATATCTTCAAGGGCGTCGTCGTAGACGAAATTCCCGTTTTCGATATCTTCTTTTACCTCAAGGAGTCCCTTCTCCATGAGTTCCGCCTCATCTTCTTCGATGATGCCCTGCCTGGCCATCATCTTGGCGTGGGCGATGCTGCCAGCGATATCGTGGGCGTAGAGGCGCTTGTCCACAACGATGGAGGAGGTAAAGGCCTCCACCGCCTTGTCGGTTCCTTGGGAAAAACGACCGTCCCAGAGTTTTGCGCTCATCTACTCCCCTCCCAGCTTTCTGCCAGCCATCTTCTGAATACGCAGGCGAAGGGCGTTCAAACGAATAAAGCCTTCGGCATCCTTCTGGGTGTAAACTTCGTCCCCTTCAAACGTGGCAAAGGCTTCGTTGTAAAGGGAGTCGTCGGATTTTCTTCCGAGAGTGTAGCAGTTGCCCTTGTAAAGCTTCATGCGGACCACGCCATTTACAAACTCCTGGCTCTGGTCAATGGTATTTTGAAGCATGCGCATCTCAGGGGAGAACCAAAACCCGTTGTAGATAAGCTCGGCGTACTTCGGAATCAGGGAGTCACGCAGGTGGGCCACTTCGCGGTCGATGGTAATGGACTCCATGGCCATGTGCGCCTGACGCAAAAGGGTGCCGCCAGGACTCTCGTACACACCCCTGGATTTCATGCCGACGAAACGGTTCTCGACAAGGTCGATGCGGCCGATGCCGTGCTTTCCGCCAAGGGTGTTCAACTGCTTGAAGAGAACGCCCGGGGTCATCTCCACACCATTGATGGCCACAGGGTCGCCCTTGCGGAAGGTGATCTCAATCTCTTCGGGGGTGTCCGGCGCATCTTCGGGACGCACGCTCATGGTGTACATCTCATCCGTGGCAGAGGCCCAGGGGTCTTCCAGAATACCGCCCTCGTAGCTGATATGCAGCATGTTGCGGTCGGTGCTGTAGGGCTTCTTGGGGGTCTGGGGCACTTCGATACCGTGCTTGTGGGCAAACTCCATAAGAACGGTACGGGAGTTCAAGTCCCAGTCACGCCAAGGCGCGACAATCTTGATGCCGGGGTCAATGGCCAGATAGCTCAGCTCAAAACGCACCTGATCGTTGCCCTTTCCGGTAGCTCCGTGGCTTACCGCATCCGCGCCTTCGATCTTTGCGATCTCCATCTGGCGCTTGGCAATGAGGGGGCGTGCAATGGAGGTGCCGAGAAGGTACTGGCCTTCGTAAATCGCGTTGGCTCGAAAAGCGGGAAAAACATAGTCACGCACAAACTCTTCTCTGAGGTCGTCGATGTACGCCTTTACTGCGCCGGTCTTTTTCGCCTTCTCATCCAGACCGTCAAGCTCCTCCTCCTGGCCAAGGTCGGCAGAAAAAGTGACCACTTCGCAGTCATAGGTTTCGATGAGCCACTTCAGAATAACAGATGTGTCGAGCCCGCCAGAATAGGCAAGGACAACCTTTTTGATATCGGACACAAGAACCCCCTGTGTATTTAAATGTTTCTCGTCAGCCTTCGCCTCCGGCGGGTCGCTTTTTTAAAAAAAAGCTCCGCAAAAAACGTTTCGGTCACCGGAACCGCATCAGGCAAAACATTATTACTTTTTTATTTCTGAATTTTCCGTACTTGCTATTAACACCCCACAACCATTGGGGGCAACAGCCATTTCAAAGCAATGCTTACAGTTTTCTGTTGATCAGCATATCGAGAATGGCTTTGTGCATATGAAGCTTGTTCTCCGCCTGATCCCAGATAATGGAAGACGCCCCTTCCATCACCTCTTCGGAGACCTCTTCACCGCGATGTGCAGGCAGACAGTGCATAAAAGAGGCATCTGGCTTGGCAAGGCCCATGAGCGCCTCATCCACCATGTAGCCTTCAAAAGACGCTTCCCTTGCCTTCTGCTCGGCCTCCTGCCCCATGCTGGCCCAGACGTCCGTGTAAATAATGTCGGCCTCTTTCACGGCCTCTTTCGGGTCACGGAAGATGGTGATCTTGCCACCTCGCGCCAGAGCTTCGTCCATGATGGCACTGTCGGGATCAAAACCTTCGGGGCAGGCAATGGCCAGCTCAAAGCCCAGGGTTGATGCGGCCCAGATCCAGGAGTGGGCCACATTGTTACCATCGCCCACCCAGGCCACCTTGACGTTGTAGCTGCCCTTGGCTTCGATCACCGTCATAAGATCCGACAAAATCTGGCAGGGGTGATACATATCGGTTAACGCATTCACCACCGGAACACCGGAGTAGCTGGCGTACTCTTCCACCAATTCTTGTGAGAAGGTACGAATCACAAGGCAGTCGATATAGCGGGCCAGAACACGCGCCGTATCTTTTACAGGCTCGCTTCGGCCGATCTGGGTATCGTTCTCGTTCATGAAGATGGAGACACCGCCCAGCTGAATGGTGGCCGTTTCAAAAGAGATTCGAGTCCGTGTGGAGGGTTTGTTAAAAAGAAGCCCCACGCTCTTTCCCTCCAGAGGCCGATCCATGATCCCTTCTTTTTTTCTCTTCTTCAGCTCCAGCGCGCGATCAAACAGCGCATCAAACTGCTCTTTACTCAAATCCTTCAGCGTCAACAGGTCTTTCATCTTCATATCCTCAAGCTATTGTTGTCGATTAATAACCACTCAGCTATCCGTCGCCTTCTGGAAGGTCTTTTCCGCTCACGTTAACCCATGGAGGCAAAAATATCGTCCAGCACGGCAACCAATCCATCGATCTCTTTTTTCGAAATGGTCAAGGGTGGAACAAAACGCAGAGTATTTCCTTGAACGGCATTGATCACCTGCCCCTTTTCAAGGCACCTCTTCACGATCTCGGCCCCGTTACCGTCAATCTCCATGCCCAGAAGAAGGCCCATGCCGCGGACCTCTTTGATAAAGCTGTACTTTGATGCAAGCGTTTCAAGGGTACCCCTGAAGTAAGCCCCCACCTCAAAGGCCCTCTCCACGACCTTCTCTTCGTCAAAGGTTTTCACCACAGCAAGGGCTGCGGCTGTCACCAAAGGCGTTCCTCCAAAGGTCGAGCCATGGGCCCCCTTAGAGAAAGAGGCCATCACCTTGTCTGTGGCCAGCATGGCGCCAATGGGAAGCCCGTTGCCGAGGGCTTTGGCCAGGGTCATGATATCCGGGGTAATGGATGTATGCTGATGGGCAAAGAGCTTTCCGGTTCGACCCATGCCCGTCTGGATCTCGTCAAAGATGAGAAGCGCGCCGTTCTTGTCGCAAATCTCTCTCACCTTTTCGAGATAGCCACCATCCGGCGCACACACGCCCCCCTCGCCCTGCAGGGGCTCAACAAGCACCGCGCACACCTTGTCGTCCACGATCTCACTGAGCTTTGCCGCATCGTTGAAACAGACGTGCTCAAAACCGGGAACCAGAGGCGAAAAACCCTCTTTGATCTTCTCCTGTCCTGTGGCAGACAACGTGGCCATGGTTCTGCCGTGAAACGACCGGCTCATGGTGATGAAACGGGGGCGATCCTCACCCTTGTCGTGAAAATATTTTCGGGCCAGCTTGATGGCTGCCTCGTTGGCTTCGGCGCCGCTGTTGCACAGAAACAGCTTATCGGCAAAACAGC
>JAKSCC010000345.1 GCA_022360815.1 Desulfobacterales bacterium
AGAGGCTTTGCGACGGGACCACTCCGGGAGGTTCAAGTTAAAGGGCTTTCCATCCACTGTGGAGGGGGGCGAGTCCACTTCGCTGTCGTAGTCTTCCACCTTTAGGCCCATGGCGATCTTCTCGGTCTCATATCCGGCCCAGGCGCTGAGGGTGGTGGATTGGGAGTCGGACTCTTCAAGTGTTCCATCAGGGGTCTCCCTTTCGCCCTGGTCGGAGTGACTGCCGCTAAGGCGGTAGCTGAATTTGCCCACACCCCCGTAAACCGAGAGGCTCTCTTTGAATCCGTCCGTCGATGAGTTGTGGACGACACTGGCAGAGCCTTGAGCGGGCTTGTCACCGCCTTTTTTGGTGATGACGTTTATCGCCCCTCCAATGGCTTCGGATCCGTAGAGAACAGAGGCCGGGCCCTTGATCACTTCGATTCGCTTAATGTCGCTTGGCTCGATGAGCAGCGGTGCGCCATCCATGGATTTTTGCTCGGTGATTTTCTGGCCATCCACCAGGATGAGAACTCTGGACCCCGATTCGCCGCGGATATTGATGCGTTTGGAGCCCGCCAGACTCTGGTCAAAAACCTCCACCCCTGGAACATCCTGCAGAATATCGGCGATGGAGGTGTAGCCATGCCTTGTGATCTCCTCTTGAGTCACCACGCTGAGAGAAGAGGATATTTCGCTTAAGTCGCGCTGGGTTTTGGTCGCCGTGATAACGATCTCACTCTCTTTAACGGGAGATTCGGCGAAAGCGGGCACTGACAGGCCAAGGGCAAGGGATGCTCCGATAGCCCCGGTTAGAAGGGTGTGACGCAAAGTGTGGGCGAGTTGTTTCATCATTCCTCCTTAAAAATCGTGTCGTAGAGATAACTGAGAGTGAGTTGTGCCATGTTGACCTGCCAGAACTGGCCGGCAGTGGTCAGCGTATGCCACTCTCCTCGGGCTTTCATCAGTCCGACGCGAGTCCACTGATCATAAAGGGGTGCCAGGGTCTGCTGAAGCGCAAGGCCGAACGTTCTGCCGATACGTGATAGGTTGATTCGGCAGAGCTCCAGCTCACTTGTGATGGTTTTCTCAAGCTCGGCGTGGGGCTTTTGCTTTTGCATCATCACAATGGGCTTGCGTTTCTCTTCCACGACAGCATGTCGCCACTTTTCGTAATCCGTCTCCAGAAAGAGGAAATGCTCCAAAACGCTGCCCCCGGCTCCCGGACCGAAAGGGAGGCAGTGTGCCGGGCTTTTCATCATGTGGTTGTAGATATTTCGCTATCGCGTGGTGCGTCCCCAGTGGTTGACGGAGAGCCTGCGGTAGTGGGCGGCATCCATCATCTCGACACCTGCGGCGTACATCTGTGCCCTCTGGCTCTGGTCGCC
>JAKSCC010000006.1 GCA_022360815.1 Desulfobacterales bacterium
CCCTTTGTCGGCTCTCAAATTGACATCCTCTTTCCCCCTCAAGCCCACCTCGCCAACCCCTTTGTGTGGCATATTTATTGCCTTACTGGTTTGAATACAATTAACTCAAACGAATACCGATGACCGAGCTCCCGCTTTTTTCAACAGCACCCGATTGAAAAACTCAAATCAGAATAAAAGCCAAAAAAACAAGAAAATATAATGCTTACAAAGCAAGCCCTTGCAAAATTGAAAAACAATCCTGAATATTTCCTCTCCAACTACTACGTGAAGTGCAAAGGAAACACCAAACCATCTTCGGATATACTCGAGTTTGTGATGGGAACGCGTGCATTCAAAAAATTTGACGGCACCTTGGATTATGAACGAACCTCTCGCCCCTGAGCCATTCTTGGAAACATTCGAAAACACAATGTAAAATCCTTCAGCATTTCACCACCCCAGGGCGCTGTTTTAATAGACGATCCCATAACGTTCAGCGCTTGGCATATCCATGTACAGTCGTTTCAGGATATAGAGATAAACGCCATACAGGGTATTCGTTGTCATTTGAATGGCCCAACGATCATGGTAACCACGTTACTTAATGGGTGTACATTTTCGTGTAAAAAGGTACCTGGAGGGGTCTTGATGGCGCATATTCAACCAAAGGGTATAACCGGCCTTGAATTGGCGGAAAAGCTAAAACAAGAGGGCCGCTTCTCGAGGTCTGGAAGCGGCCTCTCCGTTTTCGGGGCAGATGGAAGCACAGAAACGGGCTACTCCTCTGATAAAGAAGATGTCACCGTCATTGGAGTTAAAATTACAAACAACTGGAATATTTTCGCGCAAGTCCACCCGAGAAACAGATTCGAAATATCACGAACCTTAAAAATCTTTTGATAGACCTCAATACCTTTGGCCGAGCCAAACAAATTGGCAATGTGGATATAACAGCACAGATCAAATCCGCATAGACCCAAGGGTATTCGGGGCAAGGCATCAACATTGGCATTGGTGATAACTTTCACAGGAGATCTTTGTAACGCTGGGGCCTTTTCTCATATCCCCACGCCTTAAGAGTTCGTCATGAAGCGTTCTGTCAAGATGAAAACCGGACGCTGCGCTGCTTTCATTTTGACAAAAAACAGAGGCAGGTATTTTCACCTTTTTCAAACGTAGGATTCCAGCCTCTCTATGATCGCTTGCGTAAAATCGGTGGTGCCGTGGCTGCCTCCCAGATCGGGTGTGGTGCGATCGCCCTCGGCAATGACAGCAGCCAGGGCTTTTCGAATCATCTCCGCCTTATCTCCCATGTGAAGATACTCCAGCATCTGAATTGAGGCGAGAATCACCGAGCTGGGATTGGCAATATTCTTGCCGGCAATATCCGGCGCGCTGCCGTGAACCGCCTCAAAAAGGGCGGCGTCTTTGCCGATATTGGCGCCCGGAGCCATGCCAAGTCCGCCCACAAGCCCGGCACAAAGGTCGGAGATGATATCTCCAAAAAGATTGGTGGTGACAATCACATCAAACGCCTCCGGGTTCATCACCAGCTTCATGCAGCAGGCGTCCACAATCATCTCGGCGGTTTCGATATCGGGATACTTCTGACTCACCTTACGGGCCACATCCAGAAAAAGACCGGAGGTGGACTTTAAAATATTGGCCTTATGAACAATGGTCACCTTTTTGCGGCCTTCCCGCCTGGCCAGATCAAAGGCAAATCTGGCAATACGCTCGGCCCCTTCCCGGGTGATCACACTCTTGGCCTCGGCCCTGTTGCCATCTTCTGAGACCACCTGTCCCAAACCAGAGTACATCCCTTGTGTGTTCTCACGCACGGTGATGATATCGATATTCTCGTAGCGCGCCTGGGTCCCCTTAAAAGAGATCACGGGCCGCAGATTGGCGTAGAGGTTGAATTTTTTTCGAAGGCCTACGTTGATGGAGGTAAACCCTTTTCCCACAGGGGTGGTCAAGGGGCCTTTGAGTGTCACTTTGTTTTTTTCAATCAGATCAAGGGTGGACTGGGGCAGAAGCTCTCCATGCTTTTCCAGAGCAGCAAGCCCTGCATCGGCAAACTCATACTCAAAATCACACCCCGCCTTGTCCAAAATCTTCAAGGCGGAATCCACAATATCCGGGCCAATCCCGTCGCCGGGAATCACTGTAATGATTTTTCTGCTCATAGAACCTCAGGTATCCTTAAATCAACGCTTAAAAAAAGGGGCCGCTAATCGAAGCTGCGGCGGCCTCCTAAAACGATTTTATAAAATGGTTATTGTATGCCTGCTATATTTCCTTAAATACCCAGTTTAGAACATGTACCTCAAAATAACTTGAGTATCAGTATATGTCTTATCCTGTTCTATATTTGTGGTATATCCATTTTTAGTATAATCACCTGTTAATCTTTCATAAATAAATCCCACATCACATCCGATGTAAAATTTATCGGTAAAACGATACTCAAGGCCGACTATGGGTGAAAGCATGTAGCCATCCAGCGAAACCTCAGAATTAACATCGCTCGATTCTGTTTCTATATAAGCCACTTTACCACCATAGTAGCTAAACAGTTTCCCCTTTACCTTACTAAGATGGAAATACCCCATTCCAAGATAGATATTTTTTGATTTTTGTGTCCCTGAGTAACCATTAGATGATTTTTTTATATCGGTTTTCTTGTACCCCACAAAGGGTTCAAGCCTGTTCTTTTCTGAAATATTTATCGGTAAGTAAACGGTATACTCGTCGGATTGGACAGAAGCTCCAATTCCAACTGATTTGTAAGAATCTTCCAGTTTAATTGCATTATTAACTTCTTCTCTTGATTCGGAGGCAAAACTATAGCTTGACAGCAACAGACTAACCACTAAAACGACAAACTTCTTCATCTCTATTCCTTAATTTCAATTCACATCAGGCATACAATATATAAAAAAGACCGTACCTTTACGAAAAAAATATCATTTGACACAAAAACCGACACCTCAAAGAGAACTTCTTTTACAAAAGATAAGAAAGAATCTCAAGCCGAGAACAAACAGATTCTGCTTCCTGTACTCTTTTATGGTGAGCGCCCGACGGGAACAGAAAGCGAGAAGCCTTAACGATGGTACTCACGCGGTCAGGACAAAAATGACCCTTGACCGCCGACTGTCACTGAAAACCTTAGCCATACCAAATACCATATATAAACAACCCATTATCAACACAAAAAAGCTTTACAACCGGACACACTCAGCCATTCCATTCTTGTAGAAACACCGGAGTTATGCTAAGGCTTTTCCGGCATTTGACCCTCCAAACCCCTGCGGGTACATTGGCGCTTGCCAACGTAGCACGATTCAAGGATATGTGTTCCTTAAACCACACGTTGCAACGCAGAAAACACACGCGCTCCTTAGCAAGCTGCCCCTTGGGCAGAGAAAAAGAGCCGAGCCGTGTGTTTTACATTTTGGGTCTCATGCTTCGATGAAGAGTGTCTTTTTTTAAGCTTTATGCACCCTTCGTCACACGTTTTTTTGCACAGTGTACGCAGATCATCTGCATGAAGTTTTCCTTCTCAATATTTTCTAAAGAATATGGAAGAGACTTCATTTTCGGACCTTGTAATCAGCGAGTATCTATATGAATCTGGATTCATCCACCCTTGCTTCAGTTCGGGAGATCTTTCCCCAGCTGCCCTCATGCAAGAACCACCTCTTCTACCGCATCCCCCACAAGTACCTCCAGCGCGCCAGTGAGCGTCTCCAGGAGGCCTGGGACACCGTCAGCCCTCTGATCCAAACCATAAAAGCCAAAACTGTCAGCTCCCCTGTGGAGAGCGAAGGCACCACCCGATTTGCCTGCAATGGTCTGGATGTGGAGATCAGCAACACCTTCTCCGACCTCTGGGTGAAAACCGAGGTGGAAGGTGACGCACAAAAGCATGAGGTTCTCGGCGAGATGGACGCCTTCATGACGCAGCTTTCGCGCCCCGTCTACAAGTACGTCCACAAGGATGAAAAGGTGCTTGCCTATCCTCTGGAAGAGGGCCAGTGGGAAGAGACCCTTAAGGGTTACATCGGACTTGATGCAGGCTCCATCTCCATCAACATCGTCTTTGTGGACGACTCCGGCGTGGTTTTGGAGACCGACTACACCTTGACCGAGGGCGATATCATCAACAACATTCGAAAAGCCTTTGCCAAGCTCTCGGCCAAGCTTCCCGCCAACATCGATATTCTGGGATCGGGCGTCACCGGCAGCGGCCACGAAATCTCCGCAGCCCTTCTGGGAGCCGACGTCTACGAGACCGAGCTGGACGCCCACGCCGAGGCAACCCTTCACCTGCTGCCCGACACCCAGGTGATCTTTGATATCGGCGGCCAGGACTCCAAGGTGATGTACATCGAAGACGGCGAGCTGGACGAGGCGGGCATGAACAAAAAGTGCGGCGCAGGCACCGGCTCTTTTCTCGATGCCCAGGCCGACCGCCTCGGCATTCCCATCGAAGCGTTCGGCGAAACCGGCTTAAAGGCCAAAAAGCCTTACAGCTTCAACAGCATGTGCACGGTTTTTGTCGGCCGGGACTTGATTGCCGAGCAGGCCAAAGGCAACACCAAAGAGAACATCATCGCAGGCCTTCACCGATCGCTTGCCATGAACTTCTTCGGCACCTTGGGCATCAACAAAAAAAGGCTCAAAACCCCCATCGCGTTTCAGGGCGGGGTGGCCTGCAACATCGGCGTGAAAAAATCCATGGAAGATCTTCTCTATGAAGCCCGAGGCGAAAAGGTGGAGCTTTTCATCCCCATGCACAACAAGGTGATGGGCGCCATCGGCATGGCCCTTTTTGCAGCCGACGAGCTGGACGGCGAGCGCGGAAACTTCCGGGGTATCGACACCATCGGCCAGATGCGCTCCGATTTTACCGAGTGCGACTGCGCCGAAAAAGTGGGGTGCGGAAAGGCGATGCTCTGCGATCTGGTGCATCTCTACAAAGGCGAGACCATCCTCCAGACCCTTTATGCCTGCGAAGCTTACGACAAGGCAAAAAAAGAGGAGGCCGCATGACAAAAAAGATAGGATGGTTCTGTTCCTACACCCCGGTGGAGCTTTTCCATGCGGCGGGAGCCCGGGCCGTGGGCATCAAGTCAGACTCGGGTGCCGAGCATGAAGATGTGCTTTTGGGCGATGCCATGTGCTCTTACGTGCGATCGTCCATGGGCGGGGCCCTGACAGGGGCCTACGATCATCTGGACGGCGTGGTCATCAGCCACTCCTGTGAGTGCATGAGGAGGCTTGCAGACGGCTGGAATTTTCGCCAAGGTGAAATCAAGCCCCAGATGCTCCATCTCCTGGATGTCCCCAAGGTTCTCACCCCTTCAAGCATCCGCTTTTTTGCAGGCGATATTCGCCGAATGGCCAAGAGCCTCGAAGCGCGCTACGGCGCCATCCCTGACGAGGCGCTGCGAAAGGCCATCTCCCTTTTTGGCGAGACGCGAAGACTCTTTTCTGAGATCGACGCACTGCGAAAAGAGAAAGAGACAGCCGTCACCGGCCTTGAGGTGGAAGCCCTTGTCACCTCCTCCTGGGACATGGACAGAGAAGAGCTCAACAGCACGCTGAAGCGCTTTATAGACGAGAAGAAGGGTGCGTCAAACGCCTCCAAAGCGCCCCGCATCATGATCATTGGGGGCCCCGGAAACAAAAGCTTGATTCCGGCCATTGAAGAGTCGGGCGGCCTTTCGGTGGTGGAGAACATGTGCTCCGGCTTAAGGGCCTACACCGGCACCGTCTCTCCCAAAGAGGACCCCTATGAGGAGCTGGCCGAGCTCTATCTCTCCAAAACACCCTGCCCCCGCATGCTGGGCGCAAAAGCGGAAGATACGGTGGAAGAGCTCAAGGCCATGGTCAAAGAGTACAAGGTGGATGGCATTGTCTACTACACCATGAAGTTCTGTGCCAACATGCAGATGCAGTATGCCCTTTTGAAAAATGAGGTGGAGATGGGGGTTCCCATGAAAGCTCTGGAAGGGGATATCAGCTCTGAGGTGAACGAACGCGAGGTCCACTCTTTTATCAAGCGTCTGGCCAAGGGCAAAAAAGGGAAAAAAAGCAGACGGCGCGGAGGGCTCTCTTAAATGAGGATAGACAGAGAAACAATTCAAAAAGAAAACACCGAAGCCAGACGAAAGCAGATCGTCAATTTTCTCACCGTCACCGGCCTGGGTGAAATCGCTCCCAAAGACGCCGTGGCCTTTGCCTTTCCAAAGGCGTTTGACGATCTTTCGCCCTCGGCCAAACGGGGCTGGCTCAACACCAAGCAGTTCTTTAACGCCTACAACCTCGATATCGACGGCTCAGAAAAGTACCACCACGTGGCGTGGCGCTCGCTTTTCGTGCCCACCGAGATCATGTACGCCATGGACCTTCTCCCCTACACCACGGAGATGGTCGCCTCTCAGCTCGCCATGGCAGGTGCGGCAAGCGAGCGCATCGAAACCGCCGAAGCCCACAACTTTTCAGGGGACATCTGCTCTTTTATGAAGGCGGTTGCAGGCGGCGTGATTGAAGATATCTTTCCTTCCCCCGATATTCTTCTCACCTCCACCCACCTCTGCGACCCGTCGGCCAAATACGCCGAGCTTGCCGCACGAACCTACAAGCGGCCGGAGTTTATTCTGGATATTCCCTACGGAGTTTTTGACCTTGCCCTTTCGGGAAGCGATGAAGATCTGGCTCGGGTTGAAGAGGCCGTCGACTACGTGGCCGACCAGCTGCGTGAGATGGTGGCATTCATCACCCGACACACCGGCCTGACCCTGGATGACGAGAAGATGCGCAAGGTGATCCGAGATGTCAACAAAGCCAAAGAGTGGCTCGACGGCGGCAACGACATCTGTTTTTACCAGCGCACCTCCGCCAAAAAGGGGATCCGGGAGCTCGACTACGCGGCCAACCTTATGCAGACCTGGGGTACCCCTGAAATTGTGGATGTCTACAAATCCCGGTTTGAAGAGTACAAAAAAGGGATCACAGATGCCAGCGCCGATGACCGTTCCCGCATCACCTGGTTTCACCTGCGCCCCTATTTTAAAACCCCTTTGATGGATTACCTAAACGAGCGCATCGACATCTCAGGCTCCCAGGCCAACTACGCCTTCTGGCAGCCCCTGGACGAAA
>JAKSCC010000079.1 GCA_022360815.1 Desulfobacterales bacterium
AACCGGCCCCCCGTTCTGATCCTTTAAGATCTCATCCACACGATCCAAACTGAGGTAGGGGTATTTCTCCATCAGGTAGCTCCGCAGATCGGTGATGTGCTCTTTGGGACTATCCAGATAAACCCTTAAGGTTTTTAAAAACACCTCGTCATCATTGACGTCAATATGAAACTCTGAACTCAGACTCACTGCAAGTTCAAGAAGATCGATCGACTCCACATCCAGATCCCGGATCAGATAGGTCTCTTCGCCGATCTCGTCACGTTCTACATCCAGAATATCGGCCAGAGTCCCTTGAATTTTTTCGAATACCGTTGCCACATCGGCTCCTTTGCATATGCGTCACTATTAAACACGGTTTACTTGCACGCTGTTAACCCGCCGTCCACACTCA
Organism: Desulfobacterales bacterium; assembly: GCA_022360815.1. GTDB lineage: Bacteria > Desulfobacterota > Desulfobacteria > Desulfobacterales > Desulfolunaceae > Desulfoluna. Next base: position 395 of record JAKSCC010000079.1, read on the forward strand.
CCACACTGGCGTTGATGGTATGGGCGGAATCTGAGAGAAGAAAGAGAAGGGTCTCAGCCACCTCCAGAGGTGAAATCATCCGGCCCAAGGGAACCCTCTTTTTTACCCATGCTTCATTTTCTGACACAAAAGAGAGAGCTCGGCCTGCCGCCACATACCCGGGTCGAACAATGGCGGTGGTGATTCCACGTCGTCCCATTTCCACCCCCACACTTCGGTAGAGAGCCTCACTGGCCAGCTTTGAGGCGGCATAATGCCCCTGCCCCTGGCCTGCAAGGGCAGCCGCCGTGGAAGAGAGATAGACCAAACGTCCAAATCGCCTGGCCATCATCTGGCGAGTCGCCCAGGTCAGCAGGGCGCTTCGTCCTGTAATATTGGACTCAAAGTAGTCTGACGCCTTTTCAGCGGATATGGAGGCCACAAGCCCCTCTAGATGACCATGAGAAAAATCCACCAGATAGTCTGGCCCTTTCTCTTTAAAGTGAGCCTCAAGGGAGGCTGTACCATCACCGTCCGCCGAGTTCAGGCTAAAAAAAACACGATCCCACCCTTTGTACCGTTCAAGGACCGCATCAATACGCTGGCCCGCATCCTCACTGCGACAGCTCAAGGTAACCGCCATACCGTTTTCCAATAAAAGCGGAGCCAGGGCAAGGGCAAGCCCACAGCTTCCCCCTACCAAAAGGGCTTTTCGGCCGGTAAACTGCATCATGAAATCTCCACATGCCCTGTCACAGCCCGCTTTCCATCTCCATTAAACAAAATGCAGCTGGCCTTTTGCTTATCCACTCTCACCTCCGCATGATAGCGGCCCGGAGAAATAAAAAGGCGGAACCGAAAGTTGGAAATGGCCAAAGGCGTGTATCCTTGGGCCTTGAGGTATTCCAAAAACCCTTCCACCACAAGTGTACCGGGAACCACCGGATTTCCTGGAAAATGGTCTTGGTAAAGCGGGTCGTCACCGTCAAAAAAAAGCGTGGTCTCAAGGCGCGCTTCTGCCATCACACCTCTCCAATGGCAAGCCCCGCATCGGCCACCATCTTCAAATCATCCTCCATGGAGCGCCCCGCCGTGGTGAGGTAATTGCCCACCATAAGGCCGTCTGCTCCGGCTGGAAAAAGCCAGGATTGATAATCGCCTAAGGTCACCTCACGCCCTCCGCAGACGGTGATGCGCTTTTCAGGGGCGATGATGCGGAAAAGAGCCACACATCGAAGCGCTTCCAGAGCAGGAACCAAAGGACGCTTCGCCATGCGGGTGCCTGCCACTGGGGTTAAAAAGTTCACCGGAATGGTATCGGCCCTCAATCTCTTAAGGGTCGTGGCCAGCTCAACTCTCTGCTCCCAGCTCTCCCCCATGCCCAGAATGCCTCCTGAGCAGACCCCGAACCCCAGCTCCGCCGCCAGTTCAACGGTCTCAATATCTTCATCGTAGGTGTGGGTGGTGCAGATGGCATCGAAATGGCTGCGGGCCGTCTCCAGATTGTGGTGGTAGCGTCCCATGCCGCTGGCCAGAAGCCGCTTGGCCCGAGACTCGGTTAACATGCCAAGGGAGCCGCAAATGGTGAGGTTTGTCTCCCGTCTCAGACGCTCGACCACCCGACAGACCCGGTCAATCTCGGAGTCGTTCAGGCTGTGGCCGCTGGTCACAATACCAAATCGTGTGGCGCCGGCTTCGGCCATGGCTCGCCCTTTTTGAAAAAGGGTCTCCTCGTCCAGAAGCGGGTAGATCTTCACCCCGGTCTCATGGCTTGCTGACTGGGCGCAAAACGCGCAATCCTGGGAGCACTTCCCCGATTTGGCGTTAACAATGGAGCAGAGGAAAACGGTATCGCCCTGCCGCTGCCGGCGACGAATCTGCGCCGCTTCAAGAAGAGGAAGAAGGCTTTCCGGCCCGGACTGGGCAAGCAAGAGCGCCTCTTTTTCATCGATCTCCTTTAAGGGGTCGTGAATCAGGGCGCGTAACAGACTCATGGATTCCATGGGATATCCTTACAATTGTGGTAAATACCCGCAGTGGCGGGTAACCCGAAACAACCCCGGTGGCCATTTTTTTAAAAAAACAACTCACCGAAGGCAGGTTGAGTCATGACAACAAATCTTAAGGTGCCTGTTATACAGCGCAAGATAACCAGCTGTCAACCCAGCCGCACAAACAGGTTGACAGTCAGATTAAGAAAAAAGCGTCCGTTTTGAGATGAAATGACGCATTTGCCCGGTACGAGGGTCTTTAAACCGCAACTCTTTGGATAGAAGCTTGAGTGGAGAGGTGAAATCATCCGGTGCCTGCTCTTTAAGCTCCGGATAAAAGGGGTCATATTTGATGGGAGCGCCGATGCGGCACATGTGCAGGCGAATCTGATGCTTTTTTCCAGTGAGGGGGGCGACTCGAAACAGTGTATCTGCCCCTTGGGTCTCGACCTTTTCGATACGGGAAACCGCATTGATCTCTCCGGTCTCCTCTTTCATGCGAAACCAGGGCTCGCCTTTGATCAGACGATTTTCCACAACAAAAGGACCGGGCCCTTCTGGGCAACTCTCGGAAAGGGCTTCGTACACTTTTTCAACCTGCCGATTCATAAAAAGGCTCTGATAAAGCCCTCGGGTCTCTTTCTTTCTGGAAAAAAGAACGAGACCTGCGGTCTCCCGATCAATCCGATTGACTGGGGTCAGATCCGGCTCGCCCAACCTTATCTGAAGCCGGGTAAGCAAGGTCTCCCTTACAAACCGTCCCGAAGGAATCACCGGAAGAAAGTGGGGTTTGCA
>JAKSCC010000303.1 GCA_022360815.1 Desulfobacterales bacterium
AAAGGGAAGACATATACAAAATCAGGGTGTAGAACGTTGCGTGAGTTGTAAGAGTACTTTGAAATCAGATGGTTGTGCGATGAAGTCTCTGGACATTATTTTTTGATCAGAGAGGGCACTAAAGGGTGTATGGATGGAACGATTTAGGACCACCTATAGTGCTTTTTTTGTAACTTTTTTAAGTTATAATAGCGGGTTGTTTTGCTGGTGTTTTTTTAGTCCAATGGTCTGTTTTGTGACCACCTTCACGCCATATTTTTTCATCTTTTGTATGAGTGCGGTATGGGAAACCCCCAGTTTAGCAGCTGCTTTTCGAATACTCCCCATCTCAGTAAGGGCTTGTTGTATGACGCCGGTCTCAAATTGTGCGGTGAGATGTTTTAAGGGCTTGAGCTCGGGTTGGACAGATTTGACCAAATGGCCTTGATTGGCTTCATGGCTGAAGAGAATGGCTGAAGGATCCACCACATCTCCATCGCTTAAAATAGCTCCTCTTTCCATCACATTTTTAAGCTCCCTTACATTGCCGGGCCAATGGTGGGATAGAAGTTTTTCAACAGCGGCTGACGAGATTTTTTGCCTTTTTTTCTCCAGATTTTCCGCGAGTAGATTCAGGAAGTGCTGAGCCAAGTCAAGGATATCCTCACCTCTTTCCCTTAAAGGGGCAATATGAATGGGGACCACATTGATGCGGTAGTAGAGATCTTCTCTGAAGGTGCCCTCTCTTACCATCTCTTCCAAATTTTTGTGGGTGGCTGTAATGATTCGGGTTTTGACAGGGATCTCGCGAGAACCCCCAATGCGTCGGATCAGGCCATCTTGAAGCACCCTGAGAATTTTTGCCTGGGGTCCTGGGGGCATCTCTCCAATTTCATCCAGAAACAGTGTGCCCCCGCTGGCCACCTCAAATAATCCAGGTTTCCCCGACTTTCGTGCGCCGGTAAAAGCGCCGTCTGCGTATCCAAAAAGTTCGCTTTCTAAGAGGGTTTCGGGCATGGCTGCACAGTTTACAGGGATAAAAGGGCCTTCTCTTCCGCTTTCAAAGTGGATGGCTCCGGCAAAAAGCTCTTTGCCTGTACCGCTTTCCCCTCGAATGGAGACGGTGGCATCGGTGGGGGCAATGCGGCGTGCCAGCTCAATGGCTTGGTGCATGATCGGACTTTTTCCGACAAAACTCCCGAATGTGGGGCAGGGGGACGCAGTGACCTCTCGGGCCATTCTTTGGACCTTTTGCAGGTCTTTCATAAGCACCACAGCGCCCATAAAACGGTGCGATGAATCGGTAATGGGTTGGGCCGAGGCGTAAAAAGCCACGCGGCCCCGTGGGGTGAGGAGGGTTTCTTGTCTGTTGATGGAGCGTCTCTGGCCCAGACACTCCAGAAGAATGTTGCTGGAGGGTGTTATCGTTTGGACATTTTGTCCAATAATCTGATTCGCCTGATAGCCCAGAATCTGGCAGGCCACGGGGTTGACGGTGGTGACACACCCGGTCTCATCGGTGGCGATAATACCTTCGGAAACGCCGTCAAAAATGGCTTGGTAATGCTTTTCACGACGCTCACGGGGCAGGGTTCGGACGCGGTTTAGGGTGAGAAAACCTTCCAGTTGAGAAAAGGCGTTTTCTACAGGGTGGGGCTGCTCAGGCACAGGGCGTGGGGTTGCGATCTCTAAGTAAACCGTGGCCACGTTCTCTTTTTCGAGCACTTCCATCGCTGTAATGTTAAAGCCTTGGCTTGTGATGACGCGGGTGAGGTCCGCCACAATGCCGATGCGATCGGTGAAGTTGAGTTCCAGCTTCAGTGTCTCTTCCGTGGGATGCATGTGGGTCTCCGTATCGAAGGTGGCTGCCGCAAGATGTGGCATTGTATCACAGCCGAGGAAGAGGAAAAAGAGAGGCCACCCGCCTTGTTGGACGGGTGGCTTTTATTAAAACGGTGAGATTAACCGTGAATGGGGTTGCCTGTGGCTTTGTGGGCCACCTCTGCCATCACCTCGGCAAGGGTGGGGTGGGCATGAATGGTTTCGGCCAGATCGGTTGCGGTAAGCCCCTTTTCAATGGCCAAGGTCCCTTCGGCAATGAGATCGGTGGCATGAGGCCCCACAATATGGACGCCCAGAACCCGGCCATTCTCTTTGGTTGAGACAAGGGTTGCCTGGCCGGATATTTCCCCCAAAACCTGGGCCTTTCCAATGGCTCGAAAGAGCACGCTGTGGGAGATGGCGTTAAGCCCCTTTTCTTGAGCCTGCTTCAGGGTTAATCCGGCGGAGGCGACTTCCGGCATGGTAAAGATGGCGTTGGGAACGGCGGTATAATCCATCTCTTTTTCTGCTCCCATGATGTTTTCCGCAGCCACCATGCCTTCGGCTGAGGCCACATGGGCGAGCATGATTCGCTCAGGGCCGGTGATGTCTCCAATGGCGTAGATGGTGGGATCAGCAGTTTGCATGCGGTCATTCACCTGGATCCAGCCTCTGTCATCCAGCTTTGCCTGGGTGTGCTCCAGTCCAATGCCTTGAGAATTGGGGGCTCGGCCGACGCAGAGGGCCACGGTTTCCACCTCTAAGCAAAGGGGCTCTTTTTCTTTGGTCTTGAGGTTTTCCGCAATCTCAGAGGGACCAAGAGTGATTTTTACACTCTCTGATCCCATTTCGGTTTGATTGAGTGTCCGATTTGTCAGGACTTTTATCTTCTTTTTTTTCATCTCACGGGTAAGAATTTTTGAACTCTCCTCCTCAATAGAGTCCAAGGGGAGGATGCGGCTACGTCCCTCAATAAGGGTGACGTCAGATCCCAATGCATTTAAAATAAAAGCGAATTCACACCCAATGACACCTCCTCCCACAATGGCGATGCTCTTGGGAATATGGGTAAGAGTGAGGAGATCGTTGCTTGAGATGATCCTTTTTCCGTCAAAGGGAAAGGAAGACAAGGCCATTGGCACAGTACCCGTGGCGATGATACAATAATCATATTCAATTATTCGTTGTCCGCCATGGGCTTCTGTGAGCTTGAGTCGCCCTTTTTCAACAATTTCAGCTTGGCCTCTTAAAGAGATGACGCTGGCCTTGGAGAAGAGGGCCTCAATACCCTTTTGCTGAGATTTAATGACGGCCTGCTTACGTGCCATGAGTTTTTCCATATCCACACGGATGGTTCCCTCCATGGCGAGGCCGAAGGTTTCTGAGTGGGCCATCTTTTTCAGCAGATCTGCACTGTTTTTCATGATTTTTGATGGGATACATCCCCAGTTAAGGCAGGTGCCACCTGCCCCCTCTTTTTCGATGACGGTCACTTGGGCCCCAAGGGCTGCTGCTCTCAAGGCGGCCACGTAGCCGCCGGGTCCGGCACCGATGACGGAGATTTTAACTGCCATGCGTTTTACTCCTTTGAGTGTTTATGGTGCAGGTGTTTTGAAGAAGGCCGCACCTGTTCTGATGTTTGGATAGGTAGGTGGTTTATGGGAAGAATTATGTAAAACTAAAACAAAGTCAATGATGTTGATGAAAATATCAATTTATAAGAAAAATATTGACAGAAAGCCAAAAGATTATGTTTACTGATGATGCAATCAATCCAACGACCAAGAGAGAGAACATGAACATCGACGAGACCCACATTGCCATTATGAAACTCCTGCGGGACGGCCGTCGCTCCTTTAAAAAGATTGCAGAGGAGCTCTCCATCACGGAAAACACCGTGCGTGCACGCGTGCGAAGGCTTCAGGAGGAAGGTGTTTTGGATGTTACGGGGCTTGTGAACCCCGAGTCTTTGAAAGGGCACCGGGTGGTAATTGTGGGCATGAATATCTGCCACGTGAACCTGGTGGACAAAGGGGAGGAGATCAGCAAGCTCAAAGGGGTGGTTTCGGTGAGTGTGGTCACAGGCCGCTATGACCTCATCGTTCAGGTGCTCTTTAAAGAGGGGTATGGACTCCTTGAATTCTATACTGAAGAGCTCTCCAAGGTAAAGGATATCCAGTCGGTGGAAACCTTTGTGGTGTACAAGGGGTACAATTTGAAGGTGCCCTACCTGCTTTAAATGCGTTTGAAGGCGGCGGCTTGAAGATATTATGCAAAAGCTGCCGCCGGCCCTTCGGATCGGATTGAAAATCTCACTTCGACATTTCGAAGGCTCTGCCGTCGCCTCTGTTGCCACCCTCCAATGCAGCTCTCTGGTTTTCCATTTGCCTATCTTCGTTTGCTTTTCGACTCTCTTCCATAATCTGCATCTCTCTTTGGGTCTGACATTAAAATACGGCGCCCCACGGACATCCGCTTTTTTAAGAGGAAGATGGAAAGGAGATGTGTATGGATTCCAAGGTGAAAAGAACCCCGCTTTATGCATGGCACTGCGCACATCAAGCCAATATGGCTGATTTCGGAGGGTATGAGATGCCCCTCTGGTATGCCGGTGGCACCCGTGAAGAGCACATGGCTGTGCTCACCCGTGCGGGACTTTTTGACACCAGCCACATGGCGGTGATTCTGGTTGAAGGGGGCGGCGCTTTTTCACTGCTTCAGACCTGTTTCACGAAAGATCTCAGCCGCTGCATCGGAAAAGACCAAGCCCCTTTGATGGCGGGTCGGGCGGTGTACGGTGTCTTTTTAAATGAAAAGGGTCATGTGATTGACGATGCCCTGGTCTACATGATGGATGAGACCCACTTTATGGTGTGCGTGAATGCCGGCATGGGCTCTGTCATCGCCTCTGAACTGGAGGCACACGTCGGCAGCCATCTGAGTACCATCACCGATTTCACCGACTGCCTTGGAAAGATCGATATCCAAGGCCCCCAGGCGGCCCGTGTTCTCGGGCAAATCCTTGAAAACCCCGAATCTGCCTTTGACAAGATGCCTTACTTTTCGTTCAAGGGCCACTTCGACAGCCGCTCTTCCCAGGCCGGAGCCGCTCGCCTTAAAGACAAAACCCCCATTCTTCTCTCCCGAACCGGCTACACCGGTGAATTTGGATTTGAAATCTTTGTCTCCCCGGAAAAGTGCGAACCCGTCTGGACTGCTCTGCTTGAGGCTGGAAAGCCCTTTGGTATAAAGCCGTGCGGCCTGGCATCCCGCGACTCCCTTAGGGCCGGAGCGGTTTTGCCCCTTTCGCATCAGGATATCGGGGCCTGGAGTTTTGTGAATCACCCCTGGGAGATGACACTTCCATGGGATGAAGAGGGCAAAGGCTTTACAAAGGCGTTTCGGGGCCGAGAAGCCATTTTGGCCCCGGAAAACCCCTTCTGGACCTTTGCCTTTGCCGGATTTGATCCTCGCAAAGTGCCGGCCGGCGAGGGGAGCATGGTGCTGGACGAGGGCGGTGAAACCCTGGGTGAGATCCTGACCTGCACCACCGATGTCTCCATCGGGCGCCACGAGGGAACCATTGTCTCCTCTGTCACCGGGGATGCGCCAGAAGGGGCCAAGATCAGAGGGCTCTCCTGCGGATTTGTAAAGCTGGATCGACCGGTAAGTCCGGGCAGTTTGGTGGTGCTCTCCGATGGTAAACGCAAAATAAAGGTTGAAATTGTTACGGATATCAGGCCAGGGCGGACCGCACGGCGCCCCATGGCCCGAATGGTGGTGTGATGTTTTGATGATTGAGAGGTCTGCCGTAAAGGGCAGGCGCCTATCCACATTTTTGTTTTGAAGGAGGTCACATGAAAGAGATCAGCCAGCTTGTTCTGCCCGAAGATGTGAAGTACGCAACCGACCATGAGTGGGCCAGAGCGGATGGAGATGAGGTGGTGATCGGCCTGGCAGATTACGCCCAGGATCAGCTGGGGGATATTGTTTTTGTTGAGCTTCCCGCAGAAGGCGACAGCTTTGACAAGGGCGAAGAGTTTGGCACCGTGGAGTCTGTGAAGGCGGTCTCGGAGCTTTATATGCCCATGGGAGGCGAGGTGGTGGCCATCAACGAGACCCTTGAAGATGACCCGGCTTTGGTCAACACCGACCCCTACGGCAAAGGGTGGCTGATCCGTATCAAGCCCTCAAATATGGATGAACTTGGCGAGTTGATGGAGAAATCCGCCTACCTTGCTCAGCTGGAAGGGTAGGTCTTTATCCACAAAAGAGAGCCTGTGAAAACACGTTTTTGCCAAGATGGTAAAGAAAAAACCTGCTTGTCAAACTCTCTAAAAGTTTGGTTCCCGGCAGGGCCGCCAGAGGCGGATACTGTTTGACGTATGCCATTATAGATTGAAGAGGCCCCGGGTCAGGGGACCCTGATCCAGCTCTTTTGAAGCACCCTCTGCCCAGGCAGAACAAGACCACAGATGAGAGGATAAGAAGATGCGTTATTTGCCTCATACCCCTGACGATATCCAGGAGATGCTGAAGGTGATCGGTGTTGGCTCTCTGGACGATCTTTTTTCTGATATTCCAGGTGGCTGCCTCAACCGGGAGCCGCTAAACCTGCCCAAGGCCATGAGCGAGTGGGAGCTCAATGCCCATATGGACGCCCTGGCAGCCACCATGGCCCCTTCTGGTGAATACCGGGTTTTTATCGGAGCGGGAAGCTACGATCACTACATCCCCTCCACCGTGCCCTATCTTCTCTCGCGGTCCGAATTTTCCACAGCCTACACCCCATATCAGCCGGAGATCAGCCAGGGAACCCTTCAGGGCATCTATGAGTTCCAGACCCTTGTCACCCGCCTCCTGAAGATGGATGTGGCAACGGCTTCTCACTACGATGGGGCCACCGCCCTTTCCGAAGCCCTTTTGATGGCGGTGCGCAAGACCAAAAAGAGGAAGGTGGCGGTCTCCTCGCTGTGCCACCCTTACCACCGTCAGGTGCTTCAGACGTATTTGAGGCCAGCGGACGTGGAGGTGGTGGAGATTCCCTACACCTCCACAGGACAAACCGACATGGAAGCGGTTCAGGCGATGGACGGGCTGGCTGCCGTGGCCATTCAATCTCCCAACTTTTTTGGCGTGGCAGAAGATTTAAAATCGTTTTCAGGTTTGATCCATGAGGCCGGGGGGCTGATGATCTCTTCGTTTACCGAGGCCATGGCCTGGGGGCTTTTAAAAGCGCCCGGAGAGCAGGGGGTTGATATTGTGGCCGGCGACGGACAGAGCCTCGGGATTCCCAAATCCTTTGGTGGGCCGGGCCTGGGAATTCTGGCCAGCTCCAAGGCGTATATGCGGCAGCTTCCCGGTCGTCTGGTGGGCATCACCACCGACCTGGATGGAAAGCGGGGGTTTGTTCTGACCCTTGCCGCACGCGAGCAGCACATTCGGCGTGAGAAGGCCACCTCCAATATCTGTTCCAACAACGGGCTTTGCGCCATGAACGCGGCCATGTATATGGCTTCGGTGGGCGGAAGCGGGTTTAAGCGTCTGGCTCAGATCAACCACAACAAGGCCGAGTATCTGAAAAAGAGGCTGAAGGATGAGGGGCTTGAGGTTCCCTTTGCCTCTCCCACATTCAATGAGTTTGTGGTGAAGTTTTCCCAAGATCCTGATGAGCTTGAAAAGAGGTGCCTGGCCAAGATGATGGTGCCGGGGCTTGCCTTGGGAAAATTTTATCCAAAGCTAAAAGGGTATTATCTGCTTTGCGCAACCGAGACCCTTTCCAAAGATGACATGGACCTTTTGGTAAAGGAGGTGACAGCATGAGCGGATACAGACAGGGAGACTCCGGGCTGATTTTAAACGAGCCCCTTCTCTGGGAGAAAGGCAAAAAAGGGCGCAGCGGTTTTTCTCTTCCCACCTGCGATGTGGACGAGGCGGTCTTTGACGAGAGCTTTTCAGGCGAAGGGCCGGACTTTCCAGATCTTTCGGAGGTTGAGGTGGTGCGCCACTACACCCGGCTCTCCACCTGGAACTTTGGGGTGGACACCGGGCTTTACCCCCTGGGCTCCTGCACCATGAAGTACAACCCCAAGACCAACGAGCGTCAGGCAGGCCTTCCCGGCTTTGCGGGCTCACACCCCATGCTTCCCGAGGTGCGAGCCCAAGGGGCACTTAAGCTGATGTACGATCTGGAGCAGTTTTTGGCCGAGATCACCGGCATGGCGGCGGCAACCCTTCAACCGGCTGCTGGTGCCCACGGCGAGCTGACCGGTATCTTGATGATCCACGCCTACCACTTGAAAAATGGAGAGAAACGCACCAAGATGCTGGTCCCCGATACGGCCCACGGCACCAACCCGGCCAGCGGGGCTCTTTGTGGTTACGCACCGGTGGCGGTTCCCGTTGGTGACGATGGGGTGATGCGCGTGGAAGATGTGCGCAGTCTCATGGATGGTGAAACAGCAGGCATCATGATCACCAATCCCAATACTCTGGGGCTTTTTGAAACCCACATCAAAGAGATCTGCGAGGCTGTCCATGAAAAAGGGGGGCTGGTTTATGGGGACGGGGCAAACCTAAACGCCATTATGGGCCATGTGAAGATGGCCGAGCTGGGCGTGGATGTGATGCACTTTAACCTTCACAAGACCTTTTCAACGCCCCACGGCGGCGGAGGGCCGGGCTCGGGGCCTGTTGCGGTGAACAAGACCCTTGAGCCCTTTCTTCCCGTGCCTCGCGTGGCAAAAGAGCATGAAAACTACACCCTGGTGACAGACCGGCCCGACTCCATCGGTCGCATGATGACCTTTTATGGTCATTTTGGCGTGATGGTCAGGGCCTATAGCTATATCCTCACCATGGGCGGTGAGGGGCTGAAAACCGCAAGTTCTCATGCGGTGTTAAATGCCAACTACATCAAAGAGCGTTTAAAGGAGGCTTATCATCTGGCCTTTGACCGCACCTGCATGCACGAGTGTGTTTTTTCAGATGAAAAGCAGCACGCCTCTGGTGTGACCACTCTGGATGTGGCCAAGCGTCTGATCGATTACGGTTTTCATCCTCCCACGGTCTATTTTCCGCTGGTGGTCTCTGGAGCCATCATGATCGAACCCACAGAAACAGAAACCAAAGAGGATCTCGACAACTTCATCGAAACCCTTATGGCCATTTCTGAAGAGGCAAAGGCCTCTCCCGAGCTGCTTAAAGCGGCCCCCACGCGAAGCAAAGTGAGGCGCCTGGATGAGACGTCGGCCGCTCGAAAACCCTGTCTCTGCGGCTAAATAGGGTGATTCCTTGTGCCTCCGGCGGCCCTGCCGGGGGCCAAACTTTTGAAAAGTTTGATAAACAGGTTTTTCTGTGATTGCCATTGTAAGTGTTTGAAAAAAGCCGTATTTTATAAAAGATGGGGCTGCGGGTCCCATCTCTTTTTTTTCTCCCTCTTTTTCTGCTTTGCGTTTTTCTAAAACGAAACCC
>JAKSCC010000175.1 GCA_022360815.1 Desulfobacterales bacterium
AGAAACGCATCCTCGAAGAGGCCGAGACCTACGCTGAAAAACTCGAAGGGCAGGCCAAGCGCAATATCGATCATGAATTCAAGACGGCCCGTGCCGAGTTAAAGGCCGAGATCATGGCAGAGGCCTTTGAGAAGGCCGAAGTGTTGATTGAGGCAAAAATCAGCGGGGATGAAAAGGAAAAATTGGTTGATGACTATCTGAAAAAGGTGGTGGTCTAATGAAAGATATCGCAATATCCAGGCGTTATGCCAAGGCCCTGCTGCTCATCGCCAAAGAAGACGGCAAGGCCGAAACCTACCGTGAAGAGTTAAGCGGGCTCACCGCTTTTCTTGGTGCAGAGGAAGCGCTCGCCGTGGCCATCAGCAACCCGGTGTACGCCATTGCCGGTCGAAAAAATCTTCTGGCTGTGGTTGTGCAAAAGCTCTCCCTCTCTCCTGTGATCTCCTCTTTTGTTCTTCTCCTCTTTGACAAGGGCCGTTTCGGTTACCTTGCATCCATCGACGAAACCTATCAGAAGCTTGTAGATGAATTAAATGGTATCGCCCATGCCCATGTGGTTTCTGCTGTAGAGCTCTCTGGAGAGGCCGTGGAGAAGATAAAAGCATCTCTGTCCAAGCTTACGGGCAAGGATGTGATCTTGAATCTGGAAAAAGACCCCGGGCTTATTGGGGGCATTGTCACAAAAATAGGCGATCTTGTACTCGACGGCAGTGTGCGCACACAGCTGCAGACCATGAAAGAATCTTTTAAAAGGGGTGAGAGTGTCTAATGGAAATCAAAGCTGAAGAAATAAGCCAAATAATCAAGGAGCAGATTAAGGATTTCGACAACAAAGTCGAATTGTCCGAGACCGGCGTCGTTCTCTCAGTGGGTGACGGTATTGCAAGGGTCTACGGCCTCGAAAAAGTCATGGCCCTGGAGCTTGTGGAATTTCCCGGCGGCATTCTCGGTCTGGCTCTGAACCTTGAAGAAGATAACGTGGGTATCGCCATTATGGGCGATGACACCCAGATCAAGGAAGGCGAT
>JAKSCC010000334.1 GCA_022360815.1 Desulfobacterales bacterium
GTTTCGAAGACTCTCGCTCATCAGGGTGAGCTTGGACTGCCAGGGGCCATGAACCGGAATACAGGTGGGGTGAATCTGGGTAAAGCAGGGGTTGGCAAAAAGCGCCCCTTTGCGGTAGGCGGCCATGGCCGCAGAGACGTTACAGCTCATGGCATTGGTGGAGAGGTAGTAGACGTTTCCGTACCCACCGGTGGCCATGACCACGGCGTCGGCCGCGTGGCGCTCCAATTCACCCGTCACCAGATTGCGTGCGATAATACCGGCTGCCCGGCCATCTTCCACCACCAGCTCCGCCATCTCCCGACGGGTAAAAAGGGTAACGCCCCCTGAGGCCACCTGGCGGGAGAGCGCCCCATAAGCTCCCAAAAGAAGCTGCTGGCCGGTCTGCCCCCGCGCGTAAAAGGTTCGAGAGACCTGGGCACCGCCAAAGGATCGGTTGGCCAAAAGCCCGCCATACTCCCTGGCAAAGGGGACCCCTTGAGCCACACACTGATCGATGATGTTGCAGCTGAGCTGGGCCAGCCGGTAGACATTGGCCTCCCGCGCCCTGAAATCGCCCCCTTTGACCGTATCGTAGAAGAGACGCCAGACGCTGTCTCCGTCGTTCTGATAATTTTTGGCAGCGTTGATACCGCCTTGAGCCGCAATGCTATGGGCCCTTCGCGGGCTGTCCTGAAGACAGAACGTTTTTACCCTGTAGCCCAACTCTGCAAGGGTGGCAGAGGCCGAAGCCCCGGCAAGGCCCGTGCCCAGAACAATCACGCTGTACTTCCGCTTGTTGGCGGGGTTGACAAGTTTGGTTTCAAACCGGTGGGTGTCCCATTTTTTTTCGATGGGGCCACTGGGTATGCGCGCATCAAGCTTCATCATTCTTCTCCTGATTCAGACAGGTTTAGGGCATCGCCCTATCCTGCGACCTTTAAAAAAAAGAGGATGGGAATAGAGGCAAACCCTGCCCCCACCACAACGGCCAGCCAGGTGGCACAGCGCATGAGAAACGGAGTTCCTTTGTCGTTTCCCACCCCAAGGCTCTGAAAGGCGCTCCAGAATCCGTGACTCACGTGAAACGCCACGGCAAGAATCCCCGCCAGATAGGCCCCCACATAGAGAGCATTGGAAAAGGTCTCCACCACCACGGGAAACCGGGACTCCCCGGAAGGGGGAACAAATTTAAATCCGATGAGATGAAGGGCAAGAAACCCCAGGGTGAGAAGCCCCGTCCAGATCATGGAGGAAGAGGCCAGAGTCCGCCCCCCGTGCCGAGCCGAAACTTCGTAAGGGACCGGTCGTGCCGCCCGATTCTCCAGGGTAAGCACAACAGCTGTGATGATATGGAGGGCGGCCATCAAAAGAAGAAAAAACTCTGCAAGCTTGAGAAGTGCGCCCAACGAGTGAAGCTTATGGGTGTATGCGGCAAAGGCGGCCTCCCCTTGAAACAGAGAGAAATTTCCGGCGAGATGCACAACCAGAAAGCCGCAAAACCCAAGACCTGTGAGCCCCATGAGCATCTTACGGCCCACGGGGGATGCAATGCGTCCAATGAGATCCATAGTACCTGCCTTACATGGTTCATCAACACGTTTTAGTGTAGTGGCCCGTCCCAAAAGCTGACGAGCCCCGCATAATGCCTTCGGCGAGTCGCTTTTTTAAAAAAAAGCTCCTTAAAAAATATCCCGGCACATCTCGCCCAGGCGTCCGAGATTCTCGCACACATGAACCCCGCTGGCCCGCATGGCTTCCACCTTGGCCTGGCCGGTGCCGCTCTTGCCGCTGATAATGGCTCCGGCATGGCCCATCCGGCGTCCGGGAGGGGCCGTGAGCCCGGCAATAAAGCCCACCACCGGTTTTTTCATCTCTTTTTGGATAAACTCGGCGGCCTCTTCTTCGGCATCGACTCCGATCTCACCCACCATCACCACCCCGCGGGTCTCAGGGTCTGCCTCAAAGGCTTCCAGCACATCAATAAAACAGGTGCCGTTTACCGGGTCGCCTCCAATGCCCACACAGGTGGTCTGCCCGATGTTCTGGGCTGAAAGCTGGTGCACCACCTCATAGGTGAGGGTGCCCGAACGGGAGACCACTCCTGCAGGACCTCCCGGCATGTGCATGGGCCCCGGCATAATACCAATCTTGCATTCTCCCGGCGTGATAATACCGGGGCAGTTGGGGCCGATCAGACGGCTCTCTCCTGACTTCAAGACCTTCTTCACTCGGGCCATGTCCAGAACGGGAATTCCTTCGGTGATGCAAACCACCAGCTCAACCCCGGCTTCCACGGCTTCCACAATGGCATCGGCGGCAAAAGGCGGAGGAACAAAAATCATGCTGGCGTTGGCTCCGGTTTGGGCCCGTGCCTCTTCCACGGTATGAAAGACTGGGGTCCCCTCGTGGGTTTGCCCCCCTTTGCCCGGGGTAACCCCGGCCACCACCTGGGTTCCGTACGCCCTGCACTGGGCGGTATGAAAGCTGCCCTCACGTCCGGTAATACCCTGAACCAGAAGCTTTGTGGTTTTATCGACAAATATGCTCACGTCGCTCTCCTTATTTCACGATGGCCGCAATTTTAGCCGCCGCATCTGTCAAATCTGTGGCGGTCTGAAGATCCAGGCCGGACTCTTTTAAAATCCGGCGCCCCTCCTCCACGTTGGTTCCCTCCATGCGCACCACCACCGGAACGGTGATGCCCGTTTTGGACGCCGCCTCCACAACGCCTTTTGCAAAAACATCGCAGCGGAGAATGCCACCAAAAATATTGATGAGAACCCCTTTTACTTTTTCGTCTTTCAGAAGAATTCGAAAGGCGTTCTCCACCATCTCACTGGTGGCTCCGCCTCCCACATCCAGAAAGTTTGCGGGCTCGGCTCCGGCCAGCTTGATGATGTCCATGGTGGCCATGGCAAGCCCGGCACCGTTTACGATATTGCCGATATTGCCATCGAGGCTAATGTAGTTGAGGTTGTATCTCGACGCCTCGACTTCCAAAGGATTCTCTTCGGTAATGTCGCGAAGCGAAAAGACCTCGGGGTGGCGATAAAGGGCGTTGTCATCAAAATCCACCTTGGCATCCAGGGCAATGGCCTCCCCTTTGCCTGTGATGACCAGAGGGTTGATCTCTACGAGGGAGCAGTCTTTGGCCATAAAAAAGGCAAACAGCTTCTTGACGATGGCCGACACAGACTTCATGGCCGCCCCATCGAGCCCCAGGCCAAAGCTGACCTTTCGCAGCTGAGAGGGCCAAAGTCCCGAAAGCGGATCCACCGCCACTTTGATGATCTTCTCGGGCGTCTTCTCGGCCACCTCTTCGATCTCCATGCCCCCTTCCCGGCTCGCCATGATCACCACATTGCCCGTTTTGCGATCGGGAACGATACCAAGATAGAGCTCCTCAGCAATATCAACCCCCGACTCCACGAGAAGGGTGAGCACCTCTTTGCCTTCCGGGCCGGTCTGGTGGGTGACCAGGGTGGCACCCAGCATGGATTCAGCCGCCTCCTGCGCCTCTTCGGGGGAGTGCACCAGTTTCACACCACCGGCCTTCCCCCTGCCGCCCGCATGAATCTGAGCCTTCACCACCACGGGCCAGCTTCCCATGGAGGCGGCTCGAAAAGCCGCCTCTCCTGCTGTACGTGCCACAGCCCCGTCTGGTACGGGGATACTGTGGCTTCTGAAGAGTTCCTTTGCCTGATACTCATGGATCTTCATTGTCGTCTCCCAATGGATAATTGGTCTGCCAAAGGGTCTCCCAAGGCAGAGTGGATCAAATGGTACCTATAGAAAAACCCGTCACAAGAAGACGGGTCTGAAAACGAATGTATGCATCAAGGGAGCAGTGGTCCTTTAGAAACCAACGCCGAAAAGCCCACATGTGACCTGCCACCATGATCGTATGGGCCAAAAGCTTCACATCGGCCTCCTCCATGGGAAGAAGCGCACTGTGCGCCACCTCCTTTTTGATGAGTCCCACAAATATTTCAGTAATTTTCACCTCTTTTTCAAGGACATGCCTCCGCCACTTTTTAGGCAGTGATTTGGTCTCCTGGTAGATCAGCTGAAGGTGATCGGACATGGCATCACAGACACGGATGTAAGCATCAATGCTGGAGGAAAGGCAAGAGACACCCTCTTTCTCACGGGCCATTGCAGCCTGCATGCCGGACTCTATTTCATCGTGGATGGCGTCACAAACAAGGAAAAGTACGTCGTCTTTGGATGAGACATACTCGTAAAGAGAACCGATGGAAAAACCTGCAGCTTCAGCTATTTGGCGGGTGGGGGTTCGATGAAAACCTTTCTCGATAAAGAGGCGGACCGCTGCGTCCACAAGCTGACGGCGCCGGGTACGAACCAGTTCCTGGTTCTTTACCTGGGAGATCACACCGTCATCACCGGATCGTCTCTGGCCCATGTCCCCTCCTGGGAAGCAAGAGAAAAGAAGTGAATGATGAGCACACGGTTCAGGAGTGAAAAAAGATAAATCAACCAGTCAAAGCATCCTGAACGAGCGCTCAGTCAGCAATAGCATGGTCCTAAAATTATTGTCAACTCTTTTGGCCGGACCATCTCCATCACATTGTCATCCCCAATCATCATCATCAAGGGCACACAAAACGCATCAAAAATCACTGGTCCTAAACCTAGAAATTCCTTCTGCCACGGCTTTGTGTTGACCTTGCCAGTAAATTCGATTTAAAACCCTCTGATCCGCCCTTTCAAGGGCCCCAATCTAAACTTAAGAGATTCCAGGAGTTCGCTGCCATGCCCCATATATCGCACTCTCTTAAAGGCTATCTTTTCATTTTTGGAGCCGCCTTCCTTTGGGGGCTTCTCGGGCCAGTGTCCCGCTACCTTTTTGCAGCGGGTATCTCTCCCATTGAGGCGAGTTTTTTTAGGGCACTGATGACCTGGATTCTCTTCGGTGGGCACGCTGCGTTGAAAAGGCGCCTTCATGTGAATCTCAAAGATCTTCCTCTTCTCTTTGGATTTGGACTGGTGGGTATCTCACTTTTTTACGCCGCCAACATGATCGCTATTGAAAAAGGAGGGGCGGCATTGGCCTCGGTGCTTCTCTACACCGCCCCTTTTTGGGTCGCGCTCTTCTCCTATTTTCTCTTTGGAGAAAAGATGACGAAGATCAAAGCACTGGCCATGGTTCTTGCAGTGGTTGGTGTGGGAGGAATTTGCACCGATGGTGGTGCTTTGACGGGTGATTCTATAGGTCTTGCCATTATCTGGGGGCTTACTGCCGGGGTTTGCTACTCGTTTTATTATATTATTGGTAAATTCTTTTCAGGGACCTATGCCCCTTACACCCTCTTTTTCTGGATTCTTCCCTCGGGCATTCTCGGCCTGCTCCCCTTTGTCAGCTTCAATCCCAAGGAGCCTGCCATGTGGGGCTTTCTCTTCCTGCTCGCCCTCTTCTCTTACAGTGCCAACAGCTTCTACTACCTTGGCCTCAGATATTTACCCCCCACCCGTGCGGTGCTTACGGCTACCTTGGAGCCTGTGGTGGCCACCTTTTTTGCTTGGCTTCTCTGGAATGAAACCATGGGCCTGGCTGGTTATGCGGGAAGCCTTCTCATTCTTACAGGCGTTCTTCTCACCATTTTAGGCCCATCATCTTCAAAAAAACCTCAAAACGAAGCCAATTGACGTACACCATCGGCAATAAATTGAATGGCAAGAGCGGCCAGAATCACCCCAAAAAGACGCTTGATAATATCATCACCGGTCTGACCGATACACCGAATAATACGCGAAGAGAAGAGAAAAGCGATAAGAGTCACCGCGTTGATTAAAATAACAGCTCCGATCACGCCCGCCTTCTCCACTGTCTCTGACGCTCCGGAAAAGAGCAGAATGGTCAAGGCCAAACAGCCAGGCCCCGAAATAAGAGGAATGGCCATGGGGTACACACTGATATCTTCCAAATCGGCCCCTCCTTGTCTGGGCCCTTCAGGACTTCCGGTGATCATGTGAAAGGCCGTATAAAAAAGAAGAAGCCCGCCAGCCACCCTGAGGGACTCAATGCTGATCCCCAGGCGTGCCAGCAGAACCTCCCCCCAAAAACCAAAAACCAAAATAATGGTTATGGAGACCATAATGGTCTTAACAGCCATGCTCACCCGGTACTTGCTCCCTTTTCCTTCGGTGAGGGCATAAAAAATAACTGCCGCCCCAATGGGGTCGATCATCACAAAATATGAGGTCAAGGCATGAAGAAACGTCTCAATGGGCATGGCATCCTCCTGGGTGTTTTTGCAAACAGAAACAAACACAATATAAAAGAGAAGATCCCACACTAACCTGTTTGATCTTCAATCAATCAAAACCACTTCTTCTATCTCAGACGTCATGAGTTTTCAAACCCCTTTTTTTAAGAGGCTCACCTTCATTTCTCATACAATCCGACACAGCCCCCAGTTAAAAAAGACTCCTCAAACCAACCCCATGAAGCGGTATTCCTTGACAATTATGGGTTGACACAAGCAAGTGAGCCGACTAAAACACGAAACGTCATTACTCACATTAAGATGCCCGCACATAATATGGTAAGACAGGTTCTGATCGCTCGGCCCTGTTGATGTTCCCTGTTTATTACCTTATACGGCACCATGAGAGCCATGGATGCCGTTTTTCTGTTGTTTATAAAGGCCGAGCTTTTTTGGTTGTAAGGAGTTACCCGTTTCGCTATGTTTCACAATGCACTTGTTAGAACACCCTGTAAAAATTTCGCAAATGGTATCACTACCCAGTCTCTGGGGGCCCCAAACTATGAAACCATGCTCGTCCAGCACGAGGCATACATTGACACATTGAAATCTCTGGGGCTCACCGTAACAATTCTGCAGCCTGAAGAAACCTTTCCTGACGCTCACTTTGTGGAAGATGCTGCCGTTATTTTTAAAGAAGCTGCCGTTATCACAAACCCGGGTGCTGACGCACGAAAAGGTGAAGAGATCACCATCGAAAAGGCCTTGGCTCCTTTGAAAACCATTGAAAAAATCGTCGCACCCGGCACAGTAGACGGCGGCGATATCCTTCAGGTGGGAAAACATTTTTTTATCGGGGTCTCTGACCGAACCAACAAAGAGGGAGCAGCCCAACTAAGCGCCATTGTTGCGAAATACGGTTACACTTCAACCACCGTTCCTGTGGCTGACGGGCTTCACTTTAAATCCAGTGTCAACTACGTGGGGAAAAACACCCTGCTCGTTACCGAGGCGTTTAAAGAAAGAGAGGAGCTGAAAGGGTATGATCTCATGGTCCTTGATACCGATGAGGAGTACGCCGGAAACACCCTGCTCATCAATAACACCCTTATTACCCCCAAAGGCTACCCCAAAACCCTGGCTAAACTGAAAAGCCTGGGCCTTGAGATTGTTGAGCTGGAGACAAGTGAAACCCGGAAAATGGATGGCGGTCTCACCTGCCTTTCTCTTCGATTCTAAACCAGACGACGACCATGCCTGAAAGGAGGGTCTATGGATGTCTTTAAAAACAGATACAAACGAGAGGCAGTGGAAGTTCACTGCCCCCAATGCAAGCGCAGCCAGATCATCTATCTTCCTGAAGAGAAGATGCCAGACTGCCCCATCTGTCGCAAAAAAATGATTATCAAAGAGATTCTGACCGAAGGTAAGTACTGATGGATGTCCCGCCCCTTCCTGCACGGGGTGCCTTGTATGAGTGGTGATGTATCGCGTTAAAAGTTAATGGTGATTTTATTTGAACTGGAGGATTAAAAAATGAAGAAGCTTCTGACTGCCGGCCTGTGCTTGCTCGCCTTTGCTGCACAGGGATTTGCCGACGACATCGAACTGGCCAAAAAGTCCACCCTCACCAAGATTCTTGAACGAAAAGAACTTCGAATCGGCTTGGACCCCGGATACCAACCCTTTGAGATGACCAACAAAAAGGGCAAGGTGGTGGGCTTTGATGTGGACCTGGCCAAAGAGCTCGCCAAATCCATGGGTGTAAAGCTCACCATTGTCAATACGGACTTTGACGGCATCATCCCCGCGCTTATGACCGACAAATTCGATATCATCTTAAGCGGTATGACCATCACCCAGAAGCGAAACCTTCAGATCAACTTTGCAGACCCCTACATCGTGGTGGGACAGACCATTATCTTAAACAAAAGACTGGCCGATAAAGTCACCTCGTACAAAGACCTGAACAACCCCAAGTACACCGTGGCCTCTCGCATTGGAACCACCGGTGAAATGGCCACCAAGCGTCTCATCTCCAAAGCCAAATACAAATCGTTTGATAAAGAGGCCGACGGTGCCATGGACGTGATCAACGGCCAGTCCGACGCCTTTATCTACGACCTCCCCTTTGGTGAAGTTTTTATGGCTCAGCAGGGAGATGGAAAAGCGATCTTCCTCAACAAGCCTTTCACATACGAGCCTCTGGGAATCGGTATTCGAAAAGGCGACCCCGATTTTCTCAACTTCCTCAACAACTTCCTGCGCCAAATCAAGGCCGATGGCCGCTATGAACGCATCTACAACAAGTGGATTCGAAGCAACAAATGGCTCAAAAACATGTAGCATCACATCGTAATGAGTGATGACCTCGTAAAAAACATTCCACATGTTGTAGATCCCTATGACGCGGGATGGCCTTTTGCGGAGCCATCATGATTCGCCGCATACACTCACCCCGAAAGCCGGACTTTCGGGGTGAATTTTTCCCGTCGTACCCCGACAACGCCCTTTGTCATGAGACACAAGGACGGGTCAATCCGCTGGTTGCCACTTGAAAGCAGACTTTCAAAACAGCGGCAAAGGAGCAGGACATGTCACTTTACCCAGGTCTGGATGCCCCCAAACCCAAGGCGTACAACACCATCTGGACAATCACCTTTTTTGTCATCCTCACGGCAGGTATGGCAGGACTCTACGGCGCCACCAAATCTGTGGACTATATCTGGCGCTGGAACCGAGTGCCGGACTACTTTTTCTATCAAGAGGATGTGGAGACCATCACTGAAATTGAAGGAGAGATCTCCAGCATCACTCAAAAGGGAAAAAAGTCCATCGTCACCGTTATCGGAGAGGGTGAAACCGCCACATACACCCTTCCCACCGACAGCCTTTTGATGGATGAGGGGGATTTTGTCTACCCAGGCGATGCCTTGGGCTCAGAGCAACAATGGAAAACCGGGCTTCTTCTCTATGGCCTCTGGATCACCCTTAAGGCTAGCTTTCTGGCCATCATTCTCGCCATGGTTATCGGGGTGATTACGGGCCTCATGCGCATCTCAGACAACCCGGCCCTCAAGTGGACTGCCATCACCTATATTGAGCTGGTGCGCGGCTCTCCCCTTCTCGTTCAGCTCATGATCTGGTATTTTGTCATCGGCACCCTGGTCAACCGCATCCTGATGGATCTGGGATTTTCAAAAATCCCCACCCTCTGGTTCGGCGTCCTCTCTCTTGCCATCTTTACCGGTGCCTACACGGCGGAAATTGTTCGAGCCGGCATCCAATCGGTCCATGTCGGCCAGATGGAAGCGGCCAGATCCCTTGGAATGAGCTATTTTGAGTCCATGCGCAAGGTGATTATGCCCCAGGCGATCACAAGAATTCTTCCAGCCCTTGCAGGACAGTTCATAAGTTTGATAAAAGACTCTTCCCTGCTCGGTGTTATTTCCGTCAGGGAACTGACCAAGGTCACCCGTGAAGTGGTGACCGCCAATTTGCAACCCTTTGAACTCTGGATCGTCTGCGCAGCTCTCTATCTGCTGCTTACGTTTGGATTTTCGCTTCTGGTCCAGAGACTTGAAAAAAGAGCGGTGTAATCATGATTCGTGCAGAAAACGTTAATAAATATTTTTACGCACCCCACAAAATTCACGCCCTGAAGGATGCATCTCTTCACGTGGCTGCCGGTGAGGTGGTGGTGATTATCGGCCCTTCAGGCTCGGGTAAAAGTACCTTTTTAAGGTGTCTCAACCGGCTGGAATACGCCGACAGCGGGCGCATCACCATCGATGGTGACGATGTGCTGGACCCCAAAGCCGACATCAACGCCATTCGCGCCGAGGCTGGCATGGTGTTTCAGTCCTTCAACCTTTTCCCTCACAAAACCGTGCTGGAAAACCTCACCATGGCCCAAATGAGCGTTCGAAAACGCTCCAAAGACGAGGCCGAAAAGAAAGGCATGAAACTTCTGGAAAAGGTGGGTATTGCTGAAAAACACAGTGTCTATCCCAACCAGCTCTCCGGCGGACAGCAGCAGCGTGTGGCCATTGCCCGCTCCCTTGCCATGGACCCCAAGGTGATGCTCTTTGACGAACCCACCAGCGCACTCGACCCAGAAATGGTGGGCGAGGTTCTGGATGTGATGAAGAGCCTGGCCCGTGAAGGGATGACCATGGTGGTGGTGACCCACGAGATGGGCTTTGCCCGTGAGGTGGCCGATCGGGTGATCTTTATGGATACCGGATGTGTTATCGAAGAAGGGACCCCTGAGCAGTTCTTTACCAACCCCCAAAATGAAAGAACCCAAACCTTCCTCAATCAGATTCTCTAACCCAGCTTCTGCACAGTCATGAAATTCAAGGGGCCGCAAGCGTTAAACGCTGCGGCCCCTTCATGAGCATGCCCATCATCTCTTTCAAAAACAAACCTTATGCCGTCTGAGCCTCCATAGCGGCGGTCTTCGGATTGGGCCCGTACTCGTTGGTTCGATACTCCCCATCTTTAAACGTCCAATAGAGAAGCACAAGCGCTCCCAACAGAGGAACCAGTGCAATAAGCAGCCACCAACCCGATCGGCCAATATCGTGAAGCCTGCGAACGAAAACCGCCAAACTGGGCAACGCCACACCCAAGGCATAAATCATGGAAAAAATCCCCCCTGTTCCGATGGCCACATCAATAAGCTCCAGCCCCAGCACAATCAGAAAACTAATAAGGTTAAACATCCAATACTCCATGCGCCGGGCCCGCCCGCTAAACACAGCATACTTTTTCAATACAGCAAGATACCATCCCATGGGTTGTCTCCTCTCTCTTTTGTCAGACCCGCCGTTAAAAAACGGGTAAAACATATTAAAAATTGAGGATGGAGATACCATAGAGCTTCGAAGTGAATGAGTACCAAGGATAAGATAAGAAAGCGCTGAAGAGATGCAGGAGGAAGCTGGCACCACCATCCGGTAGTATACCATATTTTAACACTATATCACTTCCCTATTCATTTTCCAAAAACAATCCATTTTACTACCTTTGGATATAGAAACACAAAAAAATGAAAAGGCTAAAATAAAGGCCCGTCACCAATGCAGTCCATTACCTGCTAAGACAAAACCCAACCAATCTATTTTACTTTCTAAAATTTACTTTTAAAATCCTTTAAGAAAGAAGATTGCAACACATTGTCTCTTGCATTTTGTACTCTCCTGTGTCAAAAAATTTCATCAATGTGTGATCCGCAAATCAACGGCTGCCTTCCGGCCGGATATCATCCAGATTCCTATCATCCGTAAATCGCCAATGGGCAGAGCCTGCCTCGTGCATCCGTTGAAATACGCGCAAAACAAAAACAATGATCTCAAAGCATTATCAACCATCATTGTTCAAGGAGGAACGCATGATCAGGGTTGACCATGTCACCAAAAACTACGGCCGATTCCGCGCTGTGGACGGCATCGATCTGGAAATTCGAAAAGGAGAGATTTTGGGTCTTCTCGGCCCCAATGGTGCCGGAAAAACAACCACCCTTAAGATGCTCACCGGGTACTTCCGTCCGACCCAAGGAGAGATCTACTTCAACGACCAGCCGGTCTCCAAAGAGCCGTTGGCGCTAAAGTCCCGCATCGGGTATCTTCCCGAATCTGCCCCCCTCTACCCCAACATGCTGGTTTACGACTTTCTTACCTACACGGCAAAGATGCGAAACATTGAAAAAGAGAGGGTGCTTCCCCGCATCAAGGAGATGGCCTCGCTGTGCGGGCTCACGCAGATTATGGGCAAACCTATTGGTGAGCTCTCCAAAGGTTTGAAGCAGCGTGTGGGGCTTGCCTATGCCATGATCAGCGACCCGGAGATTCTGGTATTGGACGAGCCCACCTCGGGCCTTGACCCCAATCAGATTGTTGAGATTCGAAAGATCATTCGCAACATTGGCGAAACCCGCACCATCATCTTTTCCACCCATATTTTAAGTGAAGCCGAGGCCACCTGCGACCGCATCGCCATTGTCCACAAGGGCAAGGTGGTGGCGGACGGCACCACCGATGAGATTCGAAAATCAGGGGCTCAGGAAGGCTCAAACCTCACCATCGACATCAAAGGGGCCCAAGCCCAGGAGGTTGAAGATCACATCGCCTCTGTTTCTGGGGTGATCCAGACCGAGGTGATCTCTTCCAAGGAAAAACGCTCCAAACTCAAAGTTCACTTTAAAAAGGGGCAGGATGGCCGAGAGGCCGTCTACCAGGCTATCAAGAAAACCGACTGGGTGATCATGGGCTTTTCCATGGAAAAAAACACCCTTGAATCCATCTTCCGCAAACTCACGAAGGAGAACTGACCCGATGCAGACCCTTCAGATCATGAAAAAAGAGCTCAAAGACTTCTTTGTCTCGCCCATCGCCTATATCGTTATCTCCGTCTTTCTACTCACCACAGGATTCTTCTTCTTTTCAAACTTCTTCACGGTCGGCCAAACCACCTTAAGGGGGTTTTTCAGCCTTCTGCCTGTGGTCTTTTCGCTTATCATTCCCGCCATCACCATGCGGCTCTTCTCCGAAGAGTTTGCCTCGGGCTCCTTTGAGGTGGTCATGACCCTTCCGGTCTCTCCCACAGAGATTGTGGTTGGAAAGTTTCTTTCGGCACTGGTCTTTGTCTCGGCCATGCTGATCCCCACCCTCTCCTATGCCATCACGGCAAGCTATCTCGGAGATCTCGACTGGGGCCCTGTGGTGGGCGGCTATGCGGGTGCCATTCTTCTGGGGGGCGCCTTTAGCGCCATTGGTCTTTTTGCCTCCAGTCTCACGCGAAACCAGATCATCGCCTTTATTGTGGGGGCTCTCTTCTGCCTCACCCTAACCCTTATCGATCAGGTGCTCTTCTTCTTTCCTCCCAGCGTTCTGGGATTCTTCAGCCAGATCGGAGCGGGTTTTCACTTTCGAAACATTGCACGGGGCATCATCGACACGAGGGACATTCTCTATTTCGGCAGCATGATCTTTCTCTTTCTCTACGCCTCATTTCTCTCTGTGACATCCAAAGAGTAGGAAAGAAAACCCTTTGCCACGACATCAATAGAAGGTGACCATGAAAAAAGAACGTTATCTCAAAGGATTCATGTATACGGCGGTACTTATCCTCCTCTATATGGCAGGCTCCAGACTCTTCTTTCGCCAGGACCTCACGGCAAGCAGGATCTACTCCCTTTCAGAGGCAAGCATCGAAACGGTCAAAAGCCTTTCAGAGCCTTTAACCATCAACATCTTCTTCTCAAAAGATCTGCCAGCACCTCACAATGGGACGGAAAAGTACCTTTCTGATCTTCTGCAGGAGTATGCCATCCACGGCGGACGCCACTTCAACTACCGCTTCTACCCCATTGGGGGAGATCGCCAGAACGACCCGGAAAGCAGGCGAAATGCCGACCTTGCCTCAAGCTATGGCATACGGCCCATGAACATCCAGGTCCTTGAAAGCGACGAGGTCAAGTTCAAGACCGCCTATATGGGCCTTGTCATTATTCATGGCGATCTCATGGAGCGGCTTCCCGCCATCACCACCATCGAAAACCTCGAATACGACCTCACCATGGCCATGATGAAGCTCTCCAATAAAATCAGCACGCTTCTGGCCCTGGACGGAAAAATCGAAGCCGACTTCTACCTCTCCAACTCCCTGGCCAAGGTGGCACCCTATATGGGCCTTAAAGATGTGGGCACCCTTGCCACTCGCGTTGAAGAGACCCTTTCACGAATCAGCCGTAAAAACTACGACCGCATTTTTTACAAACGATTCGCTCCTTTAACCGATGATGAGAAGAGGGCTCTTTCCGGGGTCAAAGGAATGGTTCAGCTCAAATGGCCTCCCCTTAAAGGAAAAGACGGTCTCCAGATCACCTCAGGCAGCGCGGTCATCGGTATGGTGCTCCGCTATGGAAAGCACTCCACCTCCATTCCCATATTAAAGGTGAGCAAAAATCCCCTTTTCGGCAACCAGTACACCCTTATGAGCATGGACCAGCTGGAAGAGGCCGTGAGCGGAGCCATTGAATCCCTCATCGATATCAACGAAAAGGTGGGCTACCTCACCAGCAACGGAGCCCCCCCCCGGTTTGACCGAAGCGGCAACCCCCTTTCGCCGCCCACCTCGTCTCTCAACAACTTCAGCACCAACCTGGCCCAATCCTACTCCGTCAAAGAGGTGGATCTGGCCAAAGACGAGATCCCTGAAAACCTCAACAGCCTTATTATTGCAGGCCCCACCGAGGCCTTCTCCGATCACCAGCTCTTCCAGATTGACCAAGCCCTCATGTCTGGCAAAAACGTGGCGATCTTTGTCGATGCCTTTAAGGAGATACCAAACCCAAACAAGCAGATGGCCTTTATGCAGCCCACCATCTTCACTCCGGTGGAGACCAACCTCAAGAAACTCCTAAACCACTACGGGATCCGCGTAAAACCCGCTTATATCATGGATGAAAAGTGCTACAAGCAAGCCCTACCCAGGCGCTTTGGCGGCGGGCAGCAGACCCTTTACTACATCCCCATCATCGAAAATGAGAAGATCAACCACGAGCTTCCCTTCCTCAGGCAGATCAAGGGCCTCGTCACCCTCAAGGCGGCCCCGGTCACCCTTGATGAAAAGCGGATTCAAAGCCAGAACCTGAAAGCAGAAACCCTCTTCTCCACCTCGGATCGCTCCTGGACCCAGTCCAGAAACATCACCTTAAATACCATGACGATTCGACCTCCTGCCGATGAATCGGCCTTTTCAAGCCAACCTGTGGCCGTCATGGTTCAAGGCGAATTCACAAGTTACTTCGCTGATA
>JAKSCC010000182.1 GCA_022360815.1 Desulfobacterales bacterium
GAAAGCACCACGCCCCTACTTCGCACCCAGAAAACAATCTATGTCATCAGCGGTGATGCCCCCGTGGTACCCCTTGTGGTGGTAGAACAAAACCGCAATGTTTCAGGCACCCTTCGCCAGGTGGTCTTGCATATCAAAGGCGTGCCGCTCTCTTTCGCCGATCTCCAAAGCGGAGCCAAGGAGCTGGAATTTGTCTCTCTGCCACACCCCGGCACCATTGGAGCAGAGGATTTCATTGGAAGCTTCCCAGGATTCTCTGCATCCTCACTGCAGGCAGTAGACAGCAGACTTCAGATGATCGATAGCACCTTAATCGCTGCAACAGATATTGAAGAGCGCGCCCAGGTGTCCATGCTTCTGAGCACCCCTGACAATACCCGGTTTCTCTTCGCCCATATTCTCTCCGGCGTTTCATACAAACCTGCACCTTCCGTTCTTCTTAACGAAACCGATTCCACAAGCCTCGGCAATGAAGGCTTCGACAACCATGTCGCATTCAGTGGAGGGGTCCCCTCCCTAAGAGATCTTGGCTTTGCCGGAACCACCATGGACTTCTTCAACCTCTCCGAGCCCATCCTCATCAGCAACCCGATCCAAGCCCTTCAAAACGGCTTAACAATCAGCTTCTGGTTTCGAGCCAACCCCATGGGACCCGGCAAAAAAATCATCTTTAATACGAAAAAAACCTATGGCCGAACCAAAATTCGCGCCGAGCTCAACCGGGCGGAAGGCATGCCCCTTTATCTTCGCACCTCACTCTTCGGTGCCACCAAAGCAGGAGATATTCCCTACGTTGAAATTGAAGGTTCCTTTGACGATGGCAACTGGCACCACTTTGCCCTGAAAATCACCACCACCCCCCAAGCCACAACCGAATTCTTTATAAACGGGGTGTTACGCAGAACCGTCTCCTGGGGAGCCGATCTTGGACAGGGAATGCCCTCCACCTTCAGCCTCGGAAACAGACCCAACGGAAAAGCATCTGAAAAGTTCACCGGAGAAATTGACGCCTTCCGCATCCACAACAGCCCCATTGCAACCGCATGGATTGAGCGCTTCTTCCTTGCAGACACCAGGCGAGTCGATCGGGCCCTTACCGACATCTCTCTCTACAAAAATGCAGCGCCATCCTTTACCGTTGAAGAGCCCTTTGTCATCGGAACCCTTCCCATTCTGCCCCAAAAAGGGCAACAGCTTTCCATCACCACCTCACACCCCTCATTTGAGGTGACAGACGATAACGAATTGCACCTGATCCGCACTGTAGAAGACGGCACCCCTGTGGACTTTGATATCA
>JAKSCC010000016.1 GCA_022360815.1 Desulfobacterales bacterium
CTCAACCTGGAGAGTTTGCACGCCTCTTTGATATCGCCCCTGGCATGGGCCATGAGCTGGCGCAGGTAATCGGGCTCGGCCTCATCAAGGGTCTGATTCCGGAACTGCTTGTAGGGCAGAAGGGGTATGCCGGGGGCCAAACTTTTAAAAAGTTTTTTGCGGAGCTTTTTTTCAAAAAAGCGACCCGCCGGAGGCCAAGCTGAATAATGACCATTTTTTTTTATGAGGCCATCACATTTCGGTTGATGAAATTTGCTCTTTTGAGATCTGGTGTTTTTTCATGAGTTCGTAGAGGCGAGCCCGGCTGAGCTTGGAGAGTGTGCACGCCTCTTTGATGTTGCCGTGGGCGTATTTGAGAAGTTTTAGAAGATAGGCGGGTTCAGCTTCGTCCAGTACCCTGCATCGAAACTGCTTGTAGGGCAGGGGCGCTTGGCTGGGGGAAGGGGCAGGCTTTAGGGAAGGGGGTGTGGGAAGGTCAGGAGCTCCCACGGGGTTTATTTTCTGGCGAGCCACATGAACGCGGATTGTTTCGGGAATGTGCATGGGAAAGAGCATGGGGGCATCCACAGCCGAGGAGATGATGCCCTCCATGGTGGCGGCAAGCTCCCGAACGTTGCCGGGCCAGGGGTAGGCGGTGAGCGTCTCCATAAACCCCGGTGCAAACCCTTTGGCGGGAAGGCGAAACCTTTTGCACGCTTTGCCGGCAAAGTGGGCGGCAAGCTCGGGCAGGTCGTCCAGCCGCTGGCGAAGGGGAGGCAGTTCAATGGTGATGGCGCGCAGTCGGTAGAGAAGGTCTTTTCGAAAAAGCCCTTTTTCCACCATCTCATCTAAGTTTCGGTGGGTGGCGCTCACCAGCCTGAACCGGCTGGTGAGCTCGGTTCGGCCCCCCACCGGTCGAAACCGTTTCTCCTGAAGCACCCTTAAAAAGACTTTTTGGATGGACGGGTTCAGCTCGCCGATTTCATCAAGAAAAAGGGTGCCGCCGTCGGCCAGTTTGACCAGTCCCTCACGGTCTGCCGACGCTCCGGTAAAAGCCCCTTTTACGTGGCCGAAGAGGGTGCTTTCGGCCAGGGTCTCCGTAAGGGAGGCGCAATCCACCACCACACAGCTCTCTTTGGGTTTTGAGCTGTTGGCGTGGAGGCATCTGACAAAGAGCTCTTTTCCGGTGCCCGTCTCTCCTGTGATCAGCACACTGGCATCGGTTCGTGCGGCCTGTGAGAGACGGGAGAGGCAAGCGGTGAGAAGGGGCCCGCTTCCCACGATGCCCTTTGTGTCGCATGGAATTTGGGCGGCGCTTTGTCTCTTTTCGCTTTCGTG
The DNA here is from genome assembly GCA_022360815.1 of Desulfobacterales bacterium. GTDB lineage: Bacteria > Desulfobacterota > Desulfobacteria > Desulfobacterales > Desulfolunaceae > Desulfoluna. Next base: position 1,318 of record JAKSCC010000016.1, read on the forward strand.
ATACTGAAGCACCCTTTTTAAGGCAAGAATGATCTCTTTGGGAGAGAGGGGCTTGGGAAGATAGTCCCAGGCGCCGCACTTGATTGCCATCTCCGCTCCGTCGGCGTTTCCCACGCCGGTCATGATGATCACTTCCGGGGCGGACGGTTTTTTTCGAATCTCCTGGATGCGGTCCAGGCCGCTTCCGTCGGGCATCATCACATCCAAAAAGACCACGTCACAAGGGGCCTGATCCAGGAGTGCGATCCCCTGGGAGAGGGTGGTGGCACTGCGAGTGTCATGTCCGATGCTGGAGATCAGATCCACCAGCATGCCGTTCATGCCTCTGTCGTCATCAATAATCAGAATCGTCGCCATGGTTGCCTCATGCGTTGGGATGGTTGGGTGGCAGAAACGCCTGAAGTGTCTCTGCCAGCTCGTGGATGCTTACCGGTTTGTGGAGAAAGGCATCGATGCCAAATTTGGCCAGGGTCTCCTCGGCTTTTTTGCTGTCGATGCGGCCAGAGGAGAGAATCACCGGAATATCGGGACGAATAAATTTGATGCGCCAGGCCAGGTGGTCTCCGGAGAGCCTTGGCATGCGAAGGTCCGTGAGAACAAGCTGAAAGCTCCAGGGGTCTTCCCTGAAACGTTCCAGAGCCACCATGGAAGAGGTCTCGGCCACCACCTCGTAGCCCATCTCCTCCAAAAGCTCGGTGACCATTCGGGTGAGGGGCACCTCGTCATCCACCAGAAGAATTTTTGCACTGCCGTGTGAGACAACGTCCTTTGGGTCCACGGGTTCGGAAGGGCGGGTTGCGGGGTCGGTTTGGGGAACCAGAATGACAAAGGTGCTGCCTTTACCTTTTTCGCTGATGACATGGATGTGCCCGCCCCAGGCTTTGAGAATGCCGTGAACCACCGAAAGGCCCATGCCGGTCCCTTCTCCTGCGGGTTTGGTGGTGAAAAAAGGGTCGAAGATGCGCTCTTTGATCTGATCGGCAATGCCGCAGCCCGTATCGGAGATGGAGAGGCGGGCATAGGTGCCCGGGGTCATGCCGAGGTGGGTGGTGGCTTCGTGGGGGGTCATCTCTTTTCGGTCAAGGGCAATGCGAATGGTGCCCTGGCTCTCTTCTCCAATGGCATGGGCGGCGTTGGTGCAGAGGTTGATGATCACCTGGTGGAGCTGCACAGGGTCGGCAAGGATGGTGACTCCGCTGTCTTTTATTCGGGTTTCAACGGTTACCGTTGGCGGAAGAATCACTTTGAGAAAAGCGGTGGTCTCTTTGATCACCGGAGCCGGAAGCACGGGGCGCTTTTCGTTGTCGGACGGCCTTGAGAAGGTGAGAATCTGATTGACGAGGTCTTTGCCCCGGTAGCTTGCAAAGAGGAGCTGCTGGAGCCTCTCCTTGAGTTTTCCGGTTTTGGGGGCATCAAACATCTCAATCATCTCGCCGTAGCCGATGATGGTGCCCAAAATGTTGTTGAAGTCGTGGGCAATGCCTCCGGAAAGGGTGCCGATGGCCTCCATTTTGTGCGCCTGCCTCAGCTGGTTTTCCAGCTTTTTGTTTTGCGCCTGAGCCCGTTTTCTCTCCTCCAACTCTTCCTGAAGATCGGAGGTGGCCTGGGCCACCCGTTTTTTTAAGGTGTGGTTGATGACTCCGATGGAGGTGATCACCATCAGGATAAAGAGGAGGATGCCCAAGGCGGCATACCAGAGTGGCTTTTTGTAGAGAAGAACAGCCTGCTCCAGGCCGATCCATCGTCCACGGATGATCCGTTTTTCCCGCGGTGTGATGGCGTTTAAGGTTTTTTGAATAATGGTGTGAAGTTCGGGGTAGGCTTTGTTGATGCCAATGGCGTACCTGGCCACCCACTGGGTGTGACCGGCCATGCGCAGGTTGGTGATGTGCATTTTTTCGATACTGTAAAAGGCGTTGGGAAGCTCCAGAATCATGGCATCGAGCTCGCCAAAAGAGACCTTTTCAATGCCTTCCACCCCCAATTTTACCGGTACAATATGAAGCAAGGGGTGATTTTTTTTCAGAAACGACTCCACCACATAGTTTTCGCAGACCCCGACGGTCATCCCCTGCATGGTTTCAGGGGTGAGGTTTTGGGTTTGGGAATGGTGGGTGATCACGACCGCAGGAAATTCAAGGTAGGGGTCGGTCCAGTTCATGTAGGCCCACCTTTCGGGGGTGGGGTGGGCTGCGGCAATGAGGTCAACATCGCCTTTTTTTGCGCCGTCAAGCACATCGCTCCAGCTGTTGTAGCGAACAATCTTAAAGCGGAAGTTGAGCTTTTTCTCGATGAGCCGGATGTAGTCTGCCACCATGCCCTGGTAGCGTGATGTCTCATCAAAGCTCTCCATGGGCTCCCAACCGGGGCAGGGGGCCAGGCGAATGGTGTGGTCATGTTGTTTCAGCCACAGCGTCTCTTTTTTTGTGAGAAGAAGAGAGGGCGGCCGGGCGTTGATAAGAAGACCATAGATAAGGATGGAGAAGAGGGCCAGAGCAAGAAGGGCCCGAGTGTGTGTTGCCTTGAAAAAACGAAGAACTGCCATCTGTTTCGAAGCCTTCAACTAGCAAAATGGTTCGTGTTTTTTTACGGCATCATGGAACAGATGATTAGGAAATGGCAAGGCAAAAACCAGAGGGAAGGTAAGGCGTTTGAAGCTGTGGTTGTGCGTATAGTCTCGATTGTATGAAATAAAGTATAAAATTTTTGACACCTTCTTGGACTCGAGTGTAGAGTCTTTTTTCGTTTTCATGCCATGGCGTTTTGTTGTGGTGAAGCAGGTGCGTGTCTTTACAAAAAGAGGAGAGAATGTGGGGCATCAACCCGAAGTTTGGCAGATTTTATTGGCCAATGTGGCGGTGGGTATAGGGGCTTTGATTCAAAGTGGCACTGGGTTTGGGTTGGGCCTTGTGGCCGTTCCCCTTTTGATTCTTATTGATCCGGTCTTTGCTCCGGGAGCCTTTCTCGTTGCCAGCCTTTTCCAAAATATAATCATGGCAAGGCGCAATTATCTTGGTGTTCGCAGGGAATGGCTTTCGAGTATTGTTCCAGGGTTGGTGGCCGGTACCTTTTTTGCCTTTCTGGTGTTGAGATGCTTGAAGGGACCGGGGGTTGAACTTGCCATAGGTGTTACCATTTTAACGGCTGTAATGATCAGTGCGGCAGGATTTACACTAAAGGTGACTTCCCGAAGGCTTTTGAGCGGTGCCAGCCTGGCTGGTGTGATGGGCACGTTGGCCGGTGTTCCTGGGCCGCCTTTGATTCTTCTCATACAGAATGAAAGGGGTGAGGAGATTCGAGCCAATCTGGCCCTCTCCTTTCTTGTGGGAGGGGCTTTTTCGATAGCAAGTCTTTATTTTGCAGGGCGTTTCGGGATGTTTCAGTTTTGTATGGGTTTGAGCATGATTCCCGGTATTCTTTTGGGGGCGTCACTGGGTGGGCGCTTATCCCCTTTTCTTGATGGCCCTCGTCTTCGTCCAACTCTTCTTTTACTTGTGGGATTGGGCGGAGTGGCATTGGTGTCGCGAAACCTGATGGGATGGTGAAATTCAGGATCGTGTTGTTTTCAAAATAATTTTCTGTTTTTTTGAATGAGGGCTTCGATTTGCTTACCAAGGCCGGATAACTCTTTCAAATCTCTTTGCACAGAGGCGATGTGTCCATCGGCCTCTTTTTTTATGGTTGCCTGAAGTCTCTTTTCAAATTCTGTCTGGAGTTGTTGGGTGCTGTTTTCGAAGAGCTGTTTCAAAAGTGTATCGAGGTTGGAAGATAGCGTCAGTTGGTAGCTTTCCAGTGGTCCCTTTGCTGTGGCCAGCACTGAGAGGGTGTTGATTTCATTCAACGCTTTTTTTAAGGGCTTGAAGGAGGTGCTGGTGGATGTGATGCGTACATTTTTTATAAGAGCTTTAAGGTGGGCGTCTAACCTATGGTTTGGCGTAATGAGGACTTTGCCGTAGAGGTCTGCGGTGGTTCTTTTCAGTTTCAGTGACTGGCCACCGTAAGGCCCTAGTTTGACGCCTTCGGCCGTTACAGTAAGGGTGTCGACACCTTTATGGTAAAAGAATCCTTTGAGTCTCATGGAATCCACACCATCAAGTTGGTCGGCTGAGAGGTGAATGCGTGTGGGATGATTTGTCGCATTTTGACTTGTGGTGAGGTCGGAAAGCGTGCCACGGATGTCTCCCACTTTGGCTTCCACTTCAAAATGCCCTCTTTGAATCCAAACCACCCAAGGTTTTTTGGCCTCAACAGGTAGATTTTCTTGGCTGTTTTTTTGAGGGGGAGGAGAGAGCAGGGGGCGAAGCTTACGATAGAGGTGTGTGCCCTTTTCCAGTCTGTTTTTCCACGCTTCGCCTAAAAGGAGATCGGTTACCTGGCCGAGTCCTTGGGAGTCCAGGGTGTATTTCTTTTTAAGCCTTTTGTAGTCCGACTGAGTTAATTCAGGAAGGGTCTTAAGGCGGTTTGTAAAGGCAAGGAGATCGTTTTTAAGTTCCTTTCTGAATGCCTCTATTTTTTTTAGATCCGCTTTCACCTCTTTGGTGATTTTTTTAAGCTCATCTGCTTTGGAAAAGAAGGCGCTCAGGTCGAGCTTTCCGTTTTTTAAGGAACGAAGTCGTTTTTCATACCCCTTGAAGGTCTCATCATCTGGAAGCGATTCCATGTGGGCTTTGTATCTCTTTTCAGCGGCTTTTATATTGGCTTGGATGCGTCTGGCTTCTTCTACACTTCTCAGTGTTTCCTGGGCGAGGATCTCTTTGGGGTCTTTAAAATCAAGGGATGGGAGTTGAATCAGATCTCTCTTTTTTGGGGGCTGGGGAAGTGGATCTTTGGGGTGTAAGGCACCGGATGTGGTTCTTGGGGTGTTGAAGCGGACTCCTGAAGCATCCATTTCGGTGCAGATGAATTGCCTTTTGAAGAGAGATTTGCCCTGAACAGCAAAGGCGATGCGCCTGATTTGAATCGTGTTGGACATGGGGCTTGTGGCGTCGGCGATTTGAAGATCTGAAAGTGAGATTCCCAAAGGGGAAAGGGTGAGGTGGGCGTCGGCCACTTCTACCTTGGCCTCGGCAATGAGGGAACCTGTGTTTTCGATGGCTTTTTTGAGTAGGGCGTCAGCAAAGAGAAAGACGCCTGCTGTTGCAAGAAGAAGGGCAAAGGTGAGACTGATGAGAACCCTTAAGAGAAATTTTCTCATAATATGCGCCTTTTCAGCATGAAAGCCTGACCGAAGGGGTGATGTTTAAAGCTGGCGTACAGAGTTGAGAAGGCCTGTGATACTCTCTTTGGCATCACCAAAGAGCATCCGTGTGTTTGTTTTGAAGAAGAGGGGGTTTTCTACACCGGCATATCCCGTGGCCATGCTCCGTTTTAAAACCACCACGATTCCAGCTCGCCACACCTCAAGAATCGGCATACCTGCGATGGGGCTTGAAGGGTCTTCCAAGGCCGACGGGTTGACGATGTCGTTGGCACCGATAACGAGGATAACGTCGGTGTCTGATAGGTCCTGGTTGATCTCATCCATTTCAAGGACGATGTCGTAAGGCACCTTGGCTTCGGCCAGAAGCACATTCATATGGCCGGGCATACGGCCTGCCACAGGGTGAATGGCAAAACGGACGGAGATACCTTTCTCTTTAAGGATTTCAGTGAGTTGATAAACCGGGTGCTGGGCTTGGGCTACAGCCATGCCGTATCCGGGAACAATGACCACATTTTTGGCTTCAGAGAGAAGGGTTGCTGTCTCTTGCTGGTTTGTGGCTATCACCTCTCTGGTTTCTTCTCCTTCTGAAACGGTACCCGAAGAGGTTCCAAATCCCCCCAATATGACGTTAAAAAGGCTTCGGTTCATGGCCCGACACATGATGGTGGAGAGGATGGCTCCGCTTGCTCCCACCAGAGCCCCTGCAATAATCAAAAGGTCATTGCCCAGCATAAAGCCCGTGGCAGCAGCGGCCCAGCCGGAATAGGAGTTAAGCATGGAGATGACCACCGGCATGTCGGCCCCTCCGATGGCCATAACCATATGCCAGCCAAGGCCGAAGGCGATGAGGGTCATAACAAGGAGTCCAAGAAGGGCGAATCCTTTTGATTGGGCTCCAACAAAAAGGATACCGAGCCAGAGTGCGACAAGAATGGCAATAAGGTTGATAAGGTGGCGAAACGGGAGGGTTAAGGGCTTGCTGCCAATGGTTCCCCGCAGTTTTCCAAAGGCCACCACCGATCCGGTGAAGGTGATGGCACCGATGAAGACCCCTGCAAACACTTCAATCTCATGGATGGTTTTTTCGATGCCGGAAAAGTGGGCTTCAGGGTCGATGTATCCAGCAATCCCTACGAGAACCGCAGCCATGCCAACAAAGCTGTGAAGGATGGCCACCAGCTCTGGCATCTGCGTCATTTGAACTTTTCGAGAGACAGCCACTCCCATGGCCCCTCCGATACCCATGGTGATGACGATAAGTGCATAACCCGTTACCTCGCTGCTGAAGATGGTGGCAAAAAGTGCGATAGCCATGCCGAGGATGCCGTAGAGGTTGCCTCGTCTTGCCGTCTCCTGATTGCTGAGTCCGCCCAGGGAGAGGATAAAGAGAACGCCGGAGGCGATGTATGCTGTGGTGATGAGGCTGCTGTTCATGATTTGCCTCCTTTCCTGAACATTTTGAGCATGCGCTGCGTCACAAGGAAACCACCGGCCACGTTGATGGTGGCAATGAGGATGGCAATGGCGGCAAGCAGGGTTTTCAAGCTGAAAAAAGGTCCTGAGATTTGAAGCAGAGCCCCGATGACGATGATACCGCTGATGGCGTTGGTGACACTCATGAGCGGGGTGTGAAGTGACGGGGTGACGTTCCAGATCACCATATACCCCACAAAGCAGGCGAGGACAAAGACCGTTAGGTGCTGAAGAAAATCCGGCGGAACAACGTTTCCTATTTTAAAGAGGAGATATCCAGAAAGACCCAAAAGGAGAAAGGGCGTGATTTGAGCTTTCTTTTTTTTCCAGAGGGCTTGGGGAGGCGGCGGGGCCTGAGGTTTGGGGGCTTCTGGTTTGGGGATCTCTTTGGGCGGGGGCGGTGGCCAGGTGACCTCTCCCTTTTGGGTGACCATCATGGTTCGAGTGATCTCATCATCCAGATAAAAAACGGGCTTTCCGTCTTTGTCAGGCGTGAGATGATCCAGGAGGTGGGCAAGGTTGGTGGCATAGAGCTCACTTGCCTGGTTGGCGAGGCGGCTCACCATATCGGTGTAGCCAATGAGGGTGACCCCCTCTTTGACCACAGCTTTGCCTGCCTCAACAAGCTCACAGTTTCCTCCCTGCTCTGCGGCCAAGTCAACAATGACGCTGCCAGGATTCATGGATTTTATCATTTCGTGGGTGATGAGAAGGGGGGCTTTTTTTCCGGGAATCATGGCTGTGGTGATGATGATATCCACTTCTTTGGCTTGTTGGGCGAAAAGAGTCATTTCTGCTTCGATGAAGGCATCGCTCATCACCTTGGCATAGCCCCCTTCACCTGCTCCCTCCTCTTCAAAGTCGAGCATGAGAAATTCAGCCCCCATACTCTCCACCTGCTCTTTTACTTCGGGGCGGGTGTCAAAGGCTCGAACAATGGCTCCAAGGCTTCCGGCGGTGCCGATGGCCGCAAGACCGGCCACCCCGGCTCCGATGACGAGAACCCTTGCAGGCGGCATTTTTCCGGCGGCTGTAACCTGGCCGGTAAAGAAGCGACCAAAGGCGCTTGCCGCCTCCACCACTGCTCTGTACCCTGCGATATTGGCCATGGAGCTTAAGGCATCAAGTTTTTGTGCACGCGTGATGCGGGGTACCTGATCCATGGCGAGAGTTCGGATGCCTTTGGATGCCAGGGTCTTAAGGAGTTCTGGGTGGTTTGCTGGCTGCACAAAAGAGATAAGGGTCGCTTCACGTTTAATTGTATTGATGGCTTCAGGCTCTGGAACCCGCACACTGAAAATCATGTCTGCTTGGGAAAAGAGAGATTGGGTATCGGTGAGGGTGGCACCGGCCTCTTTGTAAGCGTGATCCGAAAAACCGGCTGATTCACCAGCTCCTGGTTCCACGTGGACTGTGTACCCCAGAGCGATTAATTTTTTAACGGTTTGTGGTGTGGCCGCCACACGCTTTTCATCTGGTGAGTACTCTTTTGGGATGCCTATGTTCACGGGGTGTCTCCTGTAAAATGGAGGTGATGGGGTGGGATATGTTTTCTAAATAATATGGATATGATTCGAAGGGTTTTCAAGGGGAAAGAGATGCCCATGGAGCCATCGTGTTTTTATCCACAAGACCTGTGGCACCATGGGCGTGAAAAAGTGATGTAATTAAGATTTTAGGTCACTTTAAACTTTTTTACCAGGTTTTGGAGTGTTTTTACCGATTGGGTAAGGGTTGCGGCACTGTTTGAGATCTCTTCACTGGCTCTGGCGGTTTTTTCCACCAGCTGGTTGGACTCGGAGACATCCCGAGCGATCTCCTCTGCAGTGGTGGAGCTTTGGGCCACATGGCCTGTGACCTCTTGAATTCCTTGGGCAGCTTCAGAGACGTTGGCTGAAATTTGGTTGGTGGTGGCGGTTTGCTCCTCCACGGAAGAGGCGATGGATTGAACCCTTTCGTTTATATCCGAGATCGCTTGGGTGATGCCGTTGATTTCAACCACAGTCTTTTTTGTTGCATTCTGATTTGCTTCGATCTTTTCACGAATCCCCTGGGTGGCCGTGGCGGTGAGCTCTGCAAGCTCCTTGATCTCTGATGCCACCACAGCAAACCCTTTACCAGCACTTCCGGCCCGCGCCGCCTCAATGGTGGCGTTTAATGCCAGAAGCTTGGTTTGCTCTGAAATATTGGTGATGGTTTCTACCACCACCCCAATCTCCTGTGCCGACTGACCCAGTTCCTGTACTTGACGTGAGGCGGTGCTTACCTGATCCACAGCCAAATTGGTGATGTGGTGGGTTTTGTCGGTGTTGACGGCGATTTCGCTAAAGGAGGCGGTCATCTCTTCAGCTGCAGAAGCGATGGTGACTGTGTTGGATGTTGTCTGTTCCATGGTGGCGGCAATGCCGTTGAATTGCGTGCTCATCTCCTCGGTGGCAGAGGCCACGTAGGACGCCTTGTCGCTTACGTACACGGCGTCTCGGCTCATATGCCGGGAAAGGGTATCAAGGTCTTGAAAGGAGGCGAGAAGATCTGCGGTGCTTCCGTTGATCTCTACAATGATAGCTTGAAGCTGTTGGATAAAGGTATTGAACCATTGAGAGAGTTGTCCCACCTCGTCGGTGCTGGTGACAGGAAGGCGTGTGGTGAGGTCTCCGTTCCCTTGGGCGATCTCTTTGAGGCCCTGAACCACACGGTTTATGGGGCGTGTGATGCAGCGAGCCATATACCAGGCGACCCCTATGGAGATGAGAGCCGATGCAATACCCACAAAGATAAAGAGGGTGACCATGGACGACGCGCGGGACTGGTTGAGGCTTGCGGCCTTGAAAACCGCGTTTTTTTGACTGTCAATTGCCTGTTTTTGGTTTGCGATGATCTTTTTTTTGGCATTGATGTTGGCAATAGCGTTTTGAATTCGCTCTTCCTGAAGGGCTTGGAGTTCAGAGGTGATGCGGCGTACCTCATTGAATGCTTTGAAAGCCGACCCTGTATCGCTTGCTTTTCGAGCAAAACGGAGTTTGCCGGGGGTGTTGGCCAGCTTGAATACCTTTTTTGTTTTGCTTTGCCAGAGTTTAAAGGCCTCTTCAAACTGGGTGAGAAGACTTTGGGCCTTGGGTGTGTCAAATTTTAGTGCTGCCTTTTCCATTGTCGCCAAAACAGCAAGAATACTGGTCTCACTGGCCTCTTTGGCGGCTTTGATCTCATTGGCCTCACTTGCTACCAAGGACATTTTTTCAGCAATGACGGCTCTGTTGAGATTCCGGTCCGCCGCCATCATAAATTTGATGCTGGTTTGAAGGGCTTGGAGTTCGGGAATGTCTTTGTTGATGAGAGGGAGCATGTCGTCATCAACAAGGGGGAGGATTTTTTCTTCAATGAGGGATGTGAAGTGGGTGTTTACGATATCATCCAGGCTCGTAGAGAATTTGCCAAGAGCATAGCGTCCTAAGGTGATGATTAAAAAGAGGGAGAGGACCGGAATACCGATAATCAAAGCGAATTTTTTGTTGAGGCTCACAGTGGATATCTCCTGTGGGGGTGTCCCCTGATTGAAAACACGGCTGTACGCTGTTGCGTGCAGCCGTGTGGGTGGAACGGGCAGAAAAAATTAGAGCTTGTCGATGAAGATACCGATGAGAACACCGCCCACCACCGTTCCGTCGGTGTCGATGAGAGGGAGGGCCACGTGCTGAAGCTGTCTGTTTTCGGCCTTGTCGAATTTAACGGGTCCGATTTCTATGCTCTTGTCTTGAACGGTTTTTCTGTATTTTCCCTCATCACCCTGCCAGTAGTCGTTGGGGATGCTGTGGGATCCCACAGTGGCTCCCTGGTTGTCAAAGACAAACCCTTTGGCAATGAGGTGGTTTTTGGCGGCAAAAGATTGAAGGGCTTTGCCGCATGCGTTGTTCTGGAGCTCATCCATGATTTCCAGTGGCTCTTCGGCGTCGATCCACTCTTGATCGAGTTTTTTAATGGCCTCCAGGCTTGTCTGTTTTGCATTGCTGACCTTGGCCGCATCGATCAGAGCAGGCAGAGTGCACAGGGGCACGAGCTCTTTTTTGCAAAGGATTTTTAGGGCCATTGATCCCCTGGCGGACGCATCAAGATCCGATCCAACCTTGGCCAGCCGATCTGTGACAGGGGATGCTGCACAGAGCCCGGGGAGAAGGAGAAGCAGAAGTACAAGGAGGGCTGTCTTTTTTTTGAGCATGGGATTGTCTCTTTCGTATCACGGCCGGGCCTATGGAAAGGCCTGGCCGTGGTGTGTTTGATATTAATAGGTGATGATTTTGCCTGCTCCCAGTGGTTTTACCACGGTCTCTCCGTAAACTTTTTTGAAGTAGGCAATGGCATTTTTGCCGGTACAGTGACCACCATAGAAGGTAAAGCCAGGCGCTTTAAGCTCTTCTGTAATGGCTACCGCTTTAGCCAGAACACTTTCGGATGCTTTTTTCAGGTGAAGACCGCCGACAACGGAGAGTACTTTGTCGTTGGGGAATTTTTTGTGGATGGTGTTTAAAATATTGATGTAGCCTGCATGCCCGCATCCAAAGATGATCACAAGCCCTTTTGACGTTTTGATTACCATGGTTGCGTCATCGATGATGGGGCAGGGTCCTGTGCCATCTTCGTTGAAGAATTTTCCCTGAATGGGTTGATAGCTGCCTTCTGCCCTGGGAACATCGGTGAAAAAGTAGAGATTTTCATCCAGTTTGACCGTGTTGTTTAAGGGTTTGAAGCTTTCTGCAACGTATTTGCGAGCAAGGTAAGGCATACCGCAGATGCGGACAGGGGCATTTTTTTTGATGCCGAACTGTTTGTGCCAGATGTAGGGGTGTCCGTAAACCGGTGGCTTGCCGTTGAGGCGAGGGTAGAAGGTGAGGCCGCCCGTGTGGTCGTCGTGGCCGTGGGAGATGGTGATACCGGAGAGTCCGTCAAGGCTTACGCCCAGGGCTTTTGCATTGGTGAGGAAGACATCGGTTGTGCCGGTATCCATAAGCCAGCGGTGGCCGTTGGGCATTTCAATGAGAATGGAGACGCCGTGCTCTTTGGCGAATTGGTCTGAGACAGCGGTATCATCACAGAGTACCGTGAGCTGTGGCTCTCTTTGGGCGAGAGCAGAAGAGGGAAGGCAGAACGACGAAAGAAAAATAAGTGAAAATAGGGAAAAAAATAAAATACCTTTACTTGACTTTTGAAACATGGCTACTCCTCAATTGTTTCTAAATTTGTAATAGTGCAAACGCCATGATGTTCTTGAAATGGCGTTCCTTACCTTATTACTAATCTTTGCATAATAAGAATAAAAATCTACTTTTTTCAATGTATAAATTTTATAAAATGAGAATTTAAGAAGGAAGGTAGACCATTTTGCCTAAGTTAACAGGCTTTGATTGCTGATGATTTTGGGGCTGGTGGTTTTTTGCTGATGCCAGACTGGAATACTCTGGTTCTTGTGCGGTTGGGCTGGATAAGATATAACTTCATCACAAAATATGAAGAATCTTGATTTGTTCCCTGCTAGATATAAAACCATTTACCTTAACATCAGGATGCTTTCGCCATGATACGTAACGTCACAGCGCTTCTTTTTTTGATGGTAACGTCTTTTTTTTATAGCTGCTCTCTGTTTCAGCCTACAGAGACGGTGGTGCTGAGCCCGCGATTGGCGGAGTTGGAACACAAGAGCTTTGCCATTATCCCCTTTGCCGATAAGCGCACCGGATCAAAGGATAACTTTGGGTTTAATGTGACGGATGTGGTGACGGATGCCTTTGAAACCGCCTATATGAAGTCGGGAAGTCGTATTGTGGAGCGAGGGCTTATTGATAGGGTTTTGGCTGAGATGAAATTTTCGTATCAGGGGGATGTGGACCAGGATCAACTCAAAGAGATTGGAAAGCTGACCAACTCCAGTGTGGTGATCTTTGGAATGATTCGGGAATTTAAAAAGGCGAAGTACCAACAGGTGGATGGGGAGCTGGAGACAGTCTCTTGCGTCACCTTAAGCTATTCGGTGAAGGCTGTGCATATTCAGACGGGTGAGGTGCTTTGGAAAGGCTCCATTACGCGAAACTCTGGGTTGAAAGGGGATTTTCTATCTCCTTGTGATTGCAATGCGGTGCGTTTTGCTGACCGCACGTCTCGGGTCCTTGTAAAGAAAATTCTTTCGGAGGCCGAGGCGGTTCTTGGAGAGAAAGAGGGTGTCGACCTGTTTCCTTCGAACGGGTGATCCAGTAGGGATGGCCGTGTGAAGGGAGACATGCCGTTGAAACGGTCTTGTATTCAGCACAACGTTATATGGAAATAGAGTGGTTGAGTTCTTGCAGTGGAAAACGCCCCTTCGGTATTTGCCGAAAGGGGCGTTTTCTTTTTTAAAGCATTTCCATCCACTTTCTTTTTTGAGCTTCACTTAAAAAACTGGCCTCAAAGCTGTTTTTTGCAAGTTTTTTGGCCTGTTCAAGGGTCATGGAAAGTTCTTGGGCAAGCCCTTTGAAATTGGCGTTTATGTACCCTCCGAAATAGGCCGGGTCATCAGAATTCACGGTGACGCAGACGTCCTGATTCAGCATTTCAAGGATATTGTGGTCGGAAAGGCTTTCAAACACTTTGAGTTTTACATTGGAGAAGGGACAAACGGTAAGCGGCATGCGTTCTCTAATGAGCCGCTCCATAAGGGCTTTATCTTCCACGGCCCTGACCCCATGATCGATTCGGGCGACCTTAAGGAGGTCCAGAGCTTGGTGGATGTATTCTGGTGGCCCCTCTTCTCCTGCATGGGCCACGGGGATGAGATCTGCCTTTCTCGCCTTGGCAAAGACCCTTTCAAACATCTCAGGTGGAAAACCTGCTTCTGAAGAGTCCAGACCGATACCGATGAAATACTCTTTGTAGGGAAGTGCCTCGTCCAGAGTTTTTAGGGCACTTTTTTCGGGAAGGTGTCTTAAAAAGCAGAGGATCAGGTGGCTGGAGATGCTCAGCTTCTCTTTGCCATCGGCAAGGGCGGTGTGAATGCCTTCGATGACAGTCTCAAAAGCGACTCCCCGTTCGGTATGGGTCTGGGGGTCAAAGAAGATCTCGGTATGGACCACGTGGTCCTCTTTGCAGCGCTTTAGGTAAGCCCAGGTTAGATCGTAGAAATCCTGGCTGGTTTGAAGGACCCCTGCGCCAGCATAGTAGAGGTCCAAAAAGCTCTGAAGGTTTGTAAATTCGTAGGCTTTGTGGATCTCCTGGGTAGAGGCGTAGGGGAGCGCAATACCGTTTCTTTCGGCCAGGCCAAACATCATTTCAGGTTCCAGAGATCCTTCAATATGCAGGTGCAACTCTGCCTTGGGCAGGGCCTCAATGGTTTTAAGGTCCATCTCTCTTCCTTCCATTTGGGTAGGGGTGACGCAACGAGGGCTTCATCGCCGAAGGATAAGCGTCCCGTGTGAATGGGGACAGGAATAGGTGAAAGATGAAGCGGTAAACAACGGCTCTATTTTAGACGGGTGCCTTTCAAAAGGAAACCCCGGATTGGGGACATTTTTGGGGAACCGGATCACTGTTTTTTGAAAGTGCGGTGAGACAAAGGCGGGTGCTTGATGGAAATATGGGCCGGTTTGCTTTCTGTATCTATTTGAAAAGATGAAGGATAAAAAGCAGATTTATGGGTAGTAAAAAAAAGTGGGATCTTTAAATGAAATTCTCTTGACACGTGATTCGGCCTCTGTCATAACCCGCCCACGTTGTGTGGGGCACCGCGGTCCGAACCCCTTTGGATCACGGTGTATTCTCTATTATCCCTTAGCCATGCGATGCCTCGTTGCATGCCTCTTCTTTGTTGTTTCTGTCCGGATGGATCCCACATCGAACCATCCGAATACCCAATTGACCAAAGACATTGTTTGATTGACGCGCCCCGTTAGGGATTTCGCAGTGTTGGCGCACGCTTGCGCTCTCGCTTTGCATGGTCTGTGGAGTCCGGTGCGTTTGGAGGAATGGCCATGCTGAACAAAGATTTCACTTATTCTGTTGTCTGGAACTGCTTTCTCATTATCACCGGAACCCTCATCTATGTAGTGGGACTCAAAGGCATTGCAGACCCGCACAGTTTCGTTCCCGGCGGCCTTTTCGGCCTCTCTTTTTATCTTTACTACCTTTCAGACTGGATGAATCCAGGAATAATCTTTGCGATACTGAATGTCCCTCTGTTTGTTTTAGGGAAATTTTTTATCAGTAAAAGATTTTTGGCTTACAGTTTTTTGGCCATGGCTGTCTCCTCCATCAGCTACAGCTTGATAGAGGTGGATCTGGGCATCGTGAACCAGCTTTACGCTGCCGTGACCTGCGGGGTGCTTGTGGGCATTGGTTCGGGGATTGTTTTGAGATCCCTGGGTTCAAGTGGTGGGCTTGATATCGTCGCTATTATTCTCTATCAAAAGTTTAATGTCGGTGTGGGGAAGTTTTACATAGCGTTTAATATCCTTTTGTACAGCCTGAGCTTTGCCACCATGAACACCGATTTGGTTATTGCTTCCATTATTTCGGTTTTTGTCACCTCGGTCTGTATGGATTATGCTCTTTCTATGTTTAACCAGAGAAAAGTGGTTCTGGTGGTGACCGAAAAACCGGATTGCATCTCTCGAGAAATTATTGAGAAGTTGAAGATCAGCTCAACCTTTATCAATGGGGAAGGGGCTTACTCCAAAAGAGCGAAAAAGGTTCTCATGACCGTTATCAACAACATTCAGCTCAAGCGCCTTGAAGAGATCGTCTTCACCAAAGATGAGGAGGCTCTCTTTATTGTGGAGAACACCTTTAACGTGATAGGGGCCAGCTTCTCCAAACGTAAGATATACTGATGCACTTTTAGGATAGATCTTTTTTGAAAACCCCTGCAGGCTTTAAGGCCTTCGGGGGTTTTTGCTTTTCGTGTGAGGGCTGGACGCGTAATATGGAGAGCAGACCGACTTTTTTACTTAGCCATCAACGTTAACATGCCAGATAGATGGAGGTGAACGATGGATCACGTCACGTTTCAGGCCATGGTGGTTTACGAAGAAGAGGGGCGTTTTGTTCGGCGCATAGAGACCCGCCAGGTGGGTGACCTTCCCAAAGGAGAGGTGTTGATTCGGGTGGGCTACTCTTCTGTCAACTGGAAGGATTGTCTTTCTGCCATGGGCAACCGGGGGGTAAGCCGGCACTACCCTCACACCCCAGGGATCGATGCTGCGGGCATGGTGGCGGAGAGTTTTTCTGAAGGCTTTGGCAAAGGCGAGAGGGTGCTTGTGACGGGCTACGACCTGGGGATGAATACGTCCGGAGGTTTTGCCGAGTATATTCGGGTTCCTTCAGACTGGGTGGTCAAGCTTCCCGAAGGGCTCACAAGAAAAGAGGCCATGATGCTGGGCACTGCAGGGTTTACCGCCGGGTTGTCGGTAAAGCGTCTGGTGGATTTTGGAATACCCCCTGAAAGGGGACCGGTTTTGGTGACCGGGGCCACAGGCGGGGTGGGCGGGCTTGCCATCGGTATTCTCAAGAAGCTTGGATACTCTGTGACGGCGGTCTCAGGTCGCACACACCGACCGGATTACCTCAAAGAGATTGGAGCCGATGAGGTGCTGAGTCTCTCCGACATGTTGGATGAGAGCGGAAAGCCCATGGGAAAACCGAGGTGGGCCTCGGTGGTGGAGACATTGGGCGGTCCGTTGCTTACTTCAGCCATCAAGCAGACCGAACCCGGAGGGGTGGTGACTTGCTGCGGCAATATTCTTTCGGGGGATTTCTCCTCTTCCATCTACCCCTTTATTTTGCGAGGAGTCTCTTTGTGCGGTATCAATTCCGCCACCTGTCCCATGGCGGTGCGCCAGAGTGTCTGGAAGAGTCTGGCGACCTCATGGAAACCTGAGACATTGGACACTCAGGTGAGTATCCTTTCAGGGCTCGATGCGCTGGATGAGCAGATCGAGCGGATGGTTTCGGGTGAACGTGTGGGGCGAAGCGTGGTACATCTTCCTTGAGGCTACTGGGGAATTTCAAGATCCAGTCCGATGGGGCAGTGGTCGGAACCAAAGATGTCGTTATCAATCCAGGCTTCCTTGACCCACCCCTTTTCAAGGATATCACGGCTGACGTAAAAGTAGTCGATGCGCCAGCCTGCGTTGGTTTTGCGGGCATTGAAGCGGTATGACCACCATGAATATCTCTCTTCATCCGGGTGGAGGTGGCGGAATGTGTCCACATACCCCATTTTAAGAATCTTATCGAGCCACTGGCGTTCCACCGGCAAAAAACCAGAGCGCTTTTCATTGGCTTTGGGGTGTCTTAAATCGATTTCGTTGTGGGCGGTATTGACATCTCCACAGATGATGACAGGCCGCCCCTTCTCTTTCAGGGCATTGGCGTAGGCGAAAAATGCATCGTAGAATTTCAGTTTGTAATTGAGCCGCTCATCGCTCTGCTGACCGTTGGGAAAGTAAACGTTAAAGAGGGTGAACTCTTCGTATTCCAACTCAAGAATCCTTCCTTCCTCATCAAACTCAGGGATACCGATGCCGTGCCGAACGATGGCGGGGGACTCTCGTGCCCAGGCAGCCACTCCGCTGTATCCTTTTTTTATTGTGGAAAAAGACCAATGGGACTCATGTTCCGGGATTTCGGTCATCTCTTCTGTAAGTTGAGGCTCCTGGAGCTTGGTCTCCTGAACCATGAGCACGTCGGCTTTCAGTCTCTCAAGGCTTTGGGCAAAGTCTTTTTTAAGCACAGCACGCAAGCCGTTTACATTCCACGATACCAGTCTCAGTTTCTTGAAAGCCATAAGGCTCCTTTGTATCAAAATGGGATATGGTTACCCCTGGTTTGAGTGGTTCTTACCCTTTGAGAACGGCAAGCACCGTCTCATAGTCGGGTTCTTCTTTTAGCTCCTTGGCAAAGTCAGCATAAATTACGGTACCGGATTCGTCCACCACCACGATGGCCCTGGCAAGAAGCCCCTCCAGAGGGCCTTCGGCGATACCCACCCCATACTCTTGTTTGAAATTCATACCCCTTAAAACCGAGAGGGGGGTGACGTTTTCAAGGCCTTCTGCAGCGCAAAAACGATTGTGGGCAAAAGGGAGGTCTGCAGAGATGCAGAGAACTTCGGTGCTGGCAAGGGCGCTGGCCTCCTGGTTGAAGCGTTTGACTGAGGCAGAGCAGATCGGCGTGTCGATACTGGGGAAGATATTTAGAATGATTTTTTTCCCGGAGAAATCGGCGAGGGTGGCGTCGGAGAGATCGACACGGGTTAGCCTGAAGTTTGGTGCTTTTTCGCCAACCAGAGGAAGGGACCCAAGGGTGTTGGTGGGGGTCCCGCCTATTGTAATCTGGGCCATGGTGGCCTCCTTGTTTTGTTGTGGGCTTTTTTTGAAAAGCCGGTTTATCACTTTACACCCCATGCCATGGTGAAAAGAGCCAGTGGGTGAAAAAATGTCTCAAACAGAGAGTTTGTGTCACTCATGTTACGAGACAATTTGAAGCCGTAACAGACGAGGGTGAGCGCGAAAGCTCTATGGGTTGACACCGATGGAAAATCGGGTTTAGGATCAAATGGTTTAACCATTCTAATATATCTTCTCTGGGTCGCAGGTCAGGACTCTATAACCAGAATAGATCGTTTAAAATTTTATAGGGCCATGTTTGAAAAAGCAAAACAAAATCGCGTGTTTCAAGATGTGGTGGAGCAGATCCAGGAGGCGATTCTTGACGGACGCCTTTCTCCTGGAGAAAAGCTCCCTTCCGAGCGGGAGCTCAAAGAGAGTTTTAATATCAGCAGGGGGACCCTTCGAGAGGCCTTAAGGGTTCTGGAGCAGAAAGGGCTCATTGAGATCCGTTTGGGGGTTCGTGGTGGAGCCATTGTGAAGAAAGCCTCCACCACCCCCATGCTGGAGACCCTCTCTTTGATGGTGCGCCGCAAAGAGATTCCCTTTGAGAATCTTCAGGAGTTTCGAAGTTCTGTGGAGTCGGATATCGCATCATTGGCCGCCCAGCGGGGGACCCCTAAAGATTTTAAAGAACTGGCCGCTATCTTGGAAGAGGCCAGGGGGCACCTTGAGGGGCGTTACGACTGGGACGCCTTTATTCATGCCGATGGGCGCTTTCATCAGCAGCTTGCAAAGATGGCGAGAAATCAACTTTTTTCACTTGTTCAAAAAGCTGTGCACGAAAATATCCATGAATATTTTGCCTCATATCTTTCAAGAAAACCGGAGATTCTTGAAGAGAACCTCAAGGATCTCGACGCCATATTTCACGCCGTTAAAGCGGGAGACAGCAGCCGTGCCGCCCGTTTGATGGCCACCCATGTGGTGAAATTTGATCTTCACATGGCCAGGCAATCGTAGCGTTTTAACAGGGCCTTTAAAAAGGTTGTATTGCGTTATGGATGTGGTGTTGAAGACGCCTCTTCTTGAGTGCATGCGTCATGCTTTGCTCAGAAGAACCTTTTTGTGTGGGCTCCTTTTTGAAAAGTTGTGTGACACAAAGCGAGGTAGCAATGACGAAAAAACAGAGAGAGGAGAGAATCGTTCAAGAGGCCATAGAACTTGCTGAAAAGTGGCAGAGGCGCGCCAACGAGCTTTTGACGCCGGATGAAAAGAAGATTCAGAAGATGATGAAACGGCTTCTCACCCACCCCATGGATAAGGTGATTCTTACGCGAATGATCGATGAGGGGTTTCGATCAGATCTCACACCTCGAGTGGCCGATCGGTTGTACGCCCTTCTCAAAGAGAAGGGCATTCCTAAGTTTATGGGTCCCCTGGAAAAGGGGTTGATGCTTCTCTTTATGGGCGTAGGCCGGCATATTCCATGGGTCTCTGTTCCTCAAATGATTTATCAGATTCGCAAGCAGAGCAGCCGGGCGGTCGTTCCCGGTGAAGAGGAACCCTACATGGCCCATCTGGCCAAACGCCGTGAGGAGGGTGTTCGCATGAACATCAACCATATCGGTGAAGCGGTGCTGGGAGAAGAGGAAGCCCGGCATCGCCTGGATGCCTACGTAAAAGAACTTGAAAGGCCTGAGGTGGAGTACATCTCTGTGAAGATCTCCACCATCTATTCCCAAATCTCCTCTCTGGCAATGGATCACACAGTAGACGAGCTGAAGTGGCGTCTGGCAAGGCTCTACCGAACTGCCGAATCCCACACTTATACCCGGCACGATGGAACCGCTGTGAAAAAGTTTGTCAACCTCGACATGGAGGAGTATCGGGACTTGGAGCTCACCGCCCGAGCCTTCATGGAGACATTGGATGAGCCGGAGTTTAAAGGGCATGCCGCTGGGATTGTGCTTCAAGCCTACCTTCCCGACTCCTGGTCCATGCAGCGCCAACTCACCGAGTGGGCCAAAGTGCGGGTTGAAAGCGGCGGGTCTCCTATCAAATTACGTATAGTCAAAGGAGCCAACATGGAGATGGAACAGGTGGAGGCCGCTCTTCACAACTGGCCTTTGGCTCCTTACGACAACAAGCCCGATGTGGACGCCAATTACAAGCGGATGGTGGCCTATGGAATGAAGCCCGAAAACAGTGCGGCCGTGCGTTTGGGAATTGCCTCACACAACCTCTTTGAACTGGCCTATGCCGATGTGCTGGCACGGCAGAATGGTGTTCGGGATCAGATCGGTTTTGAGATGCTTGAGGGCATGGCAGACCACGTGCGACGGGCTATTTTTGAAACGTCGGGTGATGTGCTTCTCTACGCTCCGGTGGCGGGAAGAGAGCAGTTTATCAATGCCATTGCCTATCTGATTCGACGCTTGGATGAGAACACAGCCCCTGAAAATTTTCTGCGCTATGCAAACGATTTGGTGCCGGGCTCCAAAGAGTGGGATTTTTTGAAGAGGGGATTTCTCGCCTCCCTGGAACTTAGGCAGAGTGCTGCGCAAAGCCCCAACCGCGTGCAGGATCGGAACCATGAAAGCTGGAAGGATTTTAAAGGGGGAACGTTTACGACCAATCGCTTTGTCAATGAAGCCGATACCGACTGGGCTCTGGCCGGAAACAGAGCATGGGCAAACGGCATTCGTGAGAACAGGATGCCAACCCAAGAGACTTTTCCCCATGAGATTCCTGTGGTGGTGGACGGGGAGACCCTGTTTGAGGGGAAGTCCATTCGTCAGGGGGTAGACCCATCGCAGTTTGAGGAAAGCCGAGGTGAGAACCTTATGAGTGCTCGGTATGCCTTGGCAGACGATGCCGATGCAGAAAGAGCCCTTGAGGTCGCTTCGATGGACCCTGACGGATGGCGGAGTTTAAGCTGGCAGGAGCGTCATAAGGTGCTGGCTCAGGTGGCTGTGGAGGTACGAATTGCGCGGGGTGATCTTATCGGGGCCGCCGCAGCCTGCACAGGAAAGCTTTTTTCCGAAGGAGATGTGGAGGTCTCCGAGGCGATCGATTTTCTGGAGTTTTACCCCTGGAGTGCACGAAAGATAGCCACTTTTGAGGGGCTCGAAGCCAAAGGCAAAGGCGTTGGCCTTGTGGTTTCCCCTTGGAACTTTCCCATCGCTATTCCGTGCGGCGGCATTACAGCGGCGCTTTCTGCCGGCAATACGGTGATTTTTAAGCCGGCCTCCGATGCGGTGCTTCCAGCCTGGATTCTTTGCAACTGTTTTTGGCGTGCCGGAATTTCTCGGAAAGTGCTTCAGTTTCTTCCCTGTTCCGGGGCCACCACCGGTGAAAAGTTGGCCACCGATTCGCGAGTGGACTTTGTGATTCTTACGGGAGGAACCGAGACAGGCCTTTCTCTTCTGGCCAAAAAACCGAATATGTCCCTTTCGGCTGAGACCGGGGGAAAGAACGCCACCATCGTGACCACCATGGCTGATCGGGATCAGGCCATTAAAAATGTGATCCACTCGGCTTTTGGAAACACCGGACAGAAGTGTTCGGCCACATCCCTTTTGATTCTTGAAAAAGATATCTATGAAGATACCGCATTTCGTCAGCAGCTGGTGGATGCCGCCCAAAGCTGGCATGTGGGATCTGCCTGGGCTTTTGAAAACAGCATGGGGACGCTGATTAAGCCGCCATCAGGAGATCTTTTGAAGGGCTTGACACAACTCGAAAAGGGGGAAGAGTGGGCTCTTGAGCCAAAACAGGTGGAGAAAAATCCTTACCTCTGGAGTCCAGGGGTGAAGTATGGCGTTCGGCCGGGAAGTTATACCCACATGACAGAGTTTTTTGGACCCGTGCTGGGCGTGATGCGGGCAGAGAGTCTGGAGCATGCCATCTCACTGGTGAATCAGACAGGATTTGGGCTTACCTCAGGCATTGAGAGTCTGGATGAGAGGGAGCAGAGGCTGTGGATGGAGACCATCAGAGCCGGAAACCTCTATATCAATCGTGGTACCACCGGTGCCATTGTGCTTCGTCAGCCCTTTGGGGGCATGGGGAAATCAGCCATTGGGTCCGGGGTGAAGGCTGGAAGTCCCAACTATGTTGCTCAGTTTATGGATCTTTGTGATAACGGGGCTCCAGAAGTGCCGCCAGTAACTCGTGAAACCCATCTGCTTCGATGCTGTCAGGACCTGGAAGCCAGGGCAAGGTGGGGGAGCATGGGCGAGATCGCTGATGACGTGCTCTCGTTTACGAGCCGGGCTTTTAGCTATATGGGGTGGTGGGAGAGAGAGTTTGAGAGGCAAAGCGACCATTTCCGCCTTCGCGGGCAAGATAACATCGTTCGCTATCTGCCCGTGGGCCATGTGGTGGTGCGGGCAGAAAAAGAGGATAGCCTCTGTGATGTGCTCTCCATGTGCGCAGCCGCTTTGATTGCTGGAAACCGTCTTACCTTGAGTGTGAGCCCTGAAGTGGGAGCCGGATTTCGTGGCTTTTTGGAGAGTGCTCAGGGCCGTCTTCTTCTAAAAGGTGGGCATATCTGTTTTGAAAGTGACGCCGTGTTGGACAAGTATCTGAACCACGACCATCGAATTCGGTTTGCCGCTCCAGGTCGTCCTGGGGTGAATCTTTTGAAAAAGGCAGCTGAGACAGGGATCTATATTTCTCGTACACCGGTTCTGGCTCAGGGACGTGTGGAGCTGCTTCAGTATGTGCGTGAGCAGAGTATCTGCAACAATTACCACCGCTACGGAAACTTGGGTGAGCGAGGTCTTTTGGATAGATAGTTCGGTCTCTATGTCAGCGGTCAAATTTTTGAAGACCCATTAAAAATAAAGCGGCAACAAAAAGCCACCGTTTAAAAAAACGGTGGCTTTTTATTGTTATGGGGCTGCGGCCTTATCCGGTGTCCTGAAGGCAGATGCAATCCCCCCCAGGTGCTCTGACCGCAGAAGCACCGGAAAGGCTTACCTCTTGTCTTACAGCCAATATCTGACATTTATCTGACATTTTGGACGGGTGGTATAAAAAATAATTTTAAGAGACAGTCTTTTTTCTGTTTGTCATGAAATTTTTTTGAGTTGCAGGCAAAAATGAATCTTCAAAAAGTGTAAGTAAAGAGAGAGGTAGTATTGGAAACATAAAATTTAGAAAACAGCGAATTCATCGCAGGTATTTAATTGTTTTGTACTGGACCAAGCGTTGTATGTTAGCAGATTGAATGGTAATTAAAACGTGTTTTGAGTTTTCTTATTACCTAATTTTGTTGGAATGAAAGAAAAAATGATTGCGTTAAAATGTCAGGTAAAGTGGGTGGTTGTTTGTGTTTCTTTTTTTTTAATGATGGCCGAAAGTGCGGTGGCCGGAAAAACTGAGATCTATACCAGTTTGGATAAAGTGCAAACAGCGATAGAGACGAGAGTTCCTGCCGGAGAGGTGTTTCCTCTTTTAAATAAGGCGCTAATTGAAATCATAAAAAGTGATAGGGAAGAGGAGGTGGATGAAAAATTTATTTTATCAGCCACGGTTTGTCACGTTTCACTTCAGACGGTTTTCAATGCTTCAACGTTTCCCGGAGGGGAGCTTGATAAAACGACAGAGAAACTTTTTGAGTTGACCCGCAGCAAATTGGCGGTGCTGCGGGGGATGCTGTGATCGCTTTGTAGAAAATCGGTTCCCGACGCTTAGGTCATCTTATTTTGAATGGCATAGGGTCGGGTGACTACAGGTATTTAGCCACCAATGGCGCACATCATATCGTGAACATGATGGTCTAAGAGGTTATGTCGTTCGCCCTTGATGGATGCGGCATGGCGGAAGAGCTGTTCAATGGCAGCCTCGTCAGCTCCCTTTCGAAGGGGCTCTTTGAGGCTTACCTTGGTGTCGGAGAGGAGGCAGGGCCTTAAGTGGCCGTCTGCTGAAAGCCGAATGCGGTTGCAGGTGGCACAGAAGTGGTTGCTCATGGGGCTGATGAGGCCGATTTCTCCCAATGCGCCTTTGAGTTTGAAACGGCGTGCAGGTCCGTCGTGGGCATCTCGTGTCACGGGAGTGAGTTCTCCCAGTTTTTCAAGCCTTTTGAGAATGGCCGGAGCCAGAAGTTCACTTTTGGCCGGGCCAGTGCCCTCGCCAATGGGCATGTATTCAATGAAGCGTACGTGGATGGGATGTTTTAGCGTAAGGCGTGCAAAATCTTCCAGCTCGTCCCCATTGATACCATCCAGTAGGACTGTATTGAGTTTTACCGGTGCAAGCCCTGCGTCAATGGCGTTGTGAAGGGTTTTAATGACATCTTCAAATCGATCCTCTTTGGTGATTTGCACGAATCGTTCAGGCCTTAAGGTGTCCAAGCTGATATTGATACGTGTGAGGCCCGCTTTTTTGAGGACATCAATTTTATCTGATATGAGGGTGCCGTTGGTGGTGACGGAAATATCCTCCAGGCCATCCAGGCATGAGAGCTGCTCCATGAATGGAATGAGCCCTTTTCTTGCAAAGGGTTCACCACCGGTGAGCCTTACCTTTTTGATTCCCAGGGAGACAGCCACCTTCACCACGCGAAGCAGTTCCTCATAAGAGAGGATCTCTTTGTGTTTCATGTGGGTGAAGGGGGTGGGGGGAACACAGTAGCCACAGCGCAGGTTGCATCGGTCCGTCACAGAGATACGCAGGTAGTCGATGGTGCGGTTGTGGCGGTCGGTAAGGGGGTGAATCATGGGTGAAACCTCGGTCGTTTGAAATGAATAAAAGCTGTCCCAGCTATAGCATGTTTTGGCGAAGGGGTCCTTGAAAATAAAGGGCCCTTTGTGGAAAGAGAAAGCCCCGCTTCTGAAGGATCTTCAGGAGCGAGGCTTTTTTTGAATACAGCCTGTCGAAGGACGTTTTACTGGCTGAGAAAATTTTTAGTTTACAGCGCAGAACTCTTTACGAAGAGGCGTTTACGATGGCGTCCACCAGGCCGTCGATGGTGTAGCTATCGGCAGTGATGTGGCTTGTCAGGCCAAGTTCTTTGGCCGTCTCTTCGGTGACCGGTCCGATACTGGCCACGGTGACGTTTTCAAGAAGGGAGAGGTCACCGCCAGGGATCATGCCCACAAAGTTTTTTACGGTAGACGAGCTGGTGAAGGTGACCATGTCCACTTTTCCGTTGGAGAGGGCTTCTGCCACTTTTTCTCGGGAGGTGTCGTCAAATTCCGTACGATAGACGGCCACTTCGTTGACCTTTGCGCCCATTTTGGTGAGCTCCACCGGGATGACAGGTCGTGCTTCTTGGGCCCTTGGAAGTAGCACTTTGGCTCCATCCATGGCTTCGTTTTTGAAGGCTTCCACCACAGACTCGGCCACGTAACTCTCGGGCAGAATGTCGGTGCCGATGCCGTACTTTTTTAGTTCTGCGGCAGTGGAAGGTCCGATACAGGCTGTTTTCAGGCCACCCAGGGCTCTCGCATCCAAGCCTTTTTCAAAAAGACGGTCAAAGAAGGTGGTAACGCCGTTGACGCTGGTGAAAATCACCCAGTCGTAGTTGGAAAGAGTGGACAGGGCATTTTCAACAGCTTCAGAATTGTCAATGGGTTTGATTTCAATGGCTGGCGCTTCGATGCACTCGGCACCCAGCTCCATAAGTTTTGAGGTGAGGCCGCTTGCCTGTTTTCGAGCGCGGGTGATAACGATGCGCTTGCCAAAGAGAGGACGATCCTCAAACCATTTCATGGTGTCACGAAGGGAGACCACGTCGCCCACCACGATGATACTGGGGGACTTGAGGCCTGCTTTTCGAACATCATCGACGATGGTCTCAAGGGTACCGGCCACGGTCTCCTGTTTGGTGGTGGTACCCCAGCGCACAAGAGCCACAGGGGTATGGGCGGGTTTTCCACATTGGCTGAGTTTTTCCACGATGTTGGGCAGGTTTCTTACACCCATGTAGAAGACAATGGTGCCGGATTTGGAGATGGCCTCCCAATCAATAGTGGAGCTCTCTTTGTTGGGGTCTTCGTGACCGGTGACAAAGGAGAGTGTGGCTGTGAATTTTCTGTGGGTCAGGGGAATCCCTGCGTAGGCTGTGGCCGCAATGGCCGAGGTGACGCCGGGAACCACTTCCCAGTCGATCCCCTCTTCAATCAGAACCTCTGCCTCTTCTCCGCCGCGGCCAAAGATAAAGGGGTCTCCTCCCTTGAGACGGGTGACGATGGCACCGGTCTTGGCCTTTTCGACCAAAAGGGCGTTGATGCCGTCTTGGCTCAGGGTGTGATCGCCGCCTTTTTTGCCCACGTAGATGATCTCGGCATTTTTTTTGGCATAGGCAAGGTGTGACGGGGCCGCCAGGTAGTCGTAGATCAGTACGTCTGCTTTTTCGATGCACTCCCGGCCTTTGACGGTGATAAGACCCGGATCGCCGGGGCCGGCACCTACCAGATAGACTTTTCCGTATGCGCTATTCATTCTTGGTTCTCCAGGAGTCTCTTCAGGATTTCATCTGCACCGGCTTTTTTGAGTCGCTCGGCAATCTTAGTGCCAAGGGCTTCGGTCTTTTCGGCTTCAGAAGAGTCGGTTTCCATGAGGATGCGTGATCCGTCGATTTCGGCCACAAGCCCTCGAATGGTGACGTTTTTTCCGTCGGTCTCGGCAAAGGCACCGACAGGAATCTGGCAACTGCCTTCAAGGGTGTTTAGGAAAGCGCGTTCGGCAAGAACAGCCACACGGGTGGCCTCGTGGTTTAGGGGGAAAAGGGCCGCATCAATTCGCTCGTCGTTTTTGCGGGACTCAATGCAGAGGGCTCCTTGGCCGACGGCCGGAAGCATGAGGTCGGTGTTTAAGTATTCGGTAATGTGCTCGGCGAGGCCCAGTCTGCGGAGGCCCGCTGCGGCCAGAATGATGGCGTCGTATTGGCCTTCGGTGACTTTGCGAAGACGGGTGTCGATGTTGCCGCGCAGTGTTTCGATCTTCAGGTCAGGGCGCTTGGCCAGAAGCTGGGCTGAACGCCTGAGGCTGCTCGTTCCCACCTTGGCCCCTTTGGGGAGTTTTTCAAAGGTGAGACCGTTGTTTGAAATGAGGGCATCTCGCGGATCTTCCCGCTTGGGAATAGCTCCGATCTTGAGGCCCTCGGGAAGATCCGCTGGCATATCCTTCATGCTGTGAACGGCCAGGTCGATGCGGCCGTCAAGGAGTGCCTCTTCGATCTCTTTGACAAAGAGCCCCTTGCCCCCCACCTTGGCAAGCGGCACATCAAGGATTTTGTCGCCTTTGGTTTTGATGATGAGAAGCTCACAGATAACGTCTTTATGACGTCTCTCCAGCTCAGATTTTACCCAGTTTGCCTGCCAGAGGGCCAATTGGCTTCCCCGGGTTCCGATAATGATCTTATTTTCCATCAGGATCCGCACCCCGCACAGCTTGTGGCCGAACATCCGGCGCATGAAGAGGTGGCAGCCGAAGAGGATGTCACTTGCCCCCCTTCGCCTTTGCTGACAAATCCGCAGGCGGACATCAGCTTTGCTACGCTGGCATCACCGCACTTGGGGCAGCCTTCCGGATTTTTTCCCCCCATGACGAGGTACTCAAATTCGTGGCCGCATGCTCCGCATTTGTATTCATAAATGGGCATGGTTTCACCTCAGTATCTTTATCGTTTCTGGTTGTGTAATTTTAAATCAAACGTGACAATAAGCATCAAATCTGCTCTTGGCAACCAGAGATGCCTATGGTGAATGCTTGGTATCTAATTGTAACTCGAGGAGGTACCAAGGGCATTCACGCGGTCGGTGTTGGTCTTATTTGGGCTAAGCCCATAGGCAAATGCAATGGGCCGTTGGGTCTGAAGCATTTGCGAACCTAAAAATTTTCGGGAAAGAGGATGCGGTCTGTCAAGTCGCAGAGGATGTGCCCCATGAGGATGTGGCACTCCTGAATGCGGGCGGTGACGCCCACCGGTGCGGTGATGACGGTGTCACATATCTCGGCTGCTTTTCCCCCTTTGCCGGTGAAGGCAACGGTGTGGAGGCCTTTTTCTTTGGCTATTTCTATAGCTTTTACCACGTTGGGTGAGTTGCCGCTGGTGCTGATGCCGATGGCCATGTCCCCTTTCTGGCCGATGGCGGCCACCTGTTTGGAGAAAACCTCATCGAAGTGGTAGTCGTTTCCAATGCTGGTGAGGATAGAGCTGTCGGTGGTGAGCGCAATGGCAGCCAAGGGGGGGCGCTCG
This sequence comes from Desulfobacterales bacterium, assembly GCA_022360815.1. Taxonomy (GTDB): domain Bacteria; phylum Desulfobacterota; class Desulfobacteria; order Desulfobacterales; family Desulfolunaceae; genus Desulfoluna. Next base: position 29,549 of record JAKSCC010000016.1, read on the forward strand.
GTTTGAAACCGGTTGACGAATTCCGCGGCCAGGTGTTGCGCATCGGCTGCAGACCCCCCGTTTCCAAAGAGAAGGATTTTGTGTCCAGAGGCAAGGGTTTCGGCCATCTGTTGGGCTGTTTTTATCAAAAGCTCACGGTTGGCGGCAATGGCAGCTTCTTTGGCCTCAATGCTTGCTTTGAGGGTGGCGTCGACAATGGATCTCATGGGCGTTTCTCCGCAATGGTTTTAAGGGCTTTTGCGATGAGGGCGTTGTCTCCTTCCTGCAGGGTTCGAGTGTCGATGATGCAGGTGTCGTTTTCAATGCGCACGATGATGGGAGTCTGGCTTGCACGAAGGGCCTTTTCAAGGGCACTGGCTCCCATCTTTTCCATGGTGATTCCCACGCAACAGGAAGGGATTTCAAGAAGCGGAAGAGAGCCGCCTCCGGGGCGTGAGGTAAGATTCAGCAAGGTACAGGTGACGGGAAGTCCGGAAAGGGCTTTGACCAGTGCATTCGCCCGTTCTTTGGTCTCCTCTTCACCCAGGGTGATCATGCGAAGGGTGGGGATTTTTTTAACGGCCTCGGCTTCATCCCGGTAGAGGCGAAGGGTCGCTTCCAAGGATGCCAGAGTCAGTTTGTCGATGCGAAGGGCCCTGGTGAGCGGGTTTTTTCGAATGGCCTCAATGTGCTCTTTTTTTCCGACGATGATGCCCGCCTGGGGACCGCCCAGAAGTTTGTCCCCGCTGAAGGTGACGATGTCGGCCCCTGCTGCCACAGATTGTTGCACTGTGGGTTCGGAGGGAAGCCCGTAGTCTCCGAAATTGACAAAGGTGCCGCTTCCTAAGTCGTCCATAACCGGAATGCCGCGTTTTTGACCCAGGTCCACCAGTTCGGCAATGGAGACGGCCTTGGTAAAACCCACAATCTGGTAATTGCTGGTGTGGACTTTGAGGAAGAGGCCTGTCTCTTCGGTGATGGCACCTTCGTAATCATTAAGATGGGTACGGTTGGTGGTGCCCACTTCTTTCAGTATGCCACCGCTTTTGGCCATGACATCGGGAATGCGAAAGGCTCCGCCGATTTCCACCAGCTCACCTCGGGAGACCACAGCCTCTTTGCCGCGCACCAATGTGTCGAGGCAGAGGAGAACAGCCCCGGCGTTGTTGTTGACCACCATGGCTGCCTCGGCACCGCTGATCTCGCAGATGAGCTCTTCCACGGCACTGTATCTGAGGCCGCGTTTTCCTGTTTTGAGATTAAACTCCAGGTTGGAGTAGCTGTTTGATATGGCACCGATGCGTTCAAAGGCCTCTTGGGCCAGGAGAGAGCGCCCAAGGTTGGTGTGAACCACCACCCCTGTTCCATTTACCACTTGGGTGAGGTTGGGGCGCATCTTTTTATCCACAATGCCCTGGGCCAGAGTAAGGGCGGCAGCGAGGTCTACTTCGGTTGCTTTGTCCTGAAAAATGGCGCGCCTCAGCTGTTCTAAAGCCTGGCGTGCAGCTGCGGTGAGAACGCTTCGAGGCGTTTTGCTGTCGCATTCCACCAGAAGGGCGTCAAGAAGTGTATCCACACCAGGAAGGGTGCGGAGGAGCTGTTTTTGGTTGTCCCGTAATTCCATTTGTCTGCCTTGTGAGGGTCTTGTCGCAGGGGTTGTGGCTCGAGAAGGTCCTATTGAAATCCCCAAAAAAAAGGTGGTTTTGCCACAGGGCAAAACCTTTTCATTCATAGCGTAATTCATCGTGGGCGGCAAATGCTTTTCCCGAACGGCAGAGCCTTTAGGTGATGGCCATTTCCGGGCTTCCGGAGAGTACTTGCTGCGGGATGGCGTCCACAATGGAGGGGAAATCCGAGATGGACATACCCAGCGTTTTTAGGCGTATAGAAAGGGCGTTCATGTCTACTTTGTGAAGATTGGGCCCTGCACTGAACATATGAAACAGGGTGTCTGCCACCGTCACGATGGTGACAAGTTCCTGGTGCTCGGGAGTCTCTTCAGGGGTGTGATGGTAGCGGATGGTGTTGGCGATAGAGGGCGGAAGCATCCACTTGGTGGCAAGTTTGTGGCCTGCTTTTGTGTGATTGGTTTTAAGGAGACGATTTTCGGTCTCAACAAGATTTTGTTCTCCCATGATCTCTCGATAAAAAAATGGGCGGGCGCCTGAGACAAACTGGTCGAGAACCACTTTCCCTAAGTCGTGGGTTAGGCCCGCAGAGTAGGCGGCAAAAGCAGAGGCCTTTTGACTGAGGTTGGCAATTTTTTCTGCTACAACGGCCACGCCGATGGCATGGTGGTAGAGCCCCCCCTTGGTGAGGGAGTAACCGGCAAAGGAGTGATTGAGGAGCTTTTTTATGGCCATGGCGGTCACAATTTTGGCCAAGGTGGTTTGTCCGATGATGAGCAGGGCGTCATCAATGGAGTCGATGGTGCCTTTACCAGCAAAAATTGCCGAGTTGCAATGCTTGAGAACTTGGGCGCTGATCACCTGATCTTTTCGAACCTCTTGGGAGAGGGTGTGGATGTTGTAGGTGTCTTCTCCGATCATTCGAAGGATTTTTAGCGCCACCTGCGGGATGGGTTGAATGTCGTCGAGACTGGATATGCGGTTGCCCTTTTTCTTCTCTTCCTTTTTTGTTCCGGACAACATGGCAGGGATTACTTCATACTGGAAGGTTTCCAGATTGAAATTGAGGCAGCAGGTAAAAAACCCTCCGGTTTCAGAGAGGGCTACGTGGATACCGTGTTTGTCGAGAATTTCTTTGACCAACTCTGCCGTTCGACCTCCGATATCCAGATGGATATCCTGATTGCTAACTCTCCCCGCTAGAGCGCCACCTGCAATAACAGCCTGAAGCCTGGAGATGTTGGCCCCCTCACGGACCAGTCGCCCCAAAAAAAGGGGAAGGCCTGTGGCAGCATACTTTTCCTTGTTGAAATGGGAACTTTCGGAGACCGGTTCTGGCAACAGAATGTGATAGAGTCCTCCGACCCCAACTTCAGGATCAAAGAGTGCGAGTCCCACACAAGAGTTAAGGTAGGCCTGTAGAATAAGAGGCTTGCGAGTGTGAACCTGAAAAGATCCGGCGGGGACATGGCATTTGGGATTGTAACTCATACAAACGACTCTGTTGCGTAAGCGCGGGCTGTATAGGTTTGACGCAGCCAACGGTATTGTGGGTATCAATAAGTAATCAGGCGTAGCATTTTGCTTTGAGTAATGCAATAAAAAATGTTTTAAACTGCCTGAATTTAAATTGTTTTCGTGTGGTTGTGTGTCTGGGTAATTGGCTGTGTTTGCAGGGTAGGTGTCGCTGGGGAACTATTTTGGTGCTTTATGATGTGAAACAAATGGAGTATATGAGAGGCGACTTTTTTTACCGTCGTACATGATAAAAAGAATTGTTTTTGCCTTTCCTTAGGTGAACCTTCTTGGTGCGGTAAGCAAACCGTAGAAGATATTTTTTAGATTTTAAAGGAGGCATGTTGAAGGCCCATAAACGAATTATTTTTCCACTGGATCTTCCTTCCGAGGCCGAAGCACTCAAGTATGCTGAAATGCTTTGCGGTCGGGTGGGTATGTTTAAAATCGGGTTGGAGCTCTTTTTGGAGTGTGGTCCCTCCATCGTGGAGAAGGTTGTGGAGAAAGGCCAGGCAGAGATTTTTTTGGACCTGAAGCTTCATGATATTCCTGTTACCGTGGAGAGAGCGGTCTCCCGGGTGGCAGGTTTGGGCGTTCGGTTTCTCACGGTTCATTGCGGTGAGTCGGAGGCGATGCTTAAAGGGGCTGTGGCTGGAAGCGACGGAAAGGTTGGGATTCTTGGCGTAACTGTGCTTACCAGTGTTGGACGTGGCGATTTGAAGGAGGCCGGGTTTTTACCAGAGTATGCCGAAGACGTGCGTCAGCTTGTGATGAAGCGGGCGGTGATGGCACGAAAGTGCGGGTGCGAAGGTGTGGTTTGCTCAGGCCATGAAGCCGCTGTCATTAAAGAGGCAGCCGGAGACGGGCTTTTTGCTGTAACGCCAGGAATTCGTCCGGCTTGGGAGTCTACCCGTTCGGATGATCAGAAGCGCATTATGACCCCAGCACGCGCCATCTCAGCTGGTGCGGATTATCTGGTGATCGGGCGACCCATCCGTGATGCCCAAGATCCTCGCCGCGCTGCCGAAAAGGTGGCCGAAGAGATCGAAGCACTGGGTTGATTTTATTTTTTAAGATGTAAAATGTGCAACCCCCCGCAGGCTTGGTTGAGTAGGGCCTGTTTGCGGGGGGTTCTATTTTGAAGGACTATCCTTTGCCCTTGAACTGTTCTTGATATTGCGAAAGTGTTACGGTCTCTTTTCTGGAGATTTTACCATCCGATGTGTAGTAAAAAAGATCCACTTTTCCAAGCTTAGATCCGGTGAGGTGGTGCTCCACAAGGGTGGCGATACCGGAGTTGTTTAAGTGGGTGATGGTTTTGTTTCGGCTGTTTTTGGCATTGAAAAGAGCGTGGTGGAAGGTTTCGCTTCGTATAAGGGTGCTTGAGGCATCGTAGAAGTTGATTTGCTTGCAGATGCCATCTTCTCCTTCGTAAAGCGGATCTCCTTTGGAGAAGAGGGTGGAGGTGGTTTTACCACCAAAGCGGTTTTTGATGTTGACAATACGTGTGGGGCGCTGAGGGCTCTTTTTCAGGTTGTTGGATACTGAGATGGCGCTCTCTTTTTTTTTTGATTCCTGCGCCAGAATACGTGCCTTGAGTTTCGATTCGGTCAAATATTTTTTGGCGCGATGGTGTCTTTTTCTTGCCGCTTTTTGAATGTCGCTTAAAGCCTTTTTGAGTTGCCCCGTGGCCTCAAAGGATCTGCCTCTGAAATAGAGGGTATCCGTATCACCGGGGCGGATTTCAAGGGCCTTGTCAAAGTCCACAATGGCTTTGTAGTAAAGGGCGATCTTTTGCCATGCGATGCCTCTGTTGTAGCGTGCTTCAAAATATTTGGGGTCAGCCTTGATGGCTTTTGTGTAGGCCTTGATAGCCTTCATAAAGGCACCGGATTCAAAAAAACGATTTCCCTCTTCTTTATAAGAGAGGGCTTTGGGTGAAAGGGCAGGGGCTTTGGCATAGAGGCTGCCCAAAAATGGAGGTGCCACAAGCGAGAGCATGAGAAAGCAGGTTGAAAAAAAGAGTACTGCAGATAGAGTGCTTGCTCTTTGAAAACGGATCTTGTGTTGCTTTCTTTTGACGTATGGGCGAGTGAAAATGGATAAGGCTTGTGCAAGATATACAGAGAGGTGCTTCATAAATTCAACCTGGTGCCATCAAATGGATTTTGATTTTAATACGCTCTCTATAGATTGGCGTGATAAAACTTGTCAAGCTTTTGAAAGCTTCTCTGATTTGTTTGGGCAAGGTTTTGTAGGCCAATTGTCGCAGCCTTTATCCAATAACGATGTTGAACAACCAACCCACCAGAAGGATGCCGACTCCCACAACGGCAATGAAGGTTCCAATGAGTTTGGGTTTGAGTACTTTTCGTAAGATGATCATTTCGGGCAGCGAGAGGGCGATCACCGACATCATGAAGGCAAGCACTGTTCCTAAGGCCGCACCTTTGCCAAGAAGCGCCTGGACAATGGGAATGATGCCTGCAGCGTTGGAGTACATAGGAATGCCGAGAATGACAGAAAGGGGAACAGACCACCAGGCTGATTTTCCCATGAATCCTGCCAGGACCCCTTCGGGGACATACCCATGGATGGCTGCGCCAATGGCAATGCCTGCAAGAATGTAGATCCACACCTTGCCCACAATCTCTTTTACCGCATCAAGGCCGTAGGCAATGCGGTCTCCCCAGGATGGTTTGCTCTCTGAATTCATGGTCGGGGCCGATTGCACCAGATGCACCCAAGACTCCAGATGTGATTCCATCTTCATCTTTCCAATAACCCATCCGGCCACCATGGCGATGGCCAAGCCGGTTACCAGGTAAAGTGCGGCTATTTTCCAGCCAAAAAGGCTGTAGAGAAGAACCAGGGCAATTTCATTGACCATGGGAGCGGCAATGAGAAAGGAGAAGGTGGCTCCCAAGGGGACCCCGGCTGTTACAAATCCCAGAAACAGGGGCACGGCAGAGCAGGAGCAAAATGGGGTGACGATGCCCAAAAGAGCCGCCAGAATATTTCCGGTAAACGCCCCTTTGCCAGCCAGGGCGGCTCTGGTTTTTTCGGGTGTGAAAAAGGAGCGAAGGATGCCGACCCCAAAGACAACCAAGGCCATAAGCATCAGCACTTTAGGGGTGTCGTAGATAAAAAAGGCGATGGCTTCTCCCAGATGGCTTTGCCGTGAAAAACCCAAGGTCTCTGAGAGGAGGTGTGTGATGCTGTCGGCCAGCAGATGGAGCTGGTCATAAAGCATAAGCCAGAGGAGGGTGGCAGCGGCTGTGCCGAGCAGATAAGGTGTGTTGGGGCGAACGGGCTTTGGTGCTTCGGGTTTTGATGGGCTTAGCGGTTGAAGCGGGGATGGGCTGTTGGGGGTCATGTTGAAAGGTTCCATGGGATCCTCTATTCGAAAAAATGTATCGTTGTTTGGCGATATGGTTGGGCGCTAAAGTCCCCTTCAATGGGGGTGGGCCGTGATGTTTTTATAAATCGTTATATGTGAATATAGTTTTATGGTGCAGCCTGTCAAGGTAAGTTGTCAGGGTTTCTCAGTTTTTTAGGCGGCCATCACGTTGAAGGTAGAGAAGGCAGGGTGCGCGGTGGCTTACAGGAGGTGTACCGAAGGGTGAAAACAGAAAAAGGGACGCGATCGATAAAATCACATCCCTTTTCCAAAATGGCTCCCCAGCACGGACTTGAACCGCGGACCCAGTGGTTAACAGCCACTTGCTCTGCCGACTGAGCTACTGGGGATCAATCAAAAGACTCGGACTATTTATACCGATTCTGAAGGCGTGTCAATTGAAAAAAAGAAAGGAACGCCCTTTTTTTGGTGCTATCTGCCTCAGAGTCAGGGGGTGAGGCAGATAGCACACTGAATCAGTTTACGATTCTATTTTTTTTACGCGCAAGGCCAGTTCGTCGAGTTGAGCGCGGCTTGCCTCAGATGGTGCATTGGTGAGGACGCAAGATGCCTTCTGGGTTTTGGGGAAGGCAATGACGTCACGGATGGAGGGCATGCCGGTTAAAATCATCACCAGACGGTCGAGGCCAAAGGCGATGCCGCCATGGGGAGGCGCACCAGATTCCAGGGCGTTCAGAAGGAAACCGAACTTGGCTTCGTACTCTTCCTTGTCCATGCCAAGGGCCGAGAACATGCGCTCCTGAATGGCTCGGTCGTGGATACGGATACTTCCGCCGCCCACCTCGGAGCCGTTCAAAACCATGTCGTAGGCACGGGAGCGCAGCTTTAAGGGGTCGGTTTCGATGTGCTCGTAGTCCTCCTCCAGAGGTGCGGTGAAGGGGTGGTGCAGGGATTGATAGCGTTTTTCGGTCTCGTCGTATTCGAAGAGGGGAAAGTGGGTGACCCAGAGAAAGCGGAACTCATCTTTGTTGATAAGGCCAAGCTTCTCTGCAAGGTGGTTACGCAGATTGCCGAGGGACTCGTTGACCACCTTGGGCTGGTCGGCCACAAAGAAGACGAGGTCTCCGGGCTCCATCTCAATGCGCTCGGCAAGGGCCGCTTTTTCGTCGTCGGTGAAGAACTTGGCGATGGGAGACTGCCACTCATTTTCTTTTACCTTGATCCAGGCGAGACCCTTGGCACGGTAGATGGAGACAAATTTGGTTAAGTCGTCGATCTCTTTACGGGAGAAGTCGATGCAGCCTTTCGCATTCAACGCTTTCACCATACCGCCTTTTTTGACCACGTCGGCAAAGACCTTGAATCCGGAGGTTTCCACAATGGTGGAGACATCCTTGAGCTCCATCTCAAAACGGAGGTCGGGCTTGTCCAGTCCGTATTTGTCCATGGCCACGTCATAAGTGAGGCGATCAAAGGGAAGTTTGACGTCCACGCCGAGAACCTTTTTAAAGACGCTTGCCACCATGCCCTCGGCCATGGCCATGACGTCCTCTTCACCCACAAAGCTCATCTCCATATCGATCTGGGTGAACTCGGGCTGACGGTC
>JAKSCC010000198.1 GCA_022360815.1 Desulfobacterales bacterium
AGGCAAAAAGGGTGGGTGTCCTTCGTTAGGGCATAAGCGCGTACAAATTCAGTTGTGTTATACATACTCACACCTCTTGTGGCAGTAAAAGTACTTAATTTTAATTGATTTTAGGTAGTGTTCACAATTCTGTGTCAATTCTTTATGATTGCCCAAACCAAAGGAATGACACATGACTCAATCAAAGATCCCCTTCGATATGGATGCAGCGATTCAAGCGTTGCGTGATGGTAAGAGCCTAAACGGTAAAGACGGTGTCTTAACGCCACTGATAAAGCAAATCACTGAAGCTGCCATACAAGCAGAATTTGAGGAACACCTCACCAACGAGGAGAAGCCTAACCGCAAAAATGGTACATCATCCAAGACGGTTAAATCACTATCTGGAAGCTTCGAACTCGACACCCCTCGTGATCGAACCAACACCTTTGAGCCCCAGCTGGTAAAAAAGAATCAAACCCAGCTTACCGACGAACTCGATAGAAAAATTCTCGCTCTATTTGCCCTTGGCACCAGCTATCAGGATATCCGACATCATATCGCCGAGCTTTATGGTGTTTCCGTCTCCAACGGAACCATCAACGCTGTAACCGACAAATTGTTGCCTGAGCTTCAAGCTTGGCGAGAACGGGATTTGAAGCCGATTTACCCGATCCTGTGGCTCGATGCAATCCAGTATAAAATCAAAGAAAATGGTCGAGATACCAGCAAAGCTGTCTACACCATTCTCGGTTTGAATATTGAAGGTAAAAAAGAGCTTTTAGGGCTTTATGTTTCTGATCAGGAAGGCGCCCACCACTGGTTAAGCGTCCTAACCGATCTTCATAACCGGGGTGTTAAGGACATCCTTATAGCCTGTGTTGACGGCCTCAAGGGGTTCCCCCGAAGCCATCGTAAGCATCTACCCCAACGCAGAGATACAGCATTGTGTGATCCACCAAATTCGTAATTCTATCAAATATGTGGCATCCAAAAATCAAAAGGCATTTATTGCTGACCTCAAATGTGTTTACAAAGCAGCAACTCTTAACGCTGCTGAAATGGCCCTGGATGACCTTGAGAGTAAATGGGGTGAGAAATATCCGATTGTTATCAAGTCGTGGAGAACCAATTGGCCGACTCTCCCGAACTACTTCCAATATCCTGATTATGTAAGGACTACCATCTACACTACCAATGCTGTAGAAACGGTTCATCGTCAGTTTCGTAAGCTCACTAAAACCAAAGGGGGCTTTGCCAACGAGAATAGCTTGCTGAAACTTCTTTATGCTGGAATACTCAAAGCTTCTGAGCGTTGGACTCGACCAATCCAAAACTGGAACCTGACGTTGTCTCAGCTGATTATCCACTTTCCTGGTCGACTGGAAAAATATCTCAGTCTATGACTGTGAGACAGAATTTTGAACACCCTCCCCAAAGACCTTATAAGTAAGCCCTTGGGTGTTTTGGGTGGTCCTTGAGATGGTTTAGGGTAGATAATTATTTATCAGCAGAAACAGCCAAGAAGACCGGATATTTTATCAGCTTATCCCAATCTTCTTCAGTGAGCTCGGGAGACTTACTATACATCGGTGAATACCACTTGATATTTTTAAAACCAACAGATTCAAACACCTTGTGATAGCTTTCTTTACCCCAGTTATAAGCCGTAATACTCTCCTCTTGGTTCCAAAAATAGACCTCGTATTTTTCACCTTCAGCAGGTGGCTTATCAAAGTTGGTATAGCAATCACAACACGTTATTGAGTGGCTTGGAGATCTGCCCATTATACTTGTAATTCCAACCGTCCTGCCATTGTTGGCTAAATTACAATACATGGTTTCACACATTCTTTTTAAACTATCGATGCAATTCGCATAATTTAAAAGATATGAATGAAAAACAAGGTCGAATTTATGATCACTTCGAAATGATTCACCATTATCATGTATATAAGAGATTGGCATATCTGATGGAGTGTTCTTTTTCGCATCTTCAATCATGCGAATCCCATAATCGACCCCTGTCACATCCTTAGCGCCAAGCTCACAGAAAAGGCGACTGTAATTTCCAGACCCACAAGCCAAGTCCAATATGCTGGTGTTTTCTATATTCCCTATCAATTTGAGAATTGTATGCCTTTCCATGTAAACTCGAAAAGGATGGGTCTCTTTCTCTACACTATAGGCGTTTATAAATTTCGCTGTTTTAAACATAAACAACCTCCTGCAGTTTGGTTTTCATACTGGGTAGCGCCTTCACTCAACACCCAGGAGGTCTTTATAAAGCGCCTTCTTACGACACACCTACAATACAACAATCCTTCTTATTGAGATTTAAGGATAGTAAGACACCTACCTCTCTCTGAAATCTTATCTCGACGAGGTCCAGTATGCTCAAGAGGAAATAAGCCTAATCTGATGGCACAATCATCACACACAACCCTGCCTTTATGGATGTATTTCTCATCCTCCAAGAGGAGTTTATTGCAACTATTACATGGTGTTTTGAAATCTTTTTTAGAATCCACCCGCTCCACCTTTATTCATACAAACCCGTTGATTAAGTAAATTTATGTCCATAAAATCGGTCTTTTGATTTTTTAAATTTGGAACAAAAATTTCTCTCATGAGGTGACGACGATGAGCACCATTGCTGGCAATCGTAATTTTTACGGTCATTATGGACGGTTTTTTTGCAATTCGAACAGTTTCTCGTTATTTCATCCTTGAAAAACTCAACCATCGCTCCGCAATTTTTACATTTTACATCAAAAATCGCATCATTCCCCCACTCTTGGGTATTATTCCCTGTACATTTTCTCATATTCTTAGCCTCGATAAGAGATATTCTTTAAATATGACTACAACACCCCTTTGTTTTTGTTAACCCCCTCGGTAACCTTTAAGCTTGAAAAGTCCATCCATGTTGTTGTGCTTTTTGTAGAGCTATAGCTTTAAGCTCGCCTATTTTTTTGTATTTTATCGGTGGTATTTTCCCTCCCGCATCATTACTTTGTGTGGTATATGCGTGTAGAAGTTTAGGATTATCCTTTTTAGGATTATTACTTGGCGCATATTCAGAAAATGATAATTTTGATGCTACCAATGCTCCTGATGGTGATAGCGAGCCACCCCTCAAATATACAATTCCATCATCATCACCCCATGTCTGCGCTGCAAAATAGGTTAACACATAAGATATTCCCTGATTTTTATATATTTCCCCTACACTGATGTAATCTTGTCCCACAACCCCATTCCCAATTGCAGTGTAAGTTAACTCCCCAGCATCCCACCTTCCTGTACTTGCTATTATTTTACCATCTTCTGTTTTACAAATTAGGTTTCTCCTGGTTTCTGGCTGACCCGTTAAGGCTCGGAGTCTTTGTACTACACCCTTAGGCTTGGTCCGCCTTTGTCCTAATGCATATTTCAGTTTTGGTGGTGATGAATTTGAAAGCCCGGGCCTCTTATCAATTACAAACCCAGTACCTTGATCACTTTTGTTTTGAGTAATTGAATTTGCAGCTGCACTACTGTCACGATCTTTTGGTTTCTCTATCCTCTCGTGCATATCTCAAGCCTCTTATTTTTTGGTCATTTATTGATACATATTGTTATATTTTCGACACTAAAAAAGAGTATTAAAATACCGATATCAACACGAATATTTCAACTCGTAGCGAGACACAGTATCCAGTAACGCTTGATCGTGTTGAAAGATATCGTCAATACGATCAATGGGAAAGCGGATCTCCTTCTTGTTGTCGTCGAAAAGGCCGATGTATTTCTGACACCGGTTGAAATGAAGGCGGCAGATAGGCTTTCTGTTGTTATCGTCCAGGAGAACGCCGAAATAGTTCTGTGTATCCCGCTGTGCGATGCGCTCGGCATCGACCCGCTGTCTGACAATAGCCTTGACGATATTGTACCCCTGAATCTCTTCATCGGTTGTCACAATTTTGGGGTTCTTGCCCGGGCACTCATCTTGGCATGGTGGTGGTGGCTCATCGCCAGAGATATGGACATCCGGACCAATGGCAGACTTCAGCCGGTCGTTGATGCTTTCGTTTAAAAATTGAGAGAGAGCCTTGGTGGTGATTTCGGTGAACTGGCACTTCACCTTTGCGGTCAGTATGCCATCGTAAACTTTGCTGGCAAAGAACTTCACAAAGTCCTCCTCTGGGGCTTCAAACTGCTGCCTGATGACCTTTTTTAGCTCACTCAAATACTTCACAACTCACCTGCGGCATCGACAATCGAATCCACGTCAAAAGCAGCCTTGGTGAGCTTGCGCAGCTCGGGCACTATAAACTCATCAATATCCTCGAGGTCGAGCCTGAGAAAGGGCTTCTCGTCCATCTTATTGGGCGCGTCAAGGTCGGTAAAAAAACTCGTATTTTGAACCATTCGTCAGAACACCAAGACGAGCATTGGTCACTGAAAAATAGAGATAAAGGTGATTCGCATGCTTTGCTGTAAGCTCGTCGCCAAACCGCTTGCATTCAATGAGTATTTGAATCTCATCATCTTTGAGAAGGGCATAATCCACCTTCTCATTTTTCTTGGTGGCAACATCAGCCGTGAACTCTGGAACCACTTCATTGGGGTTAAAAACATCGTACCCAAGAACCGTGTGAAGGAAAGGCATAATCAAGGCATTTTTTGTTGCATCTTCTGTGTGCAAGCTCTCACCCACCTTTTTGACTTTTTCAGATAGGTTTTGAAGTTTTTTGATGAATTACATAGCTTCTCCTTTTGGGTACACGCCCAATTAAAAGGCTCAAAAACTCCGAATGATACAGAGCCTCAAGGCTCGGGTTTCATGATCCACTTGATGGGTAAACCCATCGGCAGTATGTGTGGCTAAGGGGGATTGGGTCTCAATGATGTCATTGAACTCAGCATAAAGCCATTCTGCTCGCACGGACCAATGCTTTTTGAATTTCTTTTCATAGCCAAAACCAGCAGTCCATCCAAGCTTGAGTTTATCGGTGTTTACACGGGAAGACTCAGGGGTAAATGTGTCTGTAAATAAAAAAGAGTAATCAAGTTCTGTCCATGAAGGCCCACCAGTGATAAAAAAGAGTGAATTTTTCCATACGTAACCCAATCTCATCCTTAGATTTGCGGCCCATCTTGTTTCCACTTTTGTTGTAATGGAAAAGGTGTTGGTTGGTGAGGTTATATAGTTTATATTACCTGTGCTGTTTTGCTCCTTATAGTCCATTAGAGAAAAATCGGCCTCAAGCCCTATAACCACAGGGCCTCTTTGAAAAGAGTATCCCAATAACAGGGCACCCAAAAAATCATTTGCATCAAGACCTTTAGAGGCAAGGGGGTTTAACTGCCCAGGGTCATCGTTAACGAAATACCCCTTTTCCTTCACCTTAACATCGGGTGCAGTATCTCCATTAATGTAACCTATAGAGATACCAGCATATGGACCGCGCCAGTTGTTTGAGCTTTCGGAAGCATTTTGCTCCCCGGCGGCAATTGAAGCAACCATACTGATGAAAAGCAAACTGAATACTGCAATTTTTAGTTTCATCTGTCATTCCTCCATCGGTGATAAATTTTGCATTGGGATTAAATTACCCAAACCCCATAAAAACACCGTTTAAAACGATTTACCATAAGCCCCGTTGCTTTCTTCACCTAACATCTGGTTTTCTAACTCACTTCTCAAATCAGCTACGGGGCATTTCGTGCCTAACATCAAAATCTTGATATAACTGCCCAGAGCCTAAAAACTGACTAAACAATGTATCACTTCAGAAAAACGACCGATCAGTTTACATCTATGACAGTGCTAAATTTCCTCAAAAACCCATTGTTGGTAGCTATCCTCGATGGTTTGATCAGAGTATTGGATGCAAAAATGATCGTTTTCTGTACTACGATTTTCTGGACCAATATACTTTTGCGAATGAACGTTCTGGATCATCCAATTGCCGTTTGCTAACTTTATGAAATCCCACTCCTGAAATGGTTCACTTGGCAAGGTATATTGGGCGTGAAACTGAATAGCGGTAGCATTATCGCCTGTACTTCTCCCACGAATACTGGCAAAAAATCCGCTATATTGATTCATCATTATCCAAGCCCCTTTGCGAAATTGGATAATGTTCCAGACCTGTGGGCATTCTAAAGTATCAGAGGGCGAAAATTCTCGAATTGTTAAGCTCGCATCGTTGTTTTGCCAATTCGATTGCTCACTTTCAATACTTAAGGTAACGACCACTTTTTACGTTTTTTATTCGAGTACGGACATAGTCTTTCCTGGGATCACCATCCATTCCACACCTTCCTTTTAATTGTTATTATTTTTAACAGTTAGACTCTATTGGGCAGCTAATATCTATTCAAGCTTTATGCCGCAAAAGATAAAAAATTATAGTGACACGTCTTTCTTTAGGAGGTCGTGGAGATGGTGCGGTTTCGATTGGTGAGAAAAATAGATAGAACGAGAGTCTTAAGGTAGGGGTCGATTATTTTTTCAATATATAACCCATGTCTAAGTTTCTATATGTGACCATCTTGAATCTGGCCATACCGATGACCCCCTAAGTAAAAACAAATGAATTTATAGATTTTTTTAACCCCTTCTCTTCAGCAGCCTTTAGTTCATCAGCAAGAAGGTCTTCCTTAACAAGGGATGATACGTGTTACGGAGTAGCTTGTTTCAAGGGTGTAACGGAGGTATTGCAGGGTTCGGTTGGCAAGGGAGGGGGATGGGATAAAGGTCTCAAGGTAGGAGTCGGTCGATTTTTTAATTGGGTAACCGCTCACCGGGGCGGGTCTGTATCACGCCAAAGGTACAGCGCGTCCTGTTTATTTTGTATCAGCCCGTATCCAGGGCCCAATCGCCTCTTTGCAATGTGCAACACATGAGCAGGTATGGGGAGACCCCAAGCCTTTTATTAATACCCTGTCAACCTGATATCGTAAACTCTTTTGTTAAACTGACTTTTCCACAGGGGAACACCCAACACAAAGACGTTAACCATGGACAAAGCGACCACCGATAAGCCCCG
>JAKSCC010000248.1 GCA_022360815.1 Desulfobacterales bacterium
CAATGGCCGAGATCGGTTCACCATCTCCTTGGATGTCTGGAATCAGTACCGTGTGATTGTTCTGGACACCCGGGAATCCAGCGGCCGGTTGGATATTCTGCAGTTTGGTGATGGCATTGAGGCGGGCGATCTGGTGGTGAGCCGCGATGAGACCGGCGGGCTGGTGCTCTGGGATTCCCATACCGAAAATCGGTTGGTGATTCGAGATGTTTTAAACCCTGAGTCAGGTGAAGCGGCGCTGCACCAGAGTCTTGAAGTGCGTTTCCAGGATAAGCCTCCTGTGTCCCTTGCCGATTTGATCGCCTCCATTCAAAGCGGGGTGGCCGATGACACCATTGAGGTGCCGGGTCGGGTGATCCGTGCCGGATCTGGAAATGATGAAATCACCACCTCACTTGGCAACGATATCATCTACGGTGAAGCCGGCGATGATACCATTCACGCCGATGCCGGGAACGATATTATCTCTGGAGGCATGGGTGCCGATACCATTTTTGGAGGGTCGGGAGAAGACACCGTGGTCTTTATTGGGGATGGAAGAACCCGGACCGGGGTGCGAGTGGATCTGTCCCTGTCGGTGGGAGATGGGGCCGATGCCACGGGCGATCGGTACACAGGCGTCGAAAACGTGATGGGCACCGCCTATAACGATCAGCTTATTGGCGATGAAGGCGCCAACCGTCTGGTGGGCGGCGAGGGCGATGATCTTCTGGTGGGCGGACCGGGTGCCGACACCCTTGTTTCTGAAGGTGGCAACGACGATCTGGTGGGCGGGGAAGGGTCAGACACCTTTTCCATTACCGGCATCACCCCAGGCAGAGGCCGAAGGGTTACCATCACCAACGGAGGCGTTTTGCCCGCCACAGACCTCATCTATCTGGATATCCCGCGCTTTGCCCTTTCGCACACCCGCGCTCTGGGCAACACCCTTGAGCTGGTTGCAGACGGCCTGACCCTTGGCATTCATGGCTGGAAAGAGGGGGTTGGAACCGAGACGCCAGCCTACCGGATTATGACCCGTGACGGGTACACCTATGGCATCCATGCCGACGGCTCCCTTTCGGTTTTCTCTGTGGATGCGGCCTACCAGGAATCCCCCAATATCAATGGGGCCGTTCATGAGCCCGGCGATCGTGCGGCAAGGTTAAACACTCGATATGGGTCAGGGGTCTTTGCCGTGCCCCACACACCGGGAGCCGCTGAGATTCTGAAAGGCGATGCCCGAGTCAATATTCTTACCGGAGGCAGCGGGGAAAATACCCTGATCTCTTTTGGCAACACAGATGGCAATGAGCCCGATATCCTTGTGGGCGGCGATGGTGCCGATACTTACTTGATTGAGGCCACAGGACGCTATGAGATCCAGAACAGCGCCACCGACAATGCAGAGGATCGGGTTTTTCTTAAGCTGAACTTCAACGACCTTCAGGCCATGCGAGATGGCAACAACCTTTTGATCATCACCGCAAGCTCCACTGATTTCTCTCTGGCTCTCACCGATTTTTTTACAGAGTCTGCGGCTCGTCACATCTCCTTTGTCACCAACGACGGAGTGACCTTTGAGATCTCTGGAACGGCCTTAGCGGTTTCCGATCGCACGGTGGTGAACAAAACCATTACCGGTTTGGATCTCAGCGCCACCACAGATTCTTTGACCATCGATTTGGCTGAGATTCGGGGGTACCAAAGCGCCGAGATGGCGGTCTCCTCTTTTATCGGAAGCGAGACCGCACGCAACGTCATTACCACTGCAAGCCGGCCCACTCGAGTGAAAGGGGGTGAGGCCAACGATGAGATCACGGCGAGTGCCTATGGCGATGTCATTGATGGAGCTTCTGGAAACGATGAGATTGATGCGGGTGGGGGCGGTGATGTCATTTACGGTGGTGCGGGCCACGACAGGGTGGATGCCGGAGAGGGCAACGACTTCATTTTAGGTGGTGCCGGAGAAGACACCATCGATGGCGGCAGCGGAGAAGACACCCTGCTTTTTGACGGGGATCTGCTCACGCAAACCGGAGTTGAGGTGAATCTGGTTTCTGGTAGAGGCAAAGGGGCCGATGCTCAGGGCGATATCTATCTCAATATTGAAAATGTTTACGGAACCCCCTTTGACGACATCCTGACTGGAGACAGCAAAGCCAATATTCTGAACGGTGGAGCCGGTGCAGACCGCATCTCTGGAAACGGGGGCAATGATCTGATTGCTCCCGGAAGGGGCGCCGACTCTGTGGATGGGGGTGAGGGCAGAGACACGCTCTCCTATAAGGAGATGGAAACCGGCGTTTGGGTTGACCTTGCTCAGGGCACCACCACCCTCTTGGACGGTCAGGGGGTTGCCTCGAGTGTCATTCAAACCCTTCGGTCCATAGAGAACATTGAAGGCACGGGCGAAAACGATATTTTAACCGGAGATCAAGGCGACAACCTCTTTTTGGGAACTCTGGGACGCGATCGCATTGATGGAGGCGGTGGGCAGGACACCCTCGATTACTCCGACATCGCCCTTGAGGGGAATCGGGGCATCGCCATTGACCTGACACACTGGCAGGGGAACACGCCGCCGGTGGATGAGGCCCTTGTGACACCGGGATATCTCAATCCGTGGGTCCGCAACGTGGAGGTGATTATTGGATCAAAGGCAGCCGATCGCCTCTACGGCTCCAAAGCCGGAGAGACCTTTGACGGTGGAAAAGGGCAAGACATCCTCTTTACTCGAGGTGGAGCAGACCTGATCTATGGACGTGCCGACGGTGATATTATCGACGGCGGAGAGGGTGTGGATACCCTGGATTACGCGCTGATCGCCGAAGGGATTGTGGCCAGCCTGAACACCGGCCGAGGGGGCGCACTGGATCAAATTCGCAACGTGGAAAATCTTTCGGGCACCTTGTTTGACGACCTTCTCGAAGGCGACGACAACGCCAATGTGCTGTACGGCAACCTGGGGCTGGATGAGATTCGAGGCTTGGGAGGAGACGATACCTTTATTGGAACGGGCGATGGCGATCTGTTTATTGGCGGAGAGGGCGAGGATACGGCCGATTTCAGAGGGGTTGATTTGGGGGTGGTGATCACCATGGGAACCTCTCTGTTTACAGAAACAGAGCGTGACAAATGGGAGAGCACCTCTTTGCGCACCGAGCATCTGGTGGGGGTCGAGACGGTTCATGGCTCTGCTTTTGGCGATATCATCCACGGAAGCCAGGCCTTTGGCGAAACCCTTTATGGCGAGGGGGGCAACGACTGGTTTATGGGCTCGGTTCAAAGGCGTCCCTTTGATGGCAGCCCTGCCGAGTATGACACCTATGACGGAGGGGAAGGCATCGACATCGTCAGCTATGCTCATGCCAGATCACGCGTCTATGCGCACCTTGGAACCGGCAGAGCCGGGGATGATCGGTTTGTCTCCATCGAAGGCGTGGAGGGCTCATCCCATTCCGATTTCCTGTCGGGTGGTGATGCCAATGACATTTTTTATGGCAGCTACGGTTTCGACTTTATCTTTGGGGGACGCGGTCATGATCTTTTGGATTTTGGGCTGACCCAGGCCGAAGACGGAGTGAGACTCTCCACCATAGGCCGGGGGTTTGCCTTCTACCGAATCGACGTGAGAAACGGAGAAGAGCAGGCGAGCACAATGGCCTTAAGTGTGGAGACCATCAAGGGCACCTCTTTTGATGATCGATTTGAAGGTGGATGGGCCGAAGATCACTTTCAGGGCGATGCCGGAAGCGACCACTTTACCGGAGGCTATGGAGACGACAGGCTGGAGGGAGGAGATGGCGACGACCATTATCTCTACGCATCAGGAGACGGGAGCGACACCATCCATGACAGTTCCGGAAACGACCGGCTTCGTATTTCAGGGGTCTCTTCTTCAGAGGTGGGTTTCTGGCGAGATGGGGACGACCTGCTCGTTGGTGTGGGCCAGGAGACCCTGACCATAGAAGAGGGCCTTTCGCAAGGAGAGGTGGAGCGTATCGAGTTGGATGGCGGCCTGGTGATGACGGCAAATGCCGCTGCGCAGTTGGTGGATGCCATGGCCACCTTTGCCTCTGCACATGGGCTGGAGATTGGATCCGCTCAAGATGTGGCGGCAAACAATGAGTTGATGAGTCTGGCGGCTTCTTCCTGGCAGAGCG
>JAKSCC010000191.1 GCA_022360815.1 Desulfobacterales bacterium
CCGGAGAAATTGACGCCTTCCGCATCCACAACAGCCCCATTGCAACCGCATGGATTGAACGCTTCTTCCTTGCCGACACCAGACGAGTCGATCGAGCCCTTACCGACATCTCTCTCTACAAAAATGCAGCGCCATCCTTTGCCGTTGAAGAGCCCTTTGTCATCGGAACCCTTCCCATTCTGCCCCAAAAAGGGCAACAGCTTTCCATCACCACCTCACATGAGGCATTTGACGTCACAGATGATAACAAGTTGCGCCTGATCCGCACTGTGGAAGACGGCACCCCTGTGGACTTTGATATCACCATCAAAGACAACAAGGGCACCACCCTGGCCATTCTTCCCACGCAAATCAGGGAAGAGAACCGTGCTCTTTTAAAAGCCGCACCCTGGTTCACAGACGCCTTTCGAACCTGGGAAAAAAGGTTCAACTGGAGCACAAGCGAGAACACCATCTTGTTGAACTACCCACCGGGAACAAGGGCAAACCCGCATATCGCATGGCTTAAAAATTCAACGGCCTGCGTAACAGGAGGCGTTTACGGCAAAAAATTTGGAGGATACTGCAACGAATTTGTCTACACCCTCATGCATGAGTCAGGGGTCACAGAGCTTCCCTTCTACTTGAGAAACAAACCCCTCAAAAGATACAGCTGCACCCCACCCCACAACTTGGTCTCTATAAACAGATTTTCACCGAAGGGTCGCAACTGGGCCGTCTGGGGCAACGATGTTTCATCAAACCCCATGCCCGGCGATGTGCTCGCCCTGGTTCGCATGAGTGGAGCCGACTACTCCCAGGCATCTCTCGGAACCTACCACACCACCTTCTTCTCGCACCGCTCCAAAGACGGGCGCTACACATGGACCCTGGGAGGCAACCAGTCGGCCTGGACTCAGTTCAAGGCGTACCCCACCGATACGGTCGCATCCACCTTTGTCCGTCGCTCCAACGAGATGGAAGCCGAAAAAAACGTGGCATCACAAAATGGAACCCTTCATTACTATTGGAACCCAGGTGACACCATCACCATCACGGAGTCAGGAAACTGGGAAATTCAACCCATTGATCTCTCAGACACCCACCTGGTTAAATATCTCGACTACCCCATTCAAAAGCTCAAAGGGACCTTCTTCAGGGTCGTTCCTGCCGGAACGCCAAGCCATGCTGCAGCACCGACAACCAGCAGGGTGCACTACATCATGAAAGAGTACCCCCAGCAAAGAGACCCCATTTTGGAAAGTATCTCTGGAGGATACAGAATCCATTAATCAAACCGCTTAACTAAAAAACCCGCCCCTTAAAAAACAGATCAGGGGCGGGTTTTTTATTTGCCATTTTGTCAGGTTACATATCCAAAACCCGATTCATTCGACCTTGGCCGTACCCTTCCAAGTCGGCTGCCACATAAATGTAGCCAGCCTCTTTCACCTTTTCAACCACCCGCCCCAAAAGCTTCGCTTCAAAAAGACGTTTAAGGTCTGATGCCGAAAATTCAATACGGGCCACATTTCCGTGATGACGTACTCTGAACTGATAAAACCCCATCTCTGACAAAGCCGATTCCGCCGCCTCAACCTTTTTAAGCGCCTCCTCTGTAATGGGCTCACCATAGGGAATTCGAGTAGCCAAACAACTCATGGCCGGCTTATCTGCCACTTCCAGCTTAAAATAGGCCGCAAGCTGCCGAATCTCTTTTTTGGTGAGCTCTGCCTCAACCATAGGAGCTGAAATGCCTAACTCTTGGGCAGCTTCAAGGCCTGGTCGATAATCCCCCAGGTCATCTATGTTAACGCCATGAACCAGAGGTACATCTTCTTTTTCACAAAGAACCTCTTTCATCTTTTCAAACATACGTCGCTTACAGAAATAACACCGTCGTGCCGTGTTCTCAACAAAGCGTTTATCATCCATCATTCCGGGATCAAAGCAAATGTGCTCCACGCCAAAATGAAGCGCAACCTCTTTTGCTGCGGATATCTCGCGTATAGCATGAACACAGGAAGTGGATGTGATGGCCACAACCTCTTTTTTGAGAGCGTCGACAGCTGCCTTAAGAAGAAGGGTACTGTCCACCCCGCCTGAAAAAGCAACAGCTAGACAATCGCTCTTTTTTAATCGTTTTATAAGTAATTGATACTTTTCTAAACAGCTTTTCACCGGACTCTGAACTTCCACCAAAATGGTTTACAATTGTTTACATCTTTTATATAGATGTCCGTTAACAGACAAAAAAATAACCAGTTGGCATCATATTATAAATAATTGAGATTTTCAAAGGTGATCACATGGCAAAGGAAACCGTAAAGAACTCAACCGATGTGGCAAAAGAGGCCGCTGCCAAGGAAGAGTCTCCCAAGGAGGAGAAGAAAACAACGGCTAAGAAGACCACCACCAAGAAAGCTCCCAAGTCTAAAAAAGCTGTAAAAAAGGCGGCGGCAACTCAGAAGAAGCAGGAAGAAAAAGCAGCCAAGGAAGAGAAAAAGACCAAGGCCACAACTGCCAAAAAGACCACCGCAAAAAAAGCAGCCTCCAAAAAAGATGACACAGGCGAGCCTAAAAAAACTGCAGTAAAAAAAGCCACTCCTGCCAAGAAAACCGCCAAAAAAGATGATGCCAAAATAGAAGCAGAAGCTAAGAAGAAGGCCGAGGAAGAGGCAAAGCGCAAGGCTGAAGAAGAAGCCAAGAAAAAGGCCGAGGAAGAGGCAAAGCGCAAGGCTGAAGAAGAAGCCAAGAAGAAGGCCGAGGAAGAGGCAAAGCGCAAGGCTGAAATGGAAGCCAAAATCCAAGCCGAGGCCCAGGCTCGAAGAGAAGCCGCAGAAGCATCCCGCCTCCAAGAAGAAGAGGAAGCAGCAGCACGGTCTGAGCAAGAATCCCTGCTCAAAGCCGACACCGAAAAAAAAGCCAAAATAAAAAAGTGGATCATGGCTGCCGGTATTTTCGCACTCTTTGTCCTGGTTCTTCTGGTATCCAGTGCCTCCAACTCATCCAACTACTATGTGGTCACCAAAAAACACACCACCTCTGTTTACAAAGGCCTCTTCTCGCCCTCAGGCAAAGAGCTGATCGCCGTGGTTCCTCAAGCATCAGACTTTGGTCCCCTCAAGGAGACCTACACCTTAAACGATGTAAAACCCTTGCTCTTTACCCACAACATGGCCCAGGCTGCATCCATGCAAACGGCAGCTGGTGTACCTGACTTCGAAGCAATCATCGCCTCCCTTGAGCAGGCCCTTGAGTATGCCCCAGGTCCCGCTGAAAGAAGTGAAGTTCTCAAACAGCTCGAGGCAGCCAAAGCTGTTTACAACGCCATGCGATAAAAAAAGCTTAAAAAACAACACCAAAAGCCCTCGACGGAACCCTCTCCCGCCGAGGGCTTTTTTTGAGTCAAAACCATTTCCGCCATAGATTCTGTTCTCATAGAAATCAATTCTCCTTAAAAGACAATTGATGCATTGACGAGAGGCAAAAATGGCTCTATATTGGCTTTCACATTGAGCGGGAATAACTCAGTGGTAGAGTGTCAGCTTCCCAAGCTGAACGTCGCGGGTTCAAGTCCCGTTTCCCGCTCCACATTGCTTTCAAAGGGAGATCCGTTAGGGTCTCCCTTTTTTTGCGTCTTCTCTCCATTTACAACCCACTGAAAAAAAATTCACCTGTTTCACAGACAAAGCTCATGATAGTATAGGGAACATTAATGGCTTTCACCCCCCTTTCAAGGAGATCACATGAAAAAAAGACTCCTGCTTCTTGGAGGTGGTCATGCCCACCTGGAGACCATCGCTGCCATCCACACCCTTAAGAAACGTGGCCATGAAATTTTGGTGGTTTCTCCATCCAGATACCACTACTACTCGGGTATGGGGCCTGGTATGCTTGGCGGCACTTACACCCCTGAAGAGATCCGCTTTGATGTGGCCTCCATGGTGAGTCGACAGGGAGCAACTTTTATTGAGGAAAAAGCAAAGAGCATTGATGCATCGAAAAGGGAAGTGGTTCTACAAAGTGGAGAAAGTCTTTCCTACGATGTGCTCTCCATCAACGTGGGAAGCTGCGTGGCTGATGGGATCCCACAGGCTAAGGAAGCTCAAATTTTCCCGGTGAAACCCATTGAAAAAATGCTCCGCCTCAAAGAGACCCTTACACGGAAAACGAGGCAAAAATGCCTCTCCATAGCCATTGCAGGTGGTGGGCCATCGTCTGCTGAAGTGGCGGGAAACATCATCCAGCTGGTGGATCGCATTGGCGGGCATCAACCCGACATCACCATCTACAGTCAGGCAAGATTCCTCAGTCGATTCAGCGAATCCATCAAAATAAGGGTTAAAGAGATCCTTGAAAACAAAGGGGTTCACATTGTAGAAAAAGACGCGATGGTTCGGATTGAACCCGATGCGGTGGTCCTGAAATCTGGGTGCAACTTCCCCGCAGATATTGTGGTCTCCGCAACTGGGGTCAGGCCCTCACCTGTAATCGAAAAGTCCGACCTTCCCACTGGGCCTGACCATGGCCTGCGGGTCAACCGATACCTTCAATGCAGCGACCACCCTGAAATTTTTGGTGGTGGAGACTGCATCTACTTTGAAAAAAGGCCCCTAAGCAAAACAGGGGTCTATGCCGTTCGACAAAACAGACCCCTGCTTCACAATCTTACCGCTTCTCTTGAAGAGAAGCCTTTAAATGCCTTTCACCCGGGAACTCCCTACCTTCTGGTTTTCAACCTGGGAAGCGGCATCGGCTATTTCAAAAAAAACGGTTTTACTTTTGATGGTAAGCTTGCCTTTCAGATCAAAAACTACATTGATCGGCGATTTATGAAACGCTATCAAAAGCTTCAATAGAAGCTCCTATCCTTTAAAGGGCTCTCCCAGCTTCATTCCCAGAGTCAAGGCTTTCTGGTTCATCACCACATACTTTTCCGGTACCCGTCTGGATATCACCGCCATCACAGATTCTGGTTTTACCACCCCAAGAATTCCCATGATAGCCCCAAGCGTGCAGATATTAAAGACAATGGGCTTTCCTATCTCCTCCATCACCGTCTCATACATAGGAAGCTCTACCTGCCGCGCATCCACCTTTTTTCCGATCTTCACATAGCGGGTATCGGTTAAAAGAAGACCGCCGGGTCGAATCATGGGCGAAAACTTATCGTAAGCCTCCTGGGTGAGACAAACCAAAACATTGGGCTGGGTCACCTTGGGGAAAAGGATGGGTTTTTCCGAAATGATCACATCACTGCGGGTGGCCCCGCCTCGAGCTTCAGCCCCATACGATTGCGATTGAACAGCAACAAGCCCCTCATAGAGAACCGCAGCCTCAGCCATCATGATGGCTGCGGTAATAACCCCCTGCCCACCTGCCCCTGAAAACACCATGCGATACTTTTCCATGGTTTACCCCTCTCCTGATGCAGCGTCAATCACCTGCTCATAGGCCTCGCAGTACTCCCTGCGCTCCTCCTGAACGAAAATACCTCTCTCCAAAACATCGGGTCCATGCTCTTTGGTTAAAGAGCCTTTGGGCACGGTGTGGGTCTTAAAGTACTCCAGCATCTCCGATGCGTCTGCCGCCTGGTTGCGTCTGCCGTACTGAGTGGGACACTGAGAGAGAAACTCCACCATGGAAAACCCCTTGTGCTGAATCGCCTTTTTTAAAATGGAGATCCCTTCTCGTGCATGGTAGGTGGTGGTGCGGGCCACAAAGGAGGCCCCTGCCGCTGTGGCCAGTTTTACGGCATCAAAGGAGTTATCAATGTTGCCGTAAGGAGAGGTGGTGGCCATATCCCCGGGCTGGGTCATGGGAGAGTACTGGCCACCGGTCATGCCGTAGATTCGGTTGTTCATCACAATGGCGGTGATATCAATATTGCGCCGAGCCGCATGGATAAAGTGGTTGCCCCCTATGGCCAGGGCATCCCCATCGCCCATGGGGGTGATGATGGTCAGCTCCGGCCTGGAAAATTTGACGCCGGTGGCAAAGGCAAGGGCCCTGCCATGAAGGGTGTGAAGGGAGTGAAAATCCACATACCCCGAAATACGGGCCGAACAGCCAATCCCCGAGGTGACCACAATATCGCTCTTCTCCAGGCTCAGCTCTTCTATGGCTCGAAGCAGACAGTTCAAAACGGTGCCGTGGCCGCAGCCTGGGCACCACAGATGGGGAAAAAAACGCTCTCGAATATAGTCTCTGGTTCCCATTTACACCCCCTTGCCATTGATAATCCGAAGAATGTTCTTGATATTGGTGGGTGAGATAAGCTCCCCATCAATACGGTTGGCCAAAAACACCCTTTCGGGCCTGTCAATGGTTGCCTTCACTGTCTCCGTCACCTGCCCTTTGTTCATCTCCACCACCACAATACGGCATGCGTTTCTGCACTTTTCACGCACCATGGCGGCCGGAAAAGGCCAGAGAGATTGAAGCTCAAGATAACCCAACTTTTCTCCCCGCTTGCGGCGGTTTTCCACCGTATGAAATGCCGAGCGTGCCGACGACCCGTAGGAGAGAAGCACCACCTCGGCATCCTCCAAATACTTCTCTTTATACCGAGTGATTTCGTGGACGTTGTTTTCAATTTTGTCCACCAAATGATTCAAAAGACTCTCGACAACCTTGGGATTGCTGGAAGGAAAGCCCCACATGTCATGATAAAGGCCGGTGACATTGTAGCGATGATCCCCCCCAAAATCGCTCATGGGCAAACGACCGTCTTCCCGAGGAAGATAGGGGTGGTAGTCGACGCCCCGTTTGACCGACGTGCGAAGCCGATCCACCACAGGCAGATCGCCCGCTTCGGGAATCACCAACTTTTCGCGCATGTGGCCGATGACCTCATCAAAGAGAAGGATCACCGGCGTTCGGTAGGTTTCCGCCATATTAAAGGCGTGGACGGTCATTTCAAAGACATCCTGATGACTGGATGCGGTGAGGGTGATGATGGCGTGATCCCCGTGGGTTCCCCAACGGGTCTGGTTGACGTCGCCCTGGCCCACATGGGTAGGATTTCCCGTGGAAGGGCCTCCGCGCTGAACATTGACAATAACGCATGGGATTTCGGCCATGATGGCATACCCCAGAGCCTCTTGCATCAAAGAGAATCCGGGTCCGCTGGTAGCGGTCATGACCTTGTTACCGGTAAGTGATCCACCCACGATGGCACACATGGAGGAGATCTCATCCTCCATCTGGATAAATCGCCCTCCCCTCTGAGGGAGTTGACGGGCGAGAATCTCAGCCACTTCCGTGGACGGGGTGATGGGGTATCCGGCAAAAAAATTGATGCCGGCGTAAAGCGCACCCTGTGCGCACGCTTCATTCCCCTGAACAAAGACGACACGGTCCTGCATGGCATCTCCCCTACTCATCTTCGGTATGAATTTCACTGGCAAGTTCCGGACAACGCAGCTCGCAGAGCCTGCAACAGGTGCAGTCTTCTGGCCGAGCCACCACCACCTTATCAAAGGCGTCTTTTTCCAGAACATCTTTGGGACAAAAGTGGATGCAGACGCCGCACCCTTTGCACCAGTCCCGGTTAATGACAATTTCTTTCAGTTTTGGCCGTCCCATCTATAGCTCCCCTCCTTAAATGTCTTGTGGTCGCTGTGAGTTGCCTTTGTCATTGTTCCCCACCGTATGTAAGGGGTAGAGGTTTTACTTTAGAATGTCAAGAAAAAGAGTTAACAAGAAGTTTACCACAAAATGAACAATTTCAATTGCTTAATATTTACCCAAACAAACAACTATTTGCTTTCATTACTTTGTTTATCCGAATTTTTCCAAAATAAAGAAAAACATCAAAAGCCATAAAAGCAAAAAGAGTGAAACGCATGGCTATTTTAAGGGGAATAAGACAAGAAGAAAAGAGAGGATTAAGGCAAAAGGGGACACATCTATTTCATTAGGGGAGCCAGAGATAAACTGGCAAATCCACCACCCCTGTTCCTGAAACCATCACACCTTCCATCTCAAGAAGCTGCTTCTGAAGAGAACCTCCCGCTCCGGGAAGAAGAATACGCCCACCTTTTCCAACCACTCGGTGCCAGGGCAACCCATCAGACGTCGAGCAGCTATGAAGAATACGCGCCACCTGCCTTGCACCACGAGGACTTCCCGCAGCAGCGGCCAAAGCACCATATGTGCAAACCCGGCCCGTGGGAATCTCCGAGATCAGGGCAACAACACGTTGGGTGAAAGGGGTTCGAGGTTTGGAGGTCATGAATTTCAAGCCATCGTTATTCAAACGGGCCTTCGGCGGGCCGGTTTTTTGAAAAAGGGTTCCAGAAGAGCCATCTTAAGGGTAAAGGTGACAGGCCACCAGATGCGTATCCCCTTGGTCGCAAAGGGAGGGCTCCACCTCCTTGCAGATCGCCATAACGTGGGGACAGCGGGTGTGAAACCGGCAACCGGATGGCGGAAAAATGGGCGAGGGCACATCCCCCTGAAGAATGATTCGGCTTCGTGCTGCGGTAGGGTCCGGCACCGGAATGGCTGAAATGAGCGCCTGAGTGTAGGGGTGCAGAGGGGTTTTATAAATGGAGTCAGCGTCCGTGTGCTCCACAATTTTACCCAGATACATCACGGCCACCTCATCTGAAATGTGTCGCACCACAGCCAGGTCGTGGGCAATAAAAAGGGTGGTGAGCCCCATCTCTTCCTGAAGATCCAGAAGCAGATTCATAATCTGGGACTGAATGGAGACATCCAGTGCCGAGACCGGTTCATCGCAGATCAGAAGCTCGGGGTCGGCCGCCATGGCCCGAGCAATGCCGATGCGCTGGCGCTGACCCCCTGAAAACTCGTGAGGAAAACGATTCACCGAAGACCGAGGCAACCCCACCAGATCCAGAAGCTCGCCGACCCGCGCTCGGCGCGAGGGGCCGTTACCCAGCTTATGTATCACCAAAGGCTCTTCAATGATCTCTCCGATGCTGTGCCTGCTGTTTAAAGACTCAAAAGGGTCTTGAAAAATCATCTGAATCCGCCTGCGATAAGGCTTCAGATCTTTTTCGGAAAAAGAGGCCAGATCCTCTCCATCAAAAAAAACGCGCCCTTTTGTGGGAGGATAAAGGGCCGCAACGGTTCGCCCCAACGTCGATTTTCCGCAACCGGACTCCCCCACCAGCCCCAGGGTCTTGCCTTTTTCCAAAACAAAAGAGACCCCGTCCACAGCGTGGACATCGGCCACCTTTCGTTTAAAGACGCCCCCTGTGACCGGAAAATATTTAATAAGACCTTCAACTGTCAGCATTGTCCTCACTTTACCTTTGCACCCATCTTCCCCAAAAAACGTTCTTTTTCAGTTCAGCAAAAAAACATTGGAAATATGCATATGTTCTCTGTATATTCACATTTTCATTGTCTATATTAAGCAAAACAACACACAACATGGATTCAATCGTGTTAGATATACCCCCACAGTACTCCAAACTTGAAACGATAGCCTCTCCCGATCAAATATCACGTATCACAAAGAGCCTGGGAATATCCTCTGATGAAATCACAGTGCAAAAACGCCTTGGAGGAATTACAAACACCAACTATCAAATCAAAATCCAAGATAAATTCTATGCATTGAGGCTTCCAGGAAAAGGCACGGACACTTTCTTATCCAGAAAATCCGAGAAAAAGAATACAACCACGGCTTGCAAACACTTAGGGCTCACCCCCCCGGCACTGCTCATCTGCAACAGCGGTATCAAAATTGTCAAGTGGTTCGGGGATCACACACTAACACCCAAAGAGGTCGGGCACTCCGTCGGCCTTTTGACCAAACTTCTCAAACGGCTCCACCACTCTGGCCTCCACTTTGAAAACCCCATTGACACTGTATCCATGATTTTCAAATACGCCAGTCTGGCCCCGCAGCCCCACTGGTACCCAGATTCACAAGATAGCCTTGAAATCGCATTAAAAATCAGCAAAGCCATCACTAAAATGGATCTAATAACCTGCCCCATCCATCATGATCTCATTCCTGACAATATTTTAATAGATGAAAACAAAACCCTAAATCTCATTGACTGGGAATACTCAGGCATGGGGCATCGTGAACTGGATCTTGCAAGCCTCTTTACCGAATCTCACCTGGGTAACGAAAAACAGCAACAATATCTTAAGGCATACAACGATGACATTTCCCATGAAGCTGTAGCCGCCTACTCTGTTCTTCTCGACATCCTATGGAGCTTCTGGGGCATTCTCCAACACGCCAGTGGAACCGACAATAATTTGAATTCCCTTGCCTATGGGAAGCTGAGATTAAAGGACGGCATGGACAAGTGGAAACAGCTCACAAGCTAACACCCCACGCCTTTAACGAATGACACTCACCCGATGGACACCAATGAAAAGCACGACTAACATATACACTTGCGGCATTTTCGATCTTTTTCATATCAGCCACCTCAAGGCCC
This sequence comes from Desulfobacterales bacterium, assembly GCA_022360815.1. Classification (GTDB taxonomy): domain Bacteria; phylum Desulfobacterota; class Desulfobacteria; order Desulfobacterales; family Desulfolunaceae; genus Desulfoluna. The sequence continues at coordinate 10,416 of JAKSCC010000191.1, forward strand.
TTAAACAAGCCAAATCGTATGGAACGCATCTCGTTGTCGGCGTCTGTACAGACAGCGATGCACAAGCATATAAAAGACAGCCAATCATCCCATATGAACATCGATTTGAAATAATCCGATCATTGAGCTTTGTTGATAAAGTGGTATGCGGCCCTCTTGTCACCCCTCGATCCTTTTACGAAAAGCACCAAATCACTTGGCATATCCAAGCCGAAGACGAATACGATGATACCGAATGGAAATTCTACAATGCGGGCAAAGAAATGGGCTTAATGAAATTCATAGGGCGCGATAAAACCATCAGTACAACGGAAATCATCACCTCAATCAAAAGGGCATTTACCAATGAGTGAGACCTTCTCAGACAAAAGAGAGAGCTTTTCAGATAAATCGGAGTGCACCCGATATGTCATGCTAAGACTCCTTAAAATCGTTGATTCCATCTGCCTTTTCCACAAAATACCCTACTGGCTTGATGGTGGCACGCTACTTGGAG
>JAKSCC010000320.1 GCA_022360815.1 Desulfobacterales bacterium
GTCTCGGCATCTTCGGGTATCTATCAGAATGTAAAACGTATTGCTTCCCATAATATTCATTATATGGGCAACCTTCTGGCTTTGTGGACCTGGACCTGCCATATTCGAAGGTGTTTTATGGGGCCAGACTACCCTGAAGCACTTTATGAATCCCATCTGGCAGCCATCGACATGGCCATAAAAGAGCGCGTCAAACGCTTTAAAGGTTTTGTGGAAAAGCTTCCCGCTTCACTTGAAGCCGCCATAGCCAAAGGGGCTTTGGGAAAAGATACCCCCCTTGCACAACAGAAACACGAGCTTATTGCCGGAGTCGAAAGCTTTGAGGAAAATCTTCTGCGTCTTTATGCGCAGCTAAAACTTGAAAAAGTTCCTGACTCTTTTGCTGTGGAAGCCACCTCCAGCGCTTACATTGCTTGGGTGAAAGCCCTTGATAAAACACAAAAACAGTCGGGTACCCAATGGCTGAAGAGCATTGTTACGCGCACTGAAACCATGGCGGCTGACCTTTTTCCCCTGACCCTGACCTCATAATGGAGTTTTTTGATGAACTACTTTGGAACAGACGGCATTCGTGGCCGATTCAATACCCACCCCATGACTGTCGATTTGGCCCTTAAGGTGGGCCAGGCTCTTGCCCTTTATACTTTAACACCTGAAAGGAGAACCATTGTCATCGGAAGGGATACCCGTCATTCTGGCCAAGCCCTCAGCTCGGCTCTTGCTTCCGGTATCATGAGTATGGGGGGCGATGTGGCCCTTGCCGGGGTCATTCCCACACCGGGAGTTGCGGTTTTAACAGCGCAGAGCCCTGAGGCCGCCGCAGGAGTTGTGATTTCAGCCTCACACAACCCTTGTATGGACAATGGCATCAAACTTTTTGGACCGGATGGATTTAAGTTTGATGCCCGTGTGGAAGAGTCCATTGAGGCGTTGATGGACGATGAGGCCGCGCTCTTCAAAGGGCTTATGGCCGTTCAAAAAGCAGGCAGACAGCAGCATCTTTCTGGCGCCCAGGAAAAGTATCTCACCTTTTTAAAAGAGGCATGCCCCGTGGATCTATCGCAGGTTCGACTGGCACTGGATGCCTCCAACGGTGCAGCAAGTGGCCTGGCGGGCTCGCTTCTGGAGTCTTTGGGAGCAGATTTAACCCTTCTGCACGCAGAGCCTAATGGTATCAATATCAATGCGAACTGCGGCTCAGAACACACGGAGACCCTGGAAGAGGTCGTTCGTCAGAAAAGCATGGACCTTGGCCTGGCACTTGATGGCGACGCCGATCGGCTTATCTGTGTGGATGAAAAGGGCGATGCGGTAACCGGCGATCAGATCATTGCCATTATCGCCACCCATTTTGCCCAGAATAAAAAGCTTCAAAACAGTACCGTCGTCACCACGGTCATGAGCAACATGGGGCTTACAGATGCCTTAAAAAAAAGAGAGATCACCCATCTTCGAAGCGGAGTAGGGGACCGAAACGTCATGCTCATAATGAAAGAACATGGGGCTGTGGTGGGCGGTGAAGATTCGGGTCACATGATCTTTATGGATCGCCATACCACGGGCGACGGCCTCATGAGCGCGCTGCTTCTTCTCGAAGTGGTTATAAAGACGGGAAAACCACTCTCTGAATTAAAACAAGTGATGGATCTTTTCCCCCAGAAGCTGATCAATGTCGAGGTAAAAGAGAAGCCTCCCATTGACACCCTTCCCAAGGTCTGCCGTGTGATGGAAGAGGCTGAAGGGGCCATGGCGGGGTTGGGGCGGACCCTGGTTCGCTACTCAGGCACCCAAATGATGCTTCGAGTGATGGTGGAAGGCAAAGAGGAAGAGACAACAAAAAAATGGGCAAAACGCATTGCCGAGGCGGTAGAAGAGAGTATCGGGCTTTCATCCTAAGCGGTTTTACGAATTTCAAATAAAAAAGCCTCTCTTCTTAAATTTTCATTCAAGAAGAGAGGCTTTTTGGATTCTACATCAAAACAAAAGCTTACTCTCGATCTCCAAGGATACGGAGGAGCATGATAAAAAGGTTGATGAAGTCAAGATAGAGCTCCAAAGCGCCCAGAAGGGCTCCTTTTCGAAGGGTGCCGGCATCAAGATCGGCGGGCTGAGAGAGGGCCATCATTTTAATTTTTTGGGTATCATAGGCGGTAAGGCCTGTAAAGACAATGACGCCCACATAGCTGATGATCATGGACATGCCGCTGCTTCTGAGAAAAATATTGACCACAGAAGCGATGACAATGCCCACAAGCCCCATGAACATAAAGTTGCCCATGCCGGTAAGGTCTTTTTTGGTAACCATGCCGTAAATGCTCATGGTGCCGAACAGAGCCGCACAAACCACGAAGGTCGAAAAGATGGATGAGCGGGTATACACAATAAAGATGGACGCAAGCGTGGCACCGTTTAAGGCAGAGTAGAGCAAAAAGAGCAGGGTGGCCGTGGATGCCTTCATGCGCTGAATTCTGCCAGCCAGAGTGAACACCATGCCGAGCTCAGCAATAATAAGCCCAAAGAAAACCAGACGATTACCGAAAATCAGCTGCAGCATGGCCTGTGAGTTGGCCACGTACCAGGAGACACCTGCTGTGAGAAGAAGCCCCAAGGCCATCCAATTGTAAACACTCATAATAAAAGAGCTTACCCTGGCCTGGGTTTGTGACTGTTGTACCGATGTTGACTGCATTGATCCTCCAAATAGAGATGGTCTTGTTGTAAGCCTTTGTGATCGATCGACCCATAATGAGCCGAATGTTGACGAAGTCTTGTAGACTGCATAAGAAAGATAACACAGGCTGAACCGAATTCAACCCCGAAAGAGTTGCAGCTAAAAAAGACAGGATAGAACATGAAGGGTGGAAAAATATCTCAGGCTCAGATTTTAGAACATATGAAAGCTGCACTTGATAAACTGGGTGTTACGTATAAAGAGCACAGTTTTCGTGCCGCCTCGCTTCAAGTGAAAAGCGGGTTTTGTATTATCGAAGGTGAGCTGCACTTTATTATGGATCGACGGAAAAAGCCCAAAGAAAAACTGCACATTCTTGCAACAGCGTTGGGGCACCTTAATTTGGAGTCGATCCATATTGCACCTGATATTCGAAATTTGATTGAGGAGCTGAGATGATATCTCAAAGTATAAAGTTTGAAAAATGTCACATGGTTGCAAAATAAAACAGCCTTCTTAAATGTGAAGTGTCCGATAAGATATATTATGTAAACTTTTTAATTCAAAAAAGCTCCTGTATTAAATCTGGAGGCTCCATGCCACAAAAAAAAGAGATCTACTCGGTTTCAATCCTTTCCAAAGAAATCAAGGCGCTTCTTGAGAAACGCTATCCCTATATATGGATTTATGGAGAAATTTCAAATTTACGTGTGCCCTCGTCCGGTCATTGTTACTTTACGCTCAAAGACAGCGCGTCACAAATCAACGCGGTTATTTTCCGGGGCCAGGTCAGCCGGCTAAAATTTCGCCTGCACGACGGGCTTACGATTACAGGCCTTTGCCGACTGAGTCTTTATGAACCTCGGGGTACCTACCAACTGATTTTTGAATTTATGGAACCCCAAGGCACAGGTGCGCTTCAGCTTGCTTTTGAACAGTTAAAACAAAAGCTTTCAGAAGAAGGTCTCTTTGCCGAAAAAGCAAAAAAAAACCTGCCCACTCTGCCCCGCCGCATTGCCCTGGTCACGTCTCCCACAGGAGCTGTGGTTCATGACATGATGACAACCTTTGCGCGACGTTTTCCCGTGGCTGAACTTTTGGTGGTTCCAGTAAGTGTTCAGGGAGAGCTGGCCTCAGCCGAACTCGCTGAGGCCATTTCGACGTTAAACCGTCACAAAGCCGTCGACCTTATTATAATAGCCCGTGGAGGTGGATCCCTTGAAGATTTGGCCCCTTTCAATAGTGAACTGTTGGCCCGATCGATTTTTGCATCAACCATTCCCATCGTCAGCGCCGTAGGCCACGAGACAGACTACACCATCTCTGACTTTACCGCTGATCTACGGGCTCCCACCCCCACTGCTGCAGCAACACTTTCGGTACCCGATCAGTCGCAGCTGAGGCACGATTTGTCTGTAATACAGGCCCGTATGCAGTTTGCTTTAAAACAACAGATTGAAGGAGCACAGCTTCGATTACAAAGGGCGTTCGATCGTCTTGTGGACCCGCGAAAAAAGATATATGATCACAGATTGCGGCTTGATGAGTTAACCCAACGCATGAATCGAAGTATCATGGGAGCCATTGATACAAGACGAGATGCGGCTCAGTGGCGCCGCGACCGTTTGAAAGCAGCCTCTCCTATGTCTCGAGTTGAGTTGGAGCGGCACACATGTCAAGGGCTTGCAACCCGCCTCACCTTGGCGCTGCACACGACCCTTTTCAAACTGCGAGGCAAACTTCAGGGGCTTGACCAAAGCCTGCGTGCTTTAAGCCCTGAAGGAGTTCTTGAACGCGGTTACAGCATTATTCGACGCACCACAGATGGTGAGCTGATCACTCGGGCATCTCAGGTTCAACATTCTGACGCCCTTGATATCGTGCTGGCCGATGGTGTTGTTGAGACCCTGGTGCAAAGGAAAAAAGATGGCAAAAAAACGATATGAAGAGGCCGTTGCTCAGCTGGAGGCCATCGTCAATGAATTGGAGTCGGGCGAGCTGCCTCTGGATAAAGCCATGAAGCGTTTTGAAGAAGGGGTTAAGCTCTCCAAACTCTGTGCTGACACCCTTGATGATGTGGAAACTCGGGTGCGAATACTTACAGGAGAAGATGAAAACGGCCTTGTGGAAAAACCGTTTTCCACCGATGAAAGCGGGGCGTGATATGACGGTGAGCGTTGCCTTTGATCTAAAACCCTATCTTGATGAAAAAAGAGCGCTTGTCGATGAGTCACTTAAGGTTTACATCGAACAGACCACCCCAGGTGCGGGGGGACGCATCTCCGAGGCCATGGCCTACTCGCTGATGGCTGGTGGAAAGCGCCTGCGACCCATCCTTTGCCTGGCGGCCTGTGAGGCTGTAGGTGGAAATTGCCGACTTGCCCTTCCAGCAGCCGGAGCTTTGGAGATGATCCACACCTACTCTCTGGTGCACGATGATCTTCCAGCCATGGACAATGACGATATGCGGCGTGGACGCCCCACATGCCACAAGGCATTTGATGAAGCCACCGCTGTTCTTGCTGGAGACGCCCTTCTCACCTCTGCGTTTCACATCCTCTCGAAGGCGGATACACGCCTCTCTCCTGAGGTTCAGATGGAGGTTTTGGGTGTTGTGAGCCGCGCTTCCGGGGCCATGGGTATGATTGAAGGGCAAATGCGGGATATTCTTGCCGAAGGTCACCCGCTAACCCTTGATGCGCTGAAGGCGCTTCATGCTTTAAAAACAGGCGCTCTCATTGGGGCATCCGTAGAGTCTGGAGCTGTGGTGGGTGGTGCTTCTCAGCATGAGAGACACGCTCTTCTTACCTATGCCGAGAAGATTGGGCTCGCCTTTCAGGTGGTGGATGACATTCTCAATGTCGAAGGGGACCCTCTTGTAATGGGAAAAGGCGTTGGAACCGATGAGGCCCTAAACAAAGCCACCTACCCTGCCCTCATGGGACTTGAGCCTTCCCGCCGTTATGCACAAACTTTAACGGATGAAGCCATTTCTGCTCTTTTCCCTTTTGCAGAGCAGGCAGCCCCACTTGAGGCTTTGGCTCAATACGTACTGACACGCAAGCGATGATGGTTTTAGTTGTTTTAAATATCATGATTCCTATGGAAAGAGACAGGTTGGAAACCCACTCTACACAGAGGCATCATTAATTAATTCCGTTTCAAAACACCAAGGCGGCTGTGCCGCCTTTTCCATGGCATTTTCAGGTGATGGACATGAACCTTCTGCAACAAATCGATTCTCCGGCGGATCTTAAAAAACTGGATCGCAGCCAACTGCCACAACTGGCCAAAGAAATTCGAGAAGCCATTGTGGATGTGGTTTCCCAAACCGGAGGGCACCTTGCCTCCAGCCTCGGAGTGGTTGAGCTTACCATCGCAGCCCACTACGTTTTTGATCTTCCCACGGACAAGCTGGTGTGGGATGTAGGACACCAAGCCTATGCCCACAAGCTTCTTACAGGAAGAAGGGATCGGTTCCCCTCCCTTCGAACCCGTGGAGGTATTTCAGGATTCCCCAAAATCAGTGAAAGCAAATATGACGCCTTCACCGTCGGACACAGCAGCACTTCTGTCTCTGCAGGGTATGGCATGAGCTGTGCCATGGATATTAAAAAGCAGAAGGGTCGTGTGGTCTCTATTATTGGTGATGGCAGCCTAACCGGTGGTATCGCCTACGAAGGGCTCAACCAATCGGGACCTTCAAGCCGCAATCATCTGGTCATTTTAAATGATAACGAGATGTCCATCGCTCCGAATGTGGGAGCCCTTTCCTCTTTCTTAAGTCGAACATTTTCAGCCAAATACCTTCAAGATTTAAAGGGTGAGTTTAAAAAATTCGTTAAGGCACTTCCCAAGGTGGGAGATGACATTTATCAATTTGCCAAAAAGTCTGAGGAATCCTTCAAGGCTTTTGTGACACCCGGCATGCTTTTTGAGGCATTCAAATACGAATATTTTGGCCCCATTGACGGGCACAACCTTGAACACCTTATTGATATTCTTGAAAACATTCGAAAGCTCAACAAACCGGTTCTGCTTCATGTGATGACCCGCAAGGGAAAGGGATATGCACCAGCAGAGGCCAATCCGGTCTATTTTCATGGCGTGGGGGCTTTTGAAAAAAAGACGGGCAACTGCACAAAAAAAGCAGCCCCCTGCCCCACCTACACCCAGGTTTTCGGAAAGCAGATGGTCAAAATGGCCAAGGAGGACACCCGCCTTGTGGCAGTGACAGCAGCCATGCCCGAAGGCACAGGTCTTACAGAATTTGCTCGAAAATTCCCCGATCGTTTTTTTGATGTGGGCATTGCCGAACAGCATGGGGTTACCTTTGCTGCAGGCATGGCAACCCAAGGACTGAAACCTGTTGTGGCCATCTACTCCACTTTTCTTCAGAGAGCCTACGATCAAATTCTCCATGATGTCTGTTTGGACAAACTCTCCGTCACATTTGCAGTGGATCGTGGTGGTATTGTGGGAGAAGACGGACCGACACACCATGGGCTCTTTGATCTTTCCTATCTTCGCCCTTTGCCCAATATGGTTATCATGGCGCCATCCAATGAGGCAGAACTGCTGCGCATGATGAAAACCGCACAGATTCATGAAGGCCCTGTGGCCATTCGCTATCCCAGGGGTACAGCCGAAGGCGTGGAGCTTCCAACATCTCCGGATCCTCTCCCCATCGGAAAGGGTGAGTTGGTTGAGGAGGGCTCAGATATCCTTCTTCTCTCCATTGGTACCGCCCGGACCTGGTGCGAGGAGGCGGCACACGTTTTGGCTAAAGAGGGTATCTCTGCCGCTGTTGTGGATGCACGTTATGTAAAACCTCTGGATCATAAGTTGATTTGCCATTGGGCTGAGAAAACCGGACGTATTGTCATCGTTGAAGAACATATGAAAGCTGGGGGGTTTGGCAGCGCTGTTCTTGAAATGCTTGAAGATGAAGGCCTCTTTCATGTGGCCTCTCTTCGTTTGGGCATCAAAGATCACTTTGTTCCCCATGGAAGCCGAGCCGAACTTTTGGCGGAAAATGGGCTTTCGACAGATGGTGTTGCAGAGGCTGCACGCAGCCTTTACAAAGCCACCTCCTCCACTCCAACACCCCAGGCTGTACTTCAGCGTCCCTAAAAACTGTTAACAGGAAACCGATGTGAGTCGTGAATTAAAAATGAGAATTGATCAGCTTCTTGTGGATAAGGGGCTGGTAGAAAGTCGCCAGAAGGCCCAAGCCTTAATACTTGCAGGAAAAGTACTGGTAAATCGGGAGCCTGTCACGAAGGCTGGAACCCGCGTCCTTACTGACGCAGAGCTTCAAGTTAAGCAAGATGAAATACCTTATGTGAGTCGTGGAGCCCTCAAACTTGAAAATGCCCTGAAAACCCTTGATATAGACATTGCCGATGATGTATGTCTTGACATCGGTGCCTCCACAGGTGGCTTTACTGATTGTCTTCTACGATTTGGAGCATCTCGGGTTTATGCCGTGGATGTAGGCTACGGTCAGCTGGCCTGGTCTCTAAGACAGGACGAGCGGGTGGTGGTACTTGAGCGGACCAATGTTCGGTATCTAACGGAAGAACAGGTGCCGGAAAAAGTGGATGTAATCACCAGTGATGCATCTTTTATTTCCCTTAAGCTGGTCATACCGGCTGCATTACCATTTTTAAAAAAAGGAGGACGGATTCTTGCACTGATCAAGCCACAGTTTGAAGTAGGAAAAGGGAAAGTGGGCAAAGGCGGGGTGGTAAAAGATCCGGCTGTTCACGAGGAAGTGGTCGAAAGTTTGAGTCAATTCTTCCAAGAACTTGGGCTTGAAAGGGAATCGGTGATCCCCTCCCCTATTCTCGGCCCCAAGGGAAATCGTGAGTTCATTATCTCTTTGAAATACTGATCGGCTTGTACTATATTCCTGATTTCGTAAGCACTATGCTTACGAGCAGGTTCGAAGTGAAATAGAACCCGGTCACGCAGTCCGTTGTACAGCTCCTTGAATGTTTAAGGGGTAGAAAAAAGTAAAATTAAGATCCCTGAAGTTTGAGGAAACGTTCGATGTTTGATCTATGTGATGTCAGGAGAAGAGGATAGTATAGATTTATAGTTGATTCATTACATATTGAGAGTGAGGAGGTTGTTGAATGAAATTATCTTCCGATAAACTGAGAAACGTCGCTTTGGCAGCCCACGGAGGTTCAGGCAAGACATCCCTTGCCGAGGCATTGATTTTCAATGCCGGAGCAAGCAATCGCCTGGGCCGAGTGGAAGAAGGCAACACCATCATGGACTACACCGAAGAGGAGCAGAGACGCTCTGCCTCTTTGAGCAGTGCCTTTTTCCAGTACGAGTGGAACAAACA
>JAKSCC010000042.1 GCA_022360815.1 Desulfobacterales bacterium
TCAGAGTCTTCCTCGCCGGAGTCCTCTTCTTCTGAGTCTTCCTCGTCGGAGTCTTCTTCCTCAGAGTCTGTCTCGTCGGAGCCCTCTTCTTCAGAGTCTGTCTCGTCAGACTCTTCTTGCTTATCACTGGCGGTTATAGGTTGGAGTTCCAGATCTTGGATATCTTCGCCTGTAAAGGGCTCGGGTTCTTCCGGAGGAGACTCTTGGGAGGTGACGCGTGTGCCAAATCCTGGGATGGTAACCGGTACTGAGCCCGCCTCGTTGTAAACATCAATGCCTGTACCGCCCTGGAAAAGGACTTTGAGTTGACCGTCTTTGAAGGAACCCATGTAAATGGAACCACGAATGCCGATGGTGGCGACGGGCGTCTCGGTTCGAAATTTTTTGGGGTCGCTTTTGGTGATAGCTCCTCCGAGAACACGGAAAACACCGTCTTTTATTTTGTGTGTAAATTCTCCCTTTTTTTGTTGCGCATCCCATTGATAGACTTCAATGGAGAGGTCCGTTTTTGGGCCCAATGTGATAAGGGTTTTATCATGAAATTGGAGTTGAATGCGGCTGTTGGCGGCTGTTTTGATGATATCTTTTTCATAGAGAACGCTTCGGGCGGAAAGGAGACGCGACGCTTCGGCAAGGGTTGCTGTGGCAACGCCACGAATGGCAACAACCCGTCCCACGGTGGCTTTGGTTGAATTGGCCAGGGTGGGACTCGCTTCGAAAAGAAGCAGAGTGAACACCATAAGGGCAATGGATATGCGGCTTTTCATAATGCATCTCCCAGGCCGAATCAGAACGTCCATGATCCGGAAAGCTGGACCCAGTTTTGGGTATATTCGTAAAGTTCGATGGTGGATGTGGTGCGTGTCCATCGATAATCAAGCCCTACGGAGAGGCGCTTGGATGTTTGGCGTGATTGCCAGATCTGACGGCTAACTGCTGTGGTAAATGCCACCAGATGATCGGTGCGTCGCTTTAGAAAAAGGTGAGAGCGCGCACTGTATCTGGACCATGCATAGGTCCCCTTGAGACGAAAAAGCCAACCCTTTGAAAAGAGAACGGTGACCTGTGGTTCGGCCTCAATGCGATTGAGATCGAATTCGTCGTTTTCCGCATTTTCGTTTTCGTAGCGAAGGCGACACCCAAAACCGACCCTTTTTCGACCCACAAAGGGGGTGATGTCCAGTGCGACGTCCCTGGCGTCTCGGGTGTCGTCTTTAAAGTCTCTGTACTCCGCGCTGAGCACAGCGTGGATCTGGGTTGCGGGCGTGGGCTTTTGATTAAAGATAAAGGAGAGTCGGGCGGAATTGAGGTAGGTGGTGTGATGGCGATCCATGTGGGTAAAGCCAATTTGCGGCTTGAACGATGTGTTGCCACTGCTAAAGCTGGGGCCGGTATCCATACTGGTGAGTGAGAGGGTTTTGCTGGATTCGGTGTCGTAGAACAACGAGTAGTTTGTGAAGGAGGTGTGATAGGCTATTTTTGGATTTTTTGCACGCCAGAAGTGGCTTAGCCTTATGTACTCTCCATAAAAATGATCTTCCTCCTTTTTATTCATGGTGACTCTGATGTTGTTGATAGCCGGTATGGCGATGGTTTCGTCCCTCGGAGTAGCTACGGGGTTGTCATCCCATCCGGCAAAGAGTTTCAGCTCTCCGGAGAGGGTGTGCCTTTGGGTTGCTTTTTCAATGGCTCGAAGATAATCCTCAATGCGTTTTTTCACCATCAGCGGCGGCTCTGTGGCGAGAACCTTTTGAAAATGGTATTTTGCCGATTCAAAGGCCCCCAGCCCGAGAAATGTTCTTGCCATCTCCAGCCGAACGCGATGGGCATCTGGCAGAAGGATGAGCATGCGATCGTAGACCATGAGGGCATCTTCCAGAAGTCCCAACTGAAAAGCGCTTCGACCCAACATAAAGTTGATATCGGGGTCTTCTGGATTTTTTTCAAAGAGCTCCGTGAAGATCTCAAAGGCAGAGGCGTAATCTTTTGCTTCAAAAAGCGTTTTTCCTGTTTCAAAGGCCGGCTGATCTTCTGGTGAAAGGGCCAGGGCTGATTGACAGAAGAGGGAGAGCACGGTCCACAGTGCGAAGCCCAGGAGCGTTCTGAAGAGTCTGTTCATGGTGGTACTCCGCGGGAGTGCCGGAGGCAGGCTACCGGCCTTCCCTCGTTCGGTTTGTTGGAGTCGATAGGGACGAAGGATGTTGTGTGGAAATTGATTTGGAGATACTCTATTATGCGCGTAATTTCAATGTGATGTCCAGTTTTGAGTGAGGATGCGATGGAGTTTTTAAGCGATCGCCTGGTCTTGTCTCCTGTGGAGGAACGGGATCTGGCCTTTTATAGACGTTTTTTGTTAAATCCGGCTTTGACTCGATGGCTTCCCGTGAATGAGCCTTGCACGGAGGCGGAGGTGCGTCTCCACCATACCAGGCGATTGGGGCACTGGGATCGACATGGCTTTGGGACCTGGATTTTGCGTTCTGTTGAGACAGGGGAAAGTGTGGGGTATTGCGGTCTGGAGCATGTGGGGGATACCTCTTTTGTTGACTTGCGATACGGCCTTTTAAAAGGGGCTCAGGGGCAAGGATTGGCATTGGAGGCGGGGCGAGCTGTTTTGTCCCGAGGTTTTCGTGATTTGGGGCTGCAGCGTATTTACGGTGCGTCCATGCATGAAAACATCGCTTCTGTTGCGCTTCTTCTGGCACTGGGTATGAGGTTGGATGCACACTTTGACTTGTATGGAACCAATCTTTTCAATGCATCAGTGGATGCGAAGGTCTTTTTTAAAACACTGTGATGGACCAAGGGGTTTTGTGTGCATGAGGTGATAAAACATTGGAACCCCTTGCTGCGGCCACAGGAGAGTTGCCCCAGATGTGTGGGTGGTTATGACCCAAACGGCTCCTATGATTTGGCTGGGTTTTGGGTGTTGCGCATCTCTTGTTGTTCCAGAGCCAGGTGCTTGAGAAGGGTGGCAAGGGGCCAGATGGCGCTGGTTTTCTGAAGGGTTGCCCACAAAGGGGCAGGGAGTTTTACCGCTCGCCAGGCTGCCATGAGCTGGTGAAGCTGTTTTCCTGTAATACCACCCATGATAACAGCCACTCCACCCATGGGGTTTCGATTGTCTGGCTGGGATTCAAAAAGATCAATAACCGGGGTGGCAATATCGGCAGGTCCTGCAAACGAGAGGGGAACCTCTTCCCAGCTCAGTGCTTTGAAAAGATATTCTGCCCGCATGGCTTTCTCTTCGTCAAGTCCGCAGACAAGAATCCCTTTGGGGCCATAAAGCGGTGTTTCATCCTGGTTTAAGGGGCGAAGGGTTCCATGGCTCATGTTGGACCTCCTGTTTGTCAAACCCAATGGGTAACATCGGGTAAAAATTGGCGTTCGGAGTTATTCCGGTAAGGGGTATCCATAGACGTTAATCACGAATAGTCAATTGGCAGAAGTCTACACATCTATTTTAAAGGCGCCAACCATAAAAAAGAGGGAAATACCCATGACTTTGTACTTGCGAAATCCCTGAGCCAGGACCCGTACAGTTGTTGTTACCTTTTCTTTGGAAATCAATTTGTGTGTGTTGTGCGATAAAGACGTGCGGTGGCAAGGCAAGTGACTTGCCACCTGATAGAAGCGTTAGTCCTTTGGTGCTGCCCCAGATTGAAAGGCTGCTTTCTTTACCGCCTGGGCCACCTGTGTACCCACGTTTCGGTCAAGGGCGTCGGGGATGACGTACTCAGGGGTCAATTTATTTTCGTCAACCATCTCGGCGATGGCGTAAGCCGCTGCCAAAACCATGGGCCGGTTGATCTCCTTGGCTCGAGCGTCCAGGGCTCCTCTGAAGATACCGGGAAAGGCAAGGACGTTGTTGACCTGGTTGGGGAAATCCGAACGTCCAGAACCCACAATGGCGGCACCGGCGGCCTTGGCCTCTTCGGGCATGATCTCCGGTGTGGGGTTGGCCATGGCAAAGACAATGGCCTTTTCAGCCATGGATGCCACCATTTTTGAGCTGACAATCCCTCCTGCAGAGACACCAATAAAAACATCGGCTCCTTTCATGGCATCGGAGAGGTCTCCCGTTTTCTGCTGGGGGTTGGTGAGCTGTGCCAGGGCTTCAAAGTGGGGCGGGTTTTCGGGATTGTTTTTCAGTAGAATGCCTTTTCTGTCGCAGAGAAGAATTTCGGTAACGCCCAAGTCTATGAGCATTTTGACGATGGCACCCCCGGCTGCTCCGGCACCGTTGACCACCACGCGGACCTTGGTGATCTCTTTTTTGACGAGTTTTAAGGCGTTGATCAGTGCCGCTGCCGTGACAATGGCTGTTCCGTGTTGGTCGTCGTGGAAAACAGGGATGTTCAGTTCTTTGTTCAGGCGCTCTTCAATCTCCACGCATCGGGGCGCTGAGATATCTTCGAGGTTGATTCCTCCGAACGTGGGGGCGATCATTTTTACTGAGTGGATGATCTCCTCAACATCTTGAGAAGCAAGGCAGATGGGAAAGGCATCCACATTGCCAAATTCTTTAAAAAGAACGGCTTTGCCCTCCATAACCGGCATGGCGGCTTCCGGGCCGATATCGCCGAGTCCTAAAACTGCGGTACCGTCGGTAACCACGGCCACCAAATTGCCTTTGGCGGTATAGCGATAGGCGTTCTCCTTTAAGCCGGATATCTCTCGGCAGGGCTGGGCCACTCCAGGGGTGTAGGCCAGACTCAGGTCGTCGCGATTTTCCACCGTCACTTTAGAAACCACCTCAATTTTTCCGACTTTTTGCTCATGCAGGGTCAGGCTCGCTGCGTTGTAATCCATTTTCCACATCTCTCTTTCATGATTTGCTCGACGTTGTTTGCCTTCTTTCGTTTAGCGGATCGTTTTTTGCAAGGTCATCTTGATTTGTCAACACACTTTTTATTTGAAGGTGATCCGTAAGGTGTGCGGCTTATGGAGGGAAAGATGTCAACGATTTTGCGATAACGGGGGGAGGGTGACTGGAGGGAAAATGATTTGCAACAAACGCCCTGCTCAAGCTTTTTTGAACAGGGCGTTTTGGGTGTTGATGGGTGGGAGTTGGGGTTACTCGAGATAAGTCATGATTCTTTTCGAAAGGGTTTTCGAGAGTTTTTTAACGGCTTTTACACCGGCCTCGTCGTAGTTGAGGTGTGCGCTCCTTTGGCTTTCATTGAAGTGGCCCACTTTCTTTCCTGTGGTGGAATCGACAATGGAGACATCGGCTGTGGCGCGCATGAATTTAAAGTTGGGGTTGTTGTTTTTTACTTTGGAGAAGGCGAGTTTTACCCTCAAGGTGGCATCACTTTCCGAAGGGCGTTCGTTGATGATAAAGCCAGCTGAGGTGAGTTTCTTGGCCAGCTGGTGGCTGAGCTCTTCTCCTTTGGCTGAGTTCACATCAAGGGCAATGCGAAAGTCGCTTTTGATTTTTTGTCTGCGGCCAGCAAGCTCTTCAAATGTAATGGTATTACCGGCTGATGCTTGGTAGCCAATGACGCGGAGTCTGCTTGAAAAGGCTTGTTTGTCAAGGAAGAAGCCCACAGCATTGTTAAGATGGCGAAGCTGCATGAGCTTGCCCCGGGCTTTGCTGGCACCCTTTTCTTCCACAGCGATTTTGGCATCGATTCGATCCACCTCTTTTTGCCATTTTGACGCGGCTCGCGCTCGGTTAAGAGCTGCAACAGCCACATATTCTCCGCTTTTCCGAGTCACCTCACCCACTTGGACCCCTTCAAGCTGAACCGAAGAGACAACCCTGACTTTAGCCTGAACGGTTTTTTTAAGGGAGTCTCCCTTTACCGAGTCGGTGACGGCCCTGGTGACAGAAGAGATATCGCTTTGAATGCGTGATTCAAACATGTTTGCCAGCTCTGCTTTGGCCTGGCCAATGGCTTCGGGTTTGGATTGCCCGTATCCACGGGCAATGAGGTGGGTTTCATGGGTGAAGGTCTTGGGACTTTGGGAGTGGATTGGTGCCGGTTTTATGCCATGTTTAAGGGGTGCTTTTTTTTGGTGTTCTGGGGATGTGGTATATGGGGTTGGAGATTTTCCATCAAGCTCTGAAAACACGTGATCAGCCCGGGCTTTTTGTGCTGCTTTTGTCGGGCTTTTTTGGGTTTTAGACGGAGAAGCTGCGGTGAGACAACCGGAAAAGAAAACAAGGGTGATAAGCAGGCCGATCAGTCGTTTCATGGTGCTCTCTTTTATTGTTGGTGGTTCTTCCTAAACAGGTCCGTTATTCAAGCCTCGCCAGTCAGCATCAAGAATCTGTTTGAGTCGCTGCTGCGCTGTGAGGCAGCTCACAGCGCGATGGGTTCAGAGGCTGTTTAGTAGATGGTGTTGTCAAAAACAAAAACAGTTTGTCCTGCCTTGACGCTGATATTGCCGATGAATCGTGCGGATGCCCCGCAAGACTCTGCCGATGCCGAGTAGTCGCCGGGTTTTACAAAGGTGCTGCCGATGTAGATTTCAGCGGGCAGGGTGCGCCAGCAGCGAATGTCCGCTTTTTCTGTGGCATCGGCTGTGAGCTGTCCAGCAATTTGAGCGA
>JAKSCC010000302.1 GCA_022360815.1 Desulfobacterales bacterium
ATGGCCCTGGGTGCCATTCGCGCTCTGGCTGCTGCCGGAAAAAAAGTGATCGTCATGGGCTTTGACGGCACCGACGATGGCATTGCCGCTGTTAAACGTGGCGAAATGGCCGGCACCATCGCCCAGCAGCCGGCCCTCATCGGCGCCCTGGGTGTGGAGACCGCCGTCAAGGTTCTCAAAGGCGAAAAGGTTGACGCCTACATTCCCGTTCCCCTTAAGGTGGTAACGCCTTAAAAAGCGGATACCTTCAAACGCCACCTCACATTGCCCCCATGCATCCTCCTCAAAAGAGCCTATGTGGGGGCCATTTTTAAGACATAGCCCTTAAAGGAAAAAGCATGACAAAAAAGCCCCTGGTGGTTCTCGGCAGCGTCAATGCCGATCACATTCTCAAGGTCGAAAGTTTTCCAAGGCCCGGTGAGACCGTATCCGGTCATGGGTACCGGGTGGTTGCCGGAGGAAAAGGGGCCAACCAGGCTGTGGCAGCCGCCCGCCTGGGGGCAAAAGCCGCCTTTATCGCCTGCGTGGGAGACGATGATTTCGGCTCCCGCATGGTTGATGCCTTCGCATCGGAAGGCATCGATACCCAGGCCGTCATGCAGGTCGAAAAAGTGCCCACCGGTGTGGCCATTATCTATGTCTCCCAAACCGGAGAAAACAGCATCGGTATCTCGCCGGAGTCCAACGCCTGCCTCACCCCTGAAAGGCTCGTCCCGCACCTTGGGCTTATCAAAGGGGCCTCCGCCCTTCTCATGCAGCTGGAAACTCCCATGGAGACCCTTGAGATGGCCGCAGCCAACGCCAAAGAGAGCGGTGTCCCCGTCATTTTAAACCCCGCTCCGGCCCGGCCCCTTTCCGATGCCCTTTTAAACGGGCTCTCCATGATCACCCCCAACGAAACCGAAGCCGAAGTGCTGACAGGGGTCAAGGTGACCGACGCAAGCAGCGCTGAAAAAGCAGCAAAAAAACTTCACACCAAAGGGGTAAAAACCGTCGTCATCACCTTAGGCTCAAAAGGAGCCTTTGCAAGCACCGGTGCTGAATCTCACATGGTTTCGGGCTACCCCGTTGACGCTGTGGACACAACCGCCGCCGGAGACACCTTTAACGGAGGCCTCGCCGCGGCCCTTCAAAAGGGAGCTCCCCTCTTTAGGGCCCTTGCCTTTGCCAATGCCGCCGCAGCCCTTTCGGTAACGGGAGAAGGGGCCCAGCCCTCCATTCCTACCCTCACAAAAACCCAGGCTTTTTTAGAAAAAAGCGTATAGCGCGGCCTCCGGCGGGTCGCTTTTTTAAAAAAAAGCTCCGCAAAAAACTTTTCTATTCTCCCGCGCTTGGTTTTGATCGCTCCAAAGTGCGATCAAAACCAAGCGCGGGGTAGCAACGTTAATAGTTAAACTTCTGAGACTTCATCCCATTCAGTTTAACGGCTCAGCACCCCACAAGCTCTACTCACACAGTACGGCAAAGCGAACAGACCATGGCAACCATCAAAGATGTCGCAAAAAAAGCCCAAGTCTCCACCTCCACGGTCTCCCACGTCCTAAACGGCACCCGTTATGTTAGCGAGGTAACCCGGGACAAAGTGATGGACGCCGTGAAAGCCCTTGACTACCGGCCCTCTTCCATTGCGCGAAGCCTCAAGGTAAACCGAACCGGTACCATCGGCATGCTGGTCAACACCAGCACCAACCCTTTTTATGCCGAGGTGGTTCA
>JAKSCC010000057.1 GCA_022360815.1 Desulfobacterales bacterium
ACCCTTCTTCCCGAAGCGCCTTGCACGCCTGGGTTCCAGAGTAATCAAACTCACACGCCTGGCTGATGATTATCGGCCCGGCGCCCACGATTAATATCTTCTTTATATCCGTGCGTTTTGGCATATGTCCCTCTTATGGTTGCCTCCGGCAGCAAGGGGCTGTGCCCCTTGACCCCAGGTTCGCAAATGCTCCGAGGCTTCGCCTCGTCACATCCGCTTAGAAATAACTTTCACTAACCCACTTTTTTTACTCTTCGCTTAAAAACCCAACGAGACTGTCGTTGATCCAAGGCTTTCGAACAACATCACCCTTCGCGTGAATGCTTTAGACGCTATTTCGAGCCTACGAAATCCATCGAGCATTCACCTTATGGCCCAGCCTCTGGCCAAAAAAAAACAGGACATTGAATGCCCTGTTTCTTAAGCCGTGAAATTCTCCATCATGGAGACGAATTCTTCGAAGAGATATTGGGCATCGTTTGGCCCCGGAGACGCCTCCGGGTGGTACTGCACGCTGAGCACGGGGTACCGCCGGTGCCGAAGCCCTTCCACGGTTCGATCGTTCAAGTTGATGTGGGAAACCTCCACATCGGCAGCCGAAAGGCTCTCCATATCCGCAGCAAAACCGTGATTCTGGCTGGTGATCTCCACCTTGGAGGTGGCAAGATTCTGAACGGGCTGGTTTCCGCCACGATGGCCAAATTTCAACTTATAGGTCTTGCCTCCAAGGGCAATAGAGAGAATCTGATGGCCCAGGCAGATACCAAAGATGGGTTTGTACCCCAGAAGACCTTTTACTGTTTCAACGACATACACCACGGGCTCAGGGTCTCCAGGGCCGTTGGAGAGAAAGATGCCATCGGGATTCATGGACTTCACAATCTCAGCAGGCGTTGAGGCAGGAACCACAATCACCTCGCAGCCGGCGGCTTCCAAAAGACGAATGATGTTAAACTTGATACCAAAGTCAAATGCCACAACGGCCTTCTTCTCACCTCGGCACGCAAAGGCCCCTTGGTCGAGCGCTTCATTGATATAGACAGGGGTGTTGTTCACCAAGCGGTAGGCTTTTTCCGTAGTGACCGAGCTTGCCAGGTCGCACCCTTCCATAGAAGGGAGGCTTTTGGCTTTTTCCACAAGGGCCTCAGGACTTGCCACCTCGGTTGAAATAATGCCACGCATGGCGCCTTTGTTGCGAAGATGAAGGGTGAGGGCGCGCGTGTCCAATTCATCAATGCCCATGACACCTTGGGCCTTCAGGTAGTCTGCCAGGCTCATGTCTGCCCGCCAGTTGCTGTAATCGTCCTGATACTCTCGAACGATAAGAGCTGACGCCTGAATCCGACTGGATTCCACATCTTCCCGGCTCACGCCGTAATTTCCGATAAGGGGGTAGGTCATGGTGACCATCTGTCCCCGGTAGGATGGGTCGGTAAGAATTTCCTGGTACCCTGTCATGCTGGTGTTGAAGACCACTTCTCCACCCACCTCGCCAGGGCCCGTGAAACTGCGGCACGAAAATATTCGACCGTCTTCTAAGGCAAGCAGTGCATTCATGAAAGGCTGTTCCTTCTCTAAAAGAGATATTCACTACAATGTCGCAACCTTGGAAAAGGTAAAACGTTTCCAGAGGGCGCGCACAACTATCCCGCTTCTTCTCACCTAAGGAAAAAGCGGGATAGATAAAACCAATTACACGAAGCTTTCTTTTGTTGTCGCAGAAGAGATGCGCCCTTTTAAGGCTCCATCTTATCCAAGAGGCGTGTTGGTGATCAGATGCCAAATTCCGCATGGGCAGGCGTCTGCGCAAAACCCGCAGCCAATGCAACGATTCGCATTGACACGGTACTCAAACGGGACCATGAGGTCGCCCGTCTCCACTCTTTTTATCGCCTCTTTGGGGCATACGGTAACACAAACACCGCAATCTCTGCAACTCCCACATGATGAACATTCGGTTCCGCACTTCTCAAGGTCTTTAAATGTTGAGAGTCTTGGATCAAAATAGGCCAGATTCATTCGCCCTTTATCAATAACCTCTCTCGGATTTCGTCCCTTGGGTTTCTCTCCTCGGCTGATGGCATCAATGGTTTCGGCAGCCCTTCTGCCCGCACCAATGGCTTCTGTAATAAGCCCCAATCCCGTAATGTCTCCAATGGCAAAAATCGCAGGATCGGTGGTTTGTCCGTTTTCATCCACAATGACATAACCGTTTTCCCCAAGGGCCACGGTGGAAGGGAGAAACGCCTCGTCCACCACATCGCCAATGGAGATGATCACGGTATCGGCTTCCAAAAACTCGCCGTCTTCCAGAAGCACCCCTTTGTCGGTGATCTCCCGAGTCAAGCAGGGCCACTTAAATGTGGCACCGGCCTTTTCGGCGGCTTCGCGCTCTTCACCAAAGGACGCGGGCTCGGCAATATCGATAAGGGTCACCTGCTTGGCGCCGCACCGATACGCTTCGGTGGCCGCATCACAGGCGGAGTTACCAGCACCAATAATCACCACTATTTTACCTGGATTGGCCTTCTCCTCTTTGGCATCGGCCAAAAAGATGTTTCCGGGGATCATCTTCTCTTTGCCGGTGACGGGAAGCATTCGTGGTTTTTGAGCACCGGTGGCCACCACAATAAAATCGTGGTCTCCCTTCATACGTTCCATCTCCCGAGAGGTAAGTTCTTGCTGAAGGTGAATATGGGGCAGCACCTCACGGATTCGCGAAAGCTCAGCATCCAGAACCTCTTTGGGGATTCGGCTCTCAGGAATAACAGCAGCCATTTTCCCGCCAAGGGTCGGGTTGGTATCGAAAACCACTGGATCATGGCCAGCCATGCGCAGCTGCCATGCCACAGAGATTCCCGCAGGACCGCCACCTATCACGGCCACCTTGCTCCCCGTGGCTTCAGGCAATTCAGGAACCTTGGCTCCAATACTGGCTTTGCCCAATTGCTTCACATTGATGGAAGGCATGCTGGCGATCTGTTTGGTACAAGCCGACATGCACGGGTTGGGACAGAGAAAGCCGCAGACCGTCGCAGGAAAAGGCGTGTAGTGAAGCGCCAGGTCCACCGCTTCATCCACCAACCCGTTTCGAACCAAGCCCCATCGATCCTGAACAGGTATTCCAGAAGGACAGGCCCCCTGACAGGGGGATACATATTTTTTATTTTCCCAAACGGGTACAAAACGCCTCAAATCACCTGTGGTAATCACAGGAATGTGGCTCATATCCTGATCGGAGAGGTCACCGATCAGCCCCCCTTTACCAAGCTCGGCATCCCACACTTCGTGTTTAAAGGCGGCCATAGAGCGACTGGTGCCAGCCATCTTCTCCTGAGGGGATCTTGCTTTGATAAGCTGCCAATCGTCACGACGAGCCAGTTTGGGATGGATCTCCTCTTTACCAATGCGTGCAAGATAGCTCTTCAGACTTTCAGAGAGCCACAACCACTCATCATCTGTGATGACAGCCATCTTGGCGTCGCCTTGGCTGTACCCTTTGATGGGACCGCGAAAGAAGACGCGTCCGCCCACCATCCCCACCAAAGGACGGTAACCCAAAACATTCTCTTTATCTTGAGCTTCCCATCCGCACACCACGGCCGTGCCTCCAGCCATAAACTCACCAAAGTAGTCACCGGTAGAACCCAGCACCCAGAGTTCGGGTGGCTGGAAACGAGGATTCTCTTTGGTCATGGTCATGCCGCGAGCACCGATGTTGCCCGCCACAGAGACACGCCCTTGTGCCATGGCGTTACAAACACCGTTGGAGGCGTTGCCGTGAATGATAATCTCGGCACCCGCATTAAGCCAGCCGATGTCGTCGGAAGCGGCTCCAAATATTTCAATGGTGGTGTTGGGAAACCCCATGGAACCGGTACGCTGACCGCATGTGCCGTTGATGCGCACATAGACCGTCTCATCTTTGGCAGCGTGCAGGCGGCCGGCAATACCGTGCTGCCCCAATGCTTCGATCTCCAGGTGTCGGTATCCCTTGCCTATAGCCTGTTGGATCTTCTCTTCCAAAACGCGTGAAGCGATACGGGTTCCATCCTGCTTCCCATAGATGGTAATTTTTGTGTTGCTCTTCATCATGTCTACACCATGTATTTGATGTCGAGACGCTCGGCGGCGTCGCGGTCGTCAATGCCAAGCGCATCGGACATGCCGATGGGCAGGGAGGTAGATCGCCCAAGGGGAGCGATGATTTTCTTCAACTCCGTATCAAAAGAGACAAACATATCCACCACTCTCTGGGCCACGTGCTCGGGATCGAGACGACGATAGAGCCGGGGATCCTGGGAGGTAATGCCTTTTGGGCAGATGCCAATGTTGCAGACGTTGCAGCGATCACTCTCCGAACCCAAGCACCCCGCTGCTGCCTGCATCACATACTTTCCGGTCTGCACCATGCTCGCCCCGAGCATGATAAGGGCCGCTGCGTTGGCTGCCAGATTCCCATTCTTGCCAATCCCGCCCCCAGCCGCCAGAGGAAGCTCGTTTTCCATACCAATCTCAACCAGTGTTTTGTAGCAATCCCGAAGACTTGACGCGATGGGATGGCCCATATGGTTCATGGAAACGTTGTAGGCCGCCCCGGTCCCTCCGTCTTCCCCATCGATGGCAAGACCTGCTGCATAAGGGTTTCGCGTCAGGTTGTTTAAAACTGCAAGAGATGTCGAAGAAGCAGATATTTTAGGATAGACCGGCACACGAAATCCCCAGGCCATGGACATGGACTGGATCATCTTGGCCACCGACTCTTCGATGGAGTACTGGGTCTGGTGGGTAGGCGGGCTGGGCAAACTAACACCTTCGGGCACCCCACGAATGGCTGCGATAAGCTTGTTTACCTTGTGCCACATCAAAAGCCCCCCGTCCCCGGGTTTGGCGCCCTGACCATACTTGATCTCAATGGCGCAGGGGTCCACCTTCATCTCAGGGATGGCGTGAATGATCTCATCCCAACCAAAGTAGCCCGAGGCCACCTGAAGGATGGTGTACTTTAAAAAGTCAGAACGAAGAAGACGCGGGGGGCACCCGCCCTCACCGGTGCACATACGCACAGGCATGCCAAGCTCTTTGTTTAAATAGGCCACCCCCATCTGGAGCCCTTCCCACATGGTGGGCGAAAGGGCGCCAAAGCTCATGCCACCAATCACCAAAGGATAAATCTCGCGAACAGGTGGCACCCACTCCCCTTTCATCTGGCGCTTGAGCTGCTCTTTTGGAGGAAGCACGCGTCCCAAAAGGGTTTTCACCTCAAACTCGTGACGCCCGGCATCAAGAGCGGGGTCGGTGAGCATAGAGATTCTTGTGAACTTAACGCGATCCAGGGTTCCCGCCCCTTCGGATTTTCGACGCCCGCCCCGCTTGATGGGTTGTCCGCCCTGATCCATGTGGTACCGCTGCTTGTCTGCCTCATCGTTTCGCAAGGGAATAATGGCATCGTTGGGGCAAACCTGAGAGCACATCCCACAACCGATACAGGCGTGTTTGGGTTCGGTTTTCTGACGAATCCCGTAATAGATGGAATACACGTTCTCTGCCTTATGCACCAATCCCATGGGGGTCTTGATATCGCGCTTTCGAAACACCCCCAACTCAATAGCCTTCACAGGGCAAACCGCGGTGCACTGACCACAGAGCGTGCAGGCCTCTTTGCTCCAATCGATCTGCCAAAGCAAATCTTTGATGCTTAGTGAGGAAGGTGTAATCTTTCCGTTTGACGACATATCTGAACCTCCTGACGATCCGGGCCAACAATAGCCGTATCGAGATACATGGGTTGAAAATCTTTGGACTTATCGCGATCGGAAATGGCGGAGTCCAAGCCGCAGATCTCAGATGAAAAGGCGTAAATACCGGGGCGACCACCGATAACACCAGGCCGCAGTTTCTTTCTGTCCTGAACCATAAAAAGAGAGTGATTCGGCAAACTGCCGATCACACAGTTGGGGCCGTCTATGATAAGCCTTCGACACGACTGCTTAAGGTGGGTGAGCAGATCGTGATTGGGATGCGAAGAGAGCGCACCACCTTCCAGCGGTGTGATGATGTGCTTGTAAAACTCCAACCCCAAATCCAACTCTTTGTGCATGTAATGCAAAATATGGGTAAAGACCTCGGAGTCCGACTGAAAACCCATGTATCCTTCAAACCCTCTGTTTTGCAAAAATTCACGGATAGGGATAAAGGCCGTGTTCTCCCCGTTGGTCATGGTGGAAAAACCCTGTAAAAAAAAGGGGTGGCAGGCATAAAGATTGATGGCGTAGTTGGTATTCTGACGCCCCTGAGCCATAATGATGCGCGCACGGATATCCTGAGTGGTATCAAGCTTCAGGTAGCGGCCCACGGTAAGTGGATCGCCTATCTCTTTAATCATGATGACATCAGGCCAAAAGGAGAACACAATCATATCCTTTTTCTCCTCGCCCATGGCACGAAGCTCCAGACGAATTCTCGTCAGCTCGGCCTGCTTGCGCTTCCAACTCCACTCTTCCCACTCTTCCGGGTATTCATAAGCCCGAACCAGGTAAACATCCCGTTTGGGAACCCCTTCCGGAGGGGATTTATCGAGTTTAAATGAAATCTTGTACTTGGTGATAAATCCCTTCTCCATCATCTTCACATCCAGACGCCGGAGGCCTGATTCCGTAAAAATACCCGATAGAATGGGGGCATCTTTCATGGTCTCAAATGGCCCGCCGAGATCACGCAGAAAAAGACCGACCCCAGAACCGTCGTGGCCCTCCCGCATCACGTCCAAAGCTTCAAGGGCCACCATGGGGGAGACGGGATCTTCACTGGTAATTGCAAATAAGCGACACATCAATGCTTCTCCTTACAGATGAAAGTTGATGGATCTGCAACGGACGGATTGACGATAAGTTACAGCAAAGAGACACTGGGTTTTTATAAAGGGACGTCTCCCTGTTGCAAATGCGTCGACTGTTGCAAAAACATCGCCCAAAACCTCTCCAGAAACTCTCTCGGTGGGATAAACCTGTCCGATTATGAAAGCCGAAGATTTATAAATGACAAATTCGTCATAAATAAGGTGAACAGAGTGGTGGGTGCGCTGTTTTCTCAATCGAGAAAACAGAAACCAAAGCCGTCCATCGTGGGTGGTGAATAGTGATTATTACCGAAATAGCGAAGTAAATGCAATAATTTTAGTTTATTACAAAGATATATCAGATATCAGATCGATGGTGTATCCGTATGGACGCCAGAAAACTCCCTTGCTTGCGACATCGGCGATGCCTGAATTGAAGGGCGTTTCTTTCGAAATTGATAGGGGTGCTAACATTTGTTATTTCGTAACAGTTAAGGTGACGAAATAGTCTGATATTTGATATTTCACACGATGACTCAGGTTCTTTTGGTGGGAATTTTTTATTTTACAGAGAAGCTACTTTGAAAATCGTCAAATTTTCAATAAAAAAAAGAGCACCATATTCTATTCAAAAATGGTGCTCCTTTTTGATCGGGTCCTAAAAAGATGGGGAATCGGCTCTTATCCCAGCTTCTCCACTGCAATATTCAGCATACGACGCACGGGCTCAGCAGCCCCCCAAAGAAGCTGATCGCCCACGGTAAAGAGGCTGAGGTACTCCTCACCAAGGTTGAGCTTACGAATGCGTCCCACAGGAACGGTAAGGGTTCCTGTAACAGCCGTGGGCGTCAACTCTTTCAGGGTCTCTTCCTTGGTGTTGGGAACCACCTTCACCCACTCATTGGCCGAAGCGATCAGTTTTTCAACCTCCTCAAGAGGCAGCGCTTCCTTAAGCTTTACGGTGATGGCTTGGCTGTGGCAACGCATGGTACCGATGCGCACGCAGGTGCCGTCGATCGGAATCTGTTTTTCGGTTCCCAGAATCTTGTTGGTCTCGGAAACACCCTTCCACTCTTCACGGGTCTGACCGCCTTCCACAGGCACATCAATCCAGGGAATCAGGCTTCCAGCCAGAGGGACCCCAAAATTATCCACAGGGAAACTCTCACTTCGCATGGCGTGGGTGATGGCCGCATCCACTGCGCCCACAGGGCCATCTATAATGGGCTGGGCCACATCATAAATCGTGCCCATCTGAGAGGCGAGCTCCTTCATGTTCTTGGCTCCGGCACCCGATGCGGCCTGGTAGGTCATGGAGGTGAGCCACTCCACCTGGCCCGATTCAAAAAGCCCGCCCAGTGCCATCAGCATCAAACTCACGGTGCAATTGCCGCCGATAAAATCCCGAATACCTGCATCAAAGCCTTTGTCAATCACATCGCGATTCACAGGGTCAAGCACGATGATACTGTCATCGCTCATGCGAAGGGCAGAGGCCGCATCAATCCAAACGCCGCTCCAACCGATGGCGCGCAGCTTGGGATGCACCTCTTTGGTGTACCCACTCCCCTGGCAGGTGAGGATCACGTCCATCCCTTTAAGAATATCAATATCAAAACCATCTTGAAGAACCGGAATCTCTTTTCCAATATCCGGCCCTTTTTGCCCTGCCTGACTGGTGGTGAAAAAGACCGGGTCAATACGATCAAAATCGTTTTCTGCCCGCATTCTCTCCATGAGAACCGAACCCACCATGCCTCTCCATCCAACAATACCTACCTTGATCATGGTCTTTTTCTCCTTCATCTCTTTCAAAGGGCTATCCATAAAGTCAAAATATCCGCTTACCCCACAGATCACTCTATTCCCTGGATAGCATGTAAAAGCCGTTCTGCATAAGGGGAGCCTTCTTTGCGAAGCTTTCGGTAGACCTTAAGCGCCTTTTCTATCTGAGCGGTTTTATCGTAGAGCATCCCCAGGCGAAAGGTTGTCTTCGTGTCTCTTGGCTTTAGGATTGAGGCTTTGGCAAAGGCCTCCAGAGCCCCAAAGTAGTCTCCCCGTGTATCCTGAAGATCTCCAAGTCGATAGAGTATATCCCAATTCTCAGGATCGTTACGCTGCCCCTTTTTTAAGGTGTCAATCGCGCGAGAGGTTTTTCCCATCTCTTCATAGCACTGGCTCAAGAGAAGGGCGGCATCGGATGCTGTTCCCTTCTCTTTCTCAAAGGATTTTTCCAAACGCCGTGACGCCTTTTTGTATGCTTCATCCTGAAACAGTGACAGGCCTTCATCGTAGAGAGGCCCAGCACAAAGGGGGGTTACCAGAAAAAGAGTCCCAGCCATCCAAAGAACAGATACCACCCAGCGCATAAACGATCCCCTATTTTTCTATTTATCTATCCTAAATATATGAGTCGTTTTTCCTACTAACCATAAAACAGGGTAAGGCTGCAAGAAGATGTTCTTCACGAAACTATTATTGCAACCTGCTTTACACAAAGCAACAACGCCACCAATCCACAAATTGCTTAGCAGGTTTTGGCCGCCACATAGACCATCCAGGACTCCTCAATCTCTTTTTCAACCACTCGAAACCCTTTCTCCAGAAGTTTCTCTTCCACCATAGGGCCTTTTTCCACCAAAATTCCCGAAAGAATCACCAGGGAGTCGTCATGGATTACTTTGTGAATATCAGAGAGAAGGGTCACCACCACCTCAGCCAAAATATTGGCCACCACAAGGTCATAACTCTTCTCTGTGGCATCAATCAGGTTGTTGCAGGTTACCCCAAAGAGATGATCCACCCCATTCAGCGTTAAATTCTCCTTCGCCGTCTCCACAGCCACCGGGTCATTGTCCACCCCAAGGCCTCCCGCAGCCCCGCCCAGCCCGGCTGCCACCAGAAGAATACCCGAGCCGGTACCGACATCCAACACGCTGACCCCTTTTTGGATATATTTTTCAATCATCTCCACACAAAGACGGGTGGTGGGATGGGTTCCGGTGCCAAAGGCCATGCCCGGATCGATGGCGATCACCTTCTCGTCTTTGGCTGGCTCGTAGCTCTCCCAGGTGGGCTTTACCACAAAACGATCGGTGAGATGCACCGGTTTAAAATTCTCTTTCCAGGACTCGTTCCAATCTGTGTCAGGGATCTCCTGAGTCTCCAGTTTCCAACTTATCTTGGCTCTCTCTTCCAACGCATTGAGGCGAACTTTGAGGTTTTCAAGTAAGGTCGCATTCGTCTCGCCGGCCTCAACGTAGCCGGTCACCACGTACTCTTCATCCCGATTGCACCCACCGGGGTCCCACCCCTCTACCGGCTCTTCATCGGGAAGGGTGATGGAGACAGAGTCGATACCTGAGGCATCAAAGGCCTCGGCCACCAGTTCGTCGGCGGGAAGATCTCCGCCTTTTTCATAGACAACACGTATCTCAAGCCATGCCATGGCACTATCTCCTTTTGATTCGACGCTTCGGCTTTTCTCTCTTTTTGGGCGCCGGCTTCTCAATATTTCGTCCTCCCGGGCGGGAGGCATACATCTCTTTTGACGGGTTGAAATAACCGTGTTTCAAATTAGGAAACGCTTTTTCCAACCGAGTGATCATCTTTTTAATACCGATGGGCAACCCCAAAGCACCAGCCTCGGACATCTGCGCATGGTAGAGCACGGGGTCGAAGTTGAGGTTTCGCCACTGAATCAAATCCACCCCATGGGCCTCAATAAACCGGCACAATGCGTCAAACTCTTCAGGGGTATCGGTAATCCCAGGGCTGTTGAGATAGTTGATCGCCTTGTACCGACCATGGCTTTTGGCCACGTCAAAGCTCTCTACCACATCTTCAAAACGGTATCCGTTGGGTCGAAAGTAGGCTGTGTAGATTTCGGGCCGCACACTGTTCATGCTCGCGCGAATGGAGTCGAGACCTGCATCAAAAAGGCGATCCAGCACCTTGGGAAGACTGGCATTGGTGTTCATATTGATGGTGCCCCGGTCTGTTGATTTCCGAATCAACTTGATGGCAGGCTCAATGACTTCAGCAGCCAAAAGAGGGTCTCCCTCACACCCCTGGCCAAAACTGACCACCCCGTCTGGAACCGTTTCAAAATGTGCCAGGGCAACGCCTGCAATCTCTTCCGGGGTCGGGGTAAAGTCGATGCGGTCCTGACAATTTGATATCTTTACGGCACTCTGATGGGAAATACACCCCAGACACCGGGCGTTGCACTGCCGTGATGTGGGAAGAGGGGCTTCGCAGCGCCCAATAAAAAGGTTTTTAGCGGCAGGGCATCCATAGGTTAACGCACACTTTTCAAGGTGACGAAAAAGCCTGTTTTCCGGATGGGTTTCCCGTCTTGTATCCACCCCTTTTTGGACTTCTGGAATTGGCATAAGCCGAAGCTCCTGCCTTGGCTCTGCATCCACCTGGCACGAGGCCACGCGAAAGCCATCGTCGTACCACCCCACAGCGCAATAGGAGAAGAGTGGCAGCGGGTCGGCTCCTTCGTCCGACTCACAGGCCGCCTGGGCGGTATTGACATACCCTGGCGAGTTAAATGCTGAAACGGGGTAGATCCGCTCAGATGGATCAAAGGGGTTGTGGGTAAGCACTTCCACTCGGCCTTCTTCAATATTCCACACCACCGGATACCGATCGGGAAGACGCATCAGCTCCCCGCCATCGGGCATAAAGAGGGTTTCCCCCACAGTTAGAGGTATATGAAGTGCACCGCTAAGTCCGACGGCCGCATACCCTTCAATATCAAAAATTTCTCCCTTTTCATTGGACACAAGCGCGCCAATGAGTCTCTCTTTTCTCTGTCCTTTTGCCACTGGAATTGTTTCCCATTATCTATTATATTTAAAAGGATTTATCAAAAATATTGCCTAAATGGGCATCTTGCCTGTATATAGAGGTACATCCTGAAGCGGGACGCCCTTTTGTACCATAAAGGTAAAAGCGGTCAAACCGTCTTTTTTTCGGCAGGATATCGTCTAAAGCGTTGGCGGAAAGCTTTGGCTGTGCCGGAAAGCCGCACCTGCACCCACGGTCTTCTCCATGCTTTAACCATTCCCTCTGAACTGTGGATTGTCAAAGAGTTACACGCTCTTTTCTCTTGAGCAGTTTGGACCTTCTAACCCATCACCTGCAACATAAAAGAAACGATTTGGGAAGAATTACGATTGATACGAAACCTATTTAAACGCATAGCGCAATTTTTTACGGGCTCCAGTTCGGACGACGACAATTCAGCCATCCCCTTTGCAGAACACTCACGAAAGAAAGCGGCAGAACTCTCCAAAAAAGAGCGGGCCGAAAGGCAGCGTCGGGCTCGAGATAAAAAGCAGAGCCCCGTTACCAAAACAGCCGATCGCCCTCAAAAGGGTACGGCACGTGGAAAATCAGATGTTCAATCTGAAAAGCGGGTCCCCTCATCCCGTGCAACTCGTTCTCAAAACGGAAAGGCCACCCAGCAAGCTCCCCAACGCAAAGTTCAAAAAGAAAAACCGGTAAAAGAGACCCAAAGGCAACCTCGCAAACCGGCCTGGAGTCTTGATGAATTTCAGGTTCCAGAAAAGGAAGGGGAAGTTCGATTCCACGACCTTGACCTTCCTGTCAAGCTGATGCGCGGTATCTTTGATCTGGGATTTCAGTATACCACCCCCATTCAGGCGGGCTGCCTTCCTGAAACCCTTAAGGGCCGAGATGCCATCGGCAAAGCCCAGACTGGCACAGGAAAAAGTGCTGCCTTTCTTATCACCATCATCAACCACCTCGCCAAACACCCCATGCGCGGAGGCCCTGAAAAGGGGTTTCCCCGTGCTCTGGTTCTTGCTCCCACAAGGGAGTTGGCTCTTCAGATTGAAAAAGACGCCAGAAACCTCTGTAAGTTTACCCCTTATAGAATTCTCTCGCTTTTTGGTGGAACAGGATATGATAAGCAAAAAAAGGGAATGGCCGGATCCGTCGACATTGTTGTGGCCACTCCGGGGCGCCTGATTGACTTTAAGAATCAAAAGCTCGTGGACCTCTCCCGTGTGGAGATTCTTGTAATCGATGAAGCCGATCGCATGCTCGATATGGGATTTATTCCCGATATCCGCAAGATCGTCTATGCGACCCCTCATAAAGACCAAAGACAGACCCTCTTCTTCAGTGCCACCTACTCCAGCGATGTCACCCGCCTTGCCGAGCAGTGGACCCGTGATCCACACCGTGTGGAGATCGAACCAGAGAAGGTTGAGTCGGAATCTGTGGACCAGAAGGTCTTTTTGGTGACCACCGATGAGAAGTTCCCTCTTCTCTACAACCTCATCCACACCCGAAACCTCACCAAAGTCCTTGTCTTCACCAATCGGCGCGACCAGGCTCGTCGCCTTGCCGAACGCCTTAATAAATATAAGGTAAAGGCAGATCTCCTTTCTGGAGAGGTGGCTCAAAACAAACGAATCAGAGCCCTGGAAGATTTCCGATCAGGCAAAGTACAAGTCCTTGTGGCGACAGATGTGGCGGCCCGAGGTCTTCACATTGATGAGATCAGCCACGTCATCAACTACAATCTTCCTCAGGATGCCGAGCACTATGTTCACCGCATCGGCCGTACCGGTCGAGCGGGTGCCACAGGCACTTCTGTCAGCTTCGCCTGTGAGGAAGACTCTTACTACATCCCGGCCATCGAAGAGCTTTTGGGACACAAGCTCTCCTGTGAATACCCGGAAGATACACTTCTTGTCACCCTTCCCTCACCCACACGAACGCCCAAAGTGCGTCAGGAAAGCGAGGATGAGCCCCAAAAACAACCTCGTAAAAAATCACCCCGCACGCGCCAGAGCCAAGAGGAAAAACCCAAGGAATCTGCAGGGGCTACGGAAGACGAAAAAGAGAAAGAAGAGGGTGTAGGTGCTGAGAAAGAGCGTGCTGAAAAAACCACCCCCCCAAAAAGAGCTCCACGCCGCAGATCTCACAGCGCAAGGCAAGCCGCTCAAAAAGAGAATGGACCCAAGGAGCCTACCGGTAAAAAGCCAGAGGGTGAGCAACCAAAACCCGAAAAGAAAAGCAAACCACAGGCCAAACCAAAGCTTAGAAAAACGGAGGCCCCTCTCCCTCTTTTCACCGAGGATAAGCCTGAGGTGCTCCAGACCAAAACAGACCACCCCAAAGAGGCTCTGGCAACCACCCCAGATATCCAGAGCCCAGGTGAGACGGTCGAGACGGAGGTAAAGGAGGAGCCAACCAACCCCCTTGAGCCCAACACAAAGGCCAGTCCAA
Organism: Desulfobacterales bacterium; assembly: GCA_022360815.1. Lineage (GTDB taxonomy): Bacteria > Desulfobacterota > Desulfobacteria > Desulfobacterales > Desulfolunaceae > Desulfoluna. Next base: position 14,111 of record JAKSCC010000057.1, read on the forward strand.
AACCAAGACATCGGCCCAAGGCTCCACGCACCACAAGGACACCCCATGCTCCGAAATACAAAAAGAAGCCGGGCAACCGTTACAGCAAAACACCGACCCGTAGAGACTCATAATTAAAAAAGTGTCCCATAAAAAAAAGCGCCGTTTTTTCGGCGCTTTTTTTTATGGGCTACCCAACAATTTAGGGTTACCATTGGCTTTAAGGAAAACACTCTATCTCAAACCGCAAAAACAACAGGTGACCATGCCAAACCCAATTAAACTTCTTCTTTTCGATATCGGTGGTGTTTTTATCAAGCTCTCAGGAGTCCACCAGATGCTGGAATGGACCAAAGGTCTCCATACCGAAGAGGATCTCTGGCAACTCTGGCTCAACTCCCCTTCGGTCAAAAGCTTTGAGACAGGACAAATATCCCCCCACACCTTTGCCCAAGAGTTTATCAAAGAGTTTTCCCTTCCCGTCTCCACCGACACCTTTATTCAAACCTTTGTCACATGGACCACCCTGCCATACACGGGAGGACGGAAGCTTATGGAAAGGCTAAACGGGCACTTCACCACAGCCTCTCTCTCTAATACCAACATCCTCCACTGGACCAACCTTTGCAAAACCCAGGACATCGAATCCCTCTTTCACCACAACTTTCCGTCTCACCGTATGCGTATCATGAAGCCGGACCCCACAATTTTTGAGGTGGTGTTGGACCGCCTTGAAACCACACCGGAAGAGACCCTCTTTTTTGATGACACCCAGGCCAATATTGATGCCGCTCTATCCCTTGGGATTGGGGCTCACCAGGTTTGTGGTGTTTCTGAACTGCAAGAAAAATTAATGGAGCTTGATATATTGTGACACCTAAACAGCATCACGAAATGAGACAGATTATCGAGAGCCTTATCAAAGAGATTCACCAGGAACTCGAAGCCTCTGCGGATGCATCCAAAACCGCCGTGACACCCGACAGTGCCATCGGTCGTATATCCCGAGTGGAGGCGATGTAAACTCGGCACATAGGAGAGGCATCCGCTCGCGCCCGTAAAGAGCGGCTGGCACTTTTGAAAAAAGCTTTGGATGCCATTGATGATGGGGACTATGGACTTTGTGAGGGATGCGAGGAGCCCATTCCTTTTGCAAGACTCAAACTGATTCCTGAAGCGACCCTTTGTGTCGCATGTGCTTCATCCATTGAGATAACCTAATCGATTATTGAAACATGCACTCTCTTTTCTCTTTAGGGGTTGTTTCACGTGAAACAAAAAATTGATATTGAAAGCTTAAAGCCTCAACACCAAATCACATTTAAAAACAACCGCTTAAATACAAACCCTCGAAAACATCATTTTTCGAGGGTTTGTTATATGCTTCGCACAAAAACATACATTTTGAAATTTTGGCAATTTTTAGTGGGTTTTAAATGAAGTTGCTTTTTTAAAGTGCAATCCAACCCATTTTCTATCCTCTATTTGCTGTTCAAGGGTAAAATTTGGACAAAAGAGATCGATAAGCTTTGCCTCTTCTCCTTTCTGAATACCAGATAAAATAAGCTGGCCACCTGGATCAGCCCATCTTGTGAGTTGAGGAAAAAGGGATAAAAGGGTTGGGGTTCGAAGATTGGCTGATATCGTGGTGTATCTTTTTTGAGGGGAAAACTCATCTGCATGGAAAAGTGAGAGACGCTTTTCTACCTGATTAAAGCGTGCATTTACCCGCGCATCATGCATCGCAACAGAGTCGATCTCGGTGGCATCGCAGTGAGTCGCTCCAAGAAGAAGCCCTAAAACAGAGAGAACGCCTGTACCGCATCCGAGATCGAGCATCTCACCAAAGTGATGCCCTTTTGAAAAGAGGCCCATAAAATACTGGGCGCACATGCGCGTGGTCGGATGGGTGCCATTTCCGAAACTGATTCCCTCTTCCATAAAAAGGGTCTGTGGATGGTGAGGCGAAGGGGGAAGTTGAGGAGGGGCTACAACCACACCGGGTGCCAAATCGTGATACCGATTTAAAGAGCGCACCACCACGGTGCGCCCAAGTACCTGGCGATAAGATAGAAGGTTATCATCCACCACTTCGGATAAAAAGAGACGCGACTCCCGTCTGCTCATCCCCATCTGCTGCTTAAGCCAACCAAGTACCTCGGCAGGTGTTTTAGAGAGAAGGCTCTCTCCAACATACGCCACCAGCGTCTCTTTCACCTTCTGCTTATCCAAAGTGAAGGGAGCCCCCCTCTTTTTCAAGAAGCGCATGGTACCACTTCACAAACTCAAAGGAGGCCCGTGCTTTGTCGGTGTTGTTCATCACGCCCATGGCCAGCTCCATCACCGTCTGGGTGTACTGGTTGGATGGATTCTCGTAACCACACTGCTCCAGAAACTCAGAGATAAGCTGGTCTACAGTCCGTTTGGACCCATCCACTCGGATATCCAGAGGATCTTTGGGATCATCAAAGGGATTCCAGTTTTCATACCCCTGCTTTAGGATTCGCTTTTGCCCACGCTTACCCATGGCATCAAAGATGGCTCTCTTTTTGTCGGCCACCTCATTATCACTGTACTCGTTGTGGGTCATCCCAACTGTACCCATGCTTTATCCCTCCACACCCATATACTCTTCATTGTAATCGGTCAAAAGCGCCATAGAGAGTGGTACCAAAATGGTATCCATGCGGGTGTGCTTGGATTTTAAATCCCGCACCAGCTCTTTTGAAATAGTGTAGAGTTGGCCATAGACAAGGTCCATATTCAGAGTGGGATACTGCACACCTTCTTTGAAACCAGAAAACCCGCAGGTGTGCCCTTTTCCAGCAGCGGATGTGGGAATCCCATAGACTCTGCAGGCGATGGGTCTGTGCTCATACAAAAGACAGGTGCTCTCTTCCCCGAGGAGAGGACAGCGCATGCGCATCTTGGAGATAGACTCGATGATCACCTCATCGCTCTCCCCTTTTTCGTGCCGCTTAAACGCCTCTTTTTTGAGCTTTGTCAGGGCCCGGTCGGCCTTGTTGGAACGCTCGGTGATCTCATAACGGGCTTTTCCAGTATACGTCTCATCGAATTTACTCTTGATATAAAGAGCCTCTACAAGGGTCAAATCAAACAGCGCATGACAACAGTCATCGCAACCCGCCTTGCACTTCACTTCCGATGGAAAATCCCCCTGAACCTTGGCAAACACCTTTTCAACCTGCCCTACCAGAGTTTCATACTTTGAAAACGCCTTTGAAAAATCCATCACCCACTCCACTATCTCTTTGTTTCACGTGAAACACGTATGATTAAGCATGGCCTTCGGTGAATCACTTTTTTAAAAAACCCCGTAAAAAGCGCCACCTGAACTTGATGGCCTTGCTAATAAAAACAAGGTCACTTACCAATGCAAAAATTGCTGAATATCTCATCGAGGATATCGATGCGAACGCCCTCACCCAATATCTCTCCCATCTGATCCATAGCCGATCGAATATCGATGGCAATGGCGTCAAAAGAGAGACCGGAATCTATAGCTTCTACAGCATTTTCCACATGATTTAAAGCCTTTCTTACCAGCTCCACCTGGCGCCTGTTGGGAACCAACGCACTTCGATCTTCGGGCATGGAATCCAGAATACGGGAGACGATCCCCTCTTTCACAGCATCAATCCCCCTTCCCTCTTTTACAGAGATGGGAAAACTTTTTATTTCCCTCTCTTCAAGCAGCTGAACAACCCCTTTCTGAGGAAGATCTTGCTTGTTTACCAAAACCATTGCCTGGCCGGTCTGGTGAAGCTCTTCTATCTGATTTAAGGTCTCCTCAAGGGGTGATACAGAGCCATCAACCAAAAAAAGGATAAGATCCGAGGCCTCCATCTTTGAAAGCGTGCGCTCGATACCTATTTTTTCCACCACATCATGGGTCTCTCGAATGCCTGCGGTGTCGGTGATCTGAAACGGAATCCCGTCGATGTTGATAAACTCTTCGATCAGATCCCGAGTGGTGCCGGGTACCGAAGTGACAATGGCGCGCTCCTGTCCCGAAAGCCTGTTCATCAGACTCGATTTTCCAGAGTTTGGCGGCCCGGCTATCACCACACGGATACCGTTTCGAAAAATATCGGAATCGTCAAAATTTGCGATAAGCTTTTCAAGCCCCTGACGTACCTCGCCGTCCAGAGTGTTTCGAATGCTCTCGGATTGAAGCGACTCCTCCACATCATCCGGAAAATCGAGCACCGCTTCCATGGTCATGGAAAGGGTTTTAAAATGATCGCGAAGGGTGCTGATCTTCTTTCCCAGATCCCCTTTCACCATAGAGACTGCCATCTCATGGGAGACCGTGGTCCTCGCATTAATCAGATCTATAACCGCCTCGGCTTGGGACAGGTCTATCCGTCCATTTAAAAAAGCGCGCCGAGTAAACTCACCGGGCTCGGCAAGAGACGCCCCGGCCGAAAGAAGAAGGTCGAGAATTTTTCTCATCACCACAGGGCTGGCGTGGGATTGAATCTCCACGCAATCTTCGGCTGTATAAGAACGTGGTCCTTTCATGTAAAAGAGGATGACCTCATCCAAAATTTCCTCATTTTCGCTCACGAACTGCCCATAATAGACCCGATGGCTCTTGGGTTTTTCTATATTGGAGACCGGTCTAAAATAGGTCATGGCGATAGAGACAGCCTCTTTCCCCGAGACACGAATGATCCCGATACCTCCCCGGCCCACCGGAGTGGCAATGGCAGCAATGGTCTCATTTTCCCTGATATTCATTCTCATCCTGCTTCGTTTACAAAGGGTTCAGCCAATTAGATGGCCTAAAAAAATGGCGTAACTATCCAGTTTACCTTCGATGAGTCGCTTACTAAAAAATTGAGCAATAATTTAGCTTCCCGAAGGCCGCCAGAATGCGTCCAATAAAAATCGCTCTTCAAAGCAACCTGTTATTTTCGATGGTCAAATGCGCAACAAGCACTCATCCAAACCGCGTGAATGCCACCGCAAGCTTATGGTGTTACAGCACACTTGGCGCATTCACAATATAGTACCCAATATCCTAACAATAAAAAAGCCCGCCAACCCAAAAGATGGGATGACGGGCTTTGTAAAAAAAGGCTCAGATACCCTTACCGGTTGTTTCGATTCCGCATGCGCTTGTTGCGCTTTGGAAAGATCACCAGGCGGCGGTAATATCCCTCACCCATAGACTGGGTTCGAACCCCCCTGTCATCTTTTAGGGTAAGATGGATAATCCGGCGATCATGGGAAGACATATGCCCGATGGTGTGAGGCTTGCCTGTCTTCTTCACCTTGTCCGCCATACGGTGGGCGTGTTGCCTGAGTTTCTCTTTGCGCATCTCCAGGTAGCCTTCGATATCCACCTGAACACGCACCCGCTCATCGGAATGCTTGTTGATGATCTTATCGAGAAGATACTGGATCGCTTCAAGGGTCTGTCCCTTTTTACCGATCATCACAGCGGCATTGCCACCGGTGACGTTGTAAGTCAGGATATCCCCTTCCACCTCATAGGTGATCTCAGACTCCTCAGAGATAAAAGCGGCAATCTCTTTCAAGATTTCCACCCCAGCATCGGCTGCGGTCATCCCCTTGAAAAAGCCATCATCAAAGAGTTTTTCAGTGTACTCATAGGTGCAATCCCTCCCTTCAGAGGACTCATCCACCTTGGTTGTCTCGCCACTTTCTTTAGACTCTGGGACGCCAAAAGCTTCATCCACAAGACTCTTGGCTGCACGGGTATCATGGCGTCTTCGGGTGGGCAAAACAACGGAGATCTTCGCTTTTCTGGCTCCAAAAAGTCCAAAAAAACCAGCGCTCTCCTTGGTTACAACACTGTAGTCCAGCTCCTCTCTTGGGATATCGAGTTCTCTGAGGGCAGCTTCAACAGCTTTATCGACGGTTCTGCCTTCAAATTCCCTGTGCGAATTCATACACTCCTCCGAGGTTACGAGAGTTTCTTGGTAATATAGTACTGCTGAGAAATCGAAAGGACGTTGTTAACAAGCCAGTACAACACCAACCCTGAGGAGAAGTTCACGAAGATGACGGTCATCACAAGAGGCATCATCATCATCATTCTTGCCTGTGTGGGGTCACCGGTTGAAGGTGACATCTTCTGCTGAAGGAACATGGTGGCACCCATCAGCAGGGTGAGTACGGGGATCCCCGAAGGCTCGGCCATCATGGGAATGGAAAAACCAAATTCAAAGAGACGATCCGGGGCCGAAAGGTCGTTGATCCAGCCAAAGAAGGGAGCGTGTCTGAGTTCCACTGCCGAGTAGAGCATGCGATAGAGGGCAAAGAAGATGGGCATCTGAACAATCAGAGGAAGACACCCGCTCATGGGGTTCACCTTGTAAGTCTTGTAAAGCCCCATCACCTCCTGGTTCATGCGCTGTTTGTCATCGGCATATTTTTCACGGATCTGAGCCATGATGGGCTGAAGCTTTTTCATCTCGTGCATGGAGGTGTAACTCTTGTTGCCCAGGGGCCAAAAAACCAGCTTGATCAATATGGTAAGAATAATGATCGCCACGCCGTAGTTGGGAATGGCTTTGTCGTGGATGATATTCATTAGGGCCAAACAGGGCTTTGCGATGATATCAAACCACCCGAAGTTGACCGCTTTGTGAATGGAGAGCCCAAGTTTTTTGAGCATGCTGTAGCTTTTGGGTGCCGCAAGAATATCCACAGTGAAACGGGCTTCGCCACCCGGCTGAATCACACCGGTGGGAAGGGTCATTGTGGCGGTGATGATTCCCTTCTCATCCTTGAGAACCATGGAAGATCCAAGTTTTCCTTCAGGAATCACCGCACTCATAAAGTAGCGGCTCTGTTGGGCCACCCACTCCACGTTGCCGGTAAAGAGATTTTTATCCTCGATTTTCTTGGGTTTCACGGTCTCTAAAGAGTCGTCAACCCAGCCACTGGGGCCTTCAAATCCGTAGGCACGCCCTTTTGGGGTATCCGATACCACACTGAAAGCCAGGGCATCATCCACAGCCAAGGGGCTACCGTTTCTGATGGAAATATCAGAGGGAATGGCATAGGAGTCAGCAGCAAAGTGGAAGGTTCTCACCACCTCTACCCCTTTCTCACTGACCCAGCGGTAGGTCAGATCGGCACCGGACTCCCCTACAGTAATCACGCTCTGATCCGCTTCAAAAAGAGCGTTTTCCATTCCGGCCACGCTGTTTTTGGCAAACCCAAATGTAAAGGTGCGATCCACCCCTTCGGCCACGACATTTTTAAGGGCATCCCCTTTGAGGGTCTCTTTGTACTTCTTCAGTTCAAACCGTTTCACAGCTGCGCCGCGGTTTGTGAATTCGATGCGGTACAAAGGAGCATCCACCACGGTGATCTGCTCTTCTACAACCCCCACAGGCTTGATATCAACAGCAGGCGCAGCGGATTCTCCTGAGGTTTGGGCCACCGTCTCTTCCACCTGTGTCTGGGGTGCATCGACCACCGGCTTTGCGGGAGGAAAGAGATAGTTCCACCCCGCAAACACCACGATGGAAAGAATAATTGCTGCGATGAGTCTGACCTGTTCCATACATTCTCCATTAGTCATCTGTAAAAGATGTGTTGGGTAAAGATGTGTTGCCTTTTTATAAAAAAAGCGATGCCTGAATCGATTCAAAGATGAACCTTGGAATGATCGAAAAAGAGAGGAGGAAGACGTGCGGGGGGCTTCGGTGACGAAGATGATGTCGCTATGGATACACTCTGGAAAAGAGAATTTTCCAGACAATACAAAAGGTATTTGTCCTTGGTTTAAGGTACCGGGTCAACCCCTCCGGGGTGAAACGGATGGCACTTGATAATACGTTTCACAGTAAGAGAAGACCCCTTAAGGACACCATAGCGCTCATAAGCTTCGATGGCGTATGCCGAACATGTGGGATAAAAACGGCACCTTGGACCCAAAACAGGAGAGATCAAATACTGATAGGCCTTTATCAATCCGATAACGACCTGCTTAAGAGTCAGTACTTGCTTTAATTTTTTGAAAAAAGTGATCAAGGGATACAAAGATCTCTTTATTGCTCAGTTGAGCCGCTGTGCGTTTGGCAATAAGGTGGATATCCCGATTCTCAAAAAACTGCCGACCGTTTTTCCGAAAATACTCGCGTACAACCCGTTTGATGCGGTTACGCGTAACAGCACCCCCAACCTTTTTCGATACGGTAATGCCTATGCGTGACGTGAGAAGCTCTGTCTCCAGGAGATTGGCAACGAAATGACGGTTATGAAAAGTTGCCCCTTTTCTGTAGAGTTCCTGGAACCTGCTCCGCTTGAGAATTCTAAGCTCTTTTGTAAAAGCGTTCACTCGCAATAAACATTATCCCTGCTAAGATGATGTGGTCGCCTCTCTCCGCTGAGCCCCGTTTTAACACTCTTTTCTTCTTAAAAAGAAAAAGGTCAAACGAGGCAATCGGAGCTGCCTTGGCGTGATCACATCAGATCCTTTCGTGATTTAGGCAGACAGACGCTTTCGTCCCTTGGCACGGCGACGCTTTACAATGCGACGACCACCAGGAGTGGACATGCGGTTAAGAAATCCGTGCTTACGGGCGCGCTTGAGATTACTGGGCTGAAAAGTTCGTTTCATATGTGAATACCCCTATTTTACGTTTGATTTCACACTTTTGTGAAGATACAACTACAAAACCTGGTAAATTAATCATAAAAAGCTGCGAGTGTCAACAGCCATATTTTATTTGAATTTCTCCGTCACCTCGAACTCTTCGCGGTGAAATCGGCGGATGGGATAGATCTCAATTTTCTTTCCCAACCGAAATTCCATGGCTTCAATGGTGGCCTGCTCTTCCCTCTGAAGATAGTCGGCCATCTCTTCGCCCACCTTGATATTGAATATATCCCCCACCATATCACGGCTGTGGCGACCAATCTCCCTGTAAATTTTTTGAGCGATAGAGCTTTTGGATAAAGTGTACCCATCCCCATAACAGACCGGGCACTCATCACAGAGCATCTTGGTGAGAGACTTTCGAACCCGCTTTCGCGTCATCTGAATCAGGCCAATCTCACTCATGGGAAGGATATTGGTGCGACACTTGTCCTCTTTGAATGCCTCTTTAAGGGCTTCAAACACCCTTTCGCGATTTTCAAGCACCTCCATATCGATAAAATCGAGGATCAAGATCCCCCCGATATTTCTCAGGCGAACCTGGGTGGCGATCTCCTTAATCGCCTCCAGGTTGGTCTTGAAGATCGTCTCTTCAAAATCGTGCTTACCCACATAGCGACCGGTGTTCACATCAATGGAGGTAAGGGCTTCGGTCTGCTCAATCACGATATACCCACCGCTTTTGAGCCACACCTTCTTCTTTAAAGCCCTGCTGATATCCCCCTCCAGATTAAAACTCTCAAAAATCGGTTCAGCCCGATCGTAGAGTTCCACCTTCACCTTAAGCTCCGGCATGATCTTCTTGATAAAGCTGTTCACCGAATCAAAGCCAAACCGGTTGTCAATAGAAAGGCGGTCTGCCTCATGGGTTAAAAGATCACGAATGGCCCGAAAGGTAACGGTCAAATCCCGATGCAGAAGATAAGGGGGAGAAAAGCTTCGATAACGCTTCTTGATATTCTCCCAGGAGTTGACCAAAAGATCCATCTCACGGATCAGCTGCTCCTCTTCAATCCCTTCACCGGCGGTGCGGAAAATATACCCATACGGTACATCCCGCCTGCCACCAATCAGCTCACGAAGGCGATCTCTCTCCTCTTCATCTCCAATGCGCTTGGAGATACCGATATGATCCACATTGGGCATTAAAACAAGATACCGCCCGGGAAGCGAAATGTAGGTGGTGACGCGGGCCCCTTTGGTTCCGATGGGAGACTTAACCACCTGAACCATAATTTCCTGGCCTTCACGCAAAAGCTCTTCAATGGGAATTTGACGTTCAGCTCCATCTTCAAGAGGTTCGCGGTTGCTGTTCCCCGTGTAAGGCGGCTCTTTATCCTCTAAATTTTGCCGTTTCTGAACATCATCCACATAGATAAACGCAGCCTGGCTGAGGCCAATATCCACAAAGGCAGCCTGCATTCCCGGAAGAACCCTCTGCACACGGCCCTTGTATATATTGCCATTGATATTGGTATCATCGCCTCGCTCCACAAAGAGCTCCACGATGTTTCCATCTTCCAGAAGAGCCACACGGGTCTCCTGTTCTGTTACATTAACAACCAGTTCCTTATACATGTAATAAGATCACGATTCAGCTGTCGGTTTATTTTGATGGCTCCGCGAAAAAATCAGTGTCACTGTTTGGATAGACCTTCGGCACCCTCACGTTTAAACGTGTCACCTTTTACACATCCAATCGGCATCGCTTGACCAGTCCAAGGCCAGAGGTCGCTTCATCATCAAGGGAAAAAATATGTGCAACGGCAAGATCAGGGCGGATAACAACCCCACCAACACTTTGGAGGTCTATGGTCAATTGTGAGGGTGTGTGGATGGTGATATCCCGGACAAAATCCTTAAGGTCGTACTCTTTTATATTTCCTTTTTTCCCTTTTTTTTCAATTGTAAAATGACTTGAGTTAATAAAATCATTCATTTTATTCACGTCGAAAAAGGGCTTATATGAAGAGACTTCGTACCTGAATGCCTTATCCACAAGTCCCTTTGTTTTCACAAAATGAGATATATTAGTAACATCGATTCCTTCTATTAGATGAGTATTTAACCTCTCTTTAATCTCGTCAATACCAAGATCTGAAAGAACCGTTACCACAAACTCTTCGGCATAACTCTCCATACCAAGAGGGATGGGGTCACTGAAGGTCATCTTGGGCCTTGGGTTGTAACCGTGGGTGGTCTCAATGGAGATGCCAGCCCGCTTGAACACCTTGACCATCACATTGGCAAATTCCAGATGACCGAAATAGCGGGCATCTTTCACTTTGGAGTAGGTAAAGGTCAGTTTTCGCGGAGTGTACGCCTTGGGTCTTTCACGAAAAGGCACCTCAGCCTTTGTTTTCTCCTCTTCTGGAAGACAGATGATCGGCTTGATGGTTTTAAAATCGCAAATACCGCATCCTGTGCAGGTTCCATAACGGCAATCTGGCGTGACACACGCTTTCAAAGCACGCATCCTCTCTTTTTCGAGATACCTTCGCGATACACCGGAATCGATATGGTCCCAAGGCATGGGCTCATCCAACCCTCGCGGGCGCTCACAGAGAAGCGACCAGTCGATCCCCTCTTCTTCCACAGCCTCCTGCCACATGGGAAGATTCATGTGTTCACTCCAGCCATCAAGTCGGCACCCTTTTTTCCATGCTCGAATCAGAAGCGAGGTCAACCTGCGATCGCCTCGAGACCAGATGCCTTCAAGCCAGCTGATATCGGTGCTGCCCCACTTCAGGGTAATGCCCGGAATTTTCAGAGCATCACGCAGCCAACAGATACGGCGCCACGCCTCATCTTTGGTGATCTGTCCTTCCCACTGAAAAACCGAGTGGGGTTTGGGGATAAAGGTGGAGACACTCACATTGATGTTGACCCGCTTGCGGCCTGCTAGCCCTTTCAGCTTCTTGGCAAGATCCACGATCCCCTGAAGGTCTTCCTCAGTTTCTGTGGGCAAGCCAATCATGAAATAGAGCTTGATGGTGTTCCACCCTAACGAAAAGGCGCTCTCCACCGTACCCACAATATCTTCTTCGGTGATCCCTTTGTTGATCACATCGCGAAGACGCTGGGTACCCGCCTCGGGGGCGATGGTAAATCCTGTCTTTCGAACGTTTTTAATGATCTCCATTATTTCAGGTGTCAAGCGCCCGGCTCGAATGGAAGGCAGAGATACCGCCACTTTGTCACCATCGGCACAGCTGGAGAGGGTGATCCCCCGCATCAACTCGGCCAGCTGCTCATAGTCTCCGGTGGAGAGAGAGAGAAGGGATATGTCGTTGTATCCGGTGGTCTCAAGAGAGGTTTCACTGATATCAAGAAGATCCTCCACTCGGCGTTCGCGAACAGGGCGATAAATCATACTCGCCTGACAAAACCGACATCCTCGAGTGCAGCCACGTGAAATTTCCAATCGCAGGCGATCATGCACCGGTTTTCCAAAAGGAATCACCGGTTTTTCAGGAAAAGAGGCTTTGGTAAGCTCTGGGACAATAGCCCGCCTCACCCGCTGCGGCTGCCCCTCTAAAGGGTTCACCTTGGCAATAGAAATTTCTGTTCCCTCAAGGGGCTCATAAGAGACCTCGTAAAAGCTTGGAACATAAACCCCAGAGATGGCCGCGACCTGTTTTAACAGCTCGGCCTTTGGCGCCCCACTCTTTTTCCAGGCAATCACCGCATCAGAGACCTCCAAAAGGGCCTCTTCTCCATCTCCAATGATCAGAAAATCAAAGAGTTCGGCAACCGGCTCGGGGTTAAAGGCACAAGGCCCTCCCGCAATCACCAAAGGGTGAGAGTCATCGCGCTCTGAGGCAAGAAAAGGAATCCCGGCAAGAGAGAGCATGGAGAGAATGCTGGTGTAGTTCAGCTCATAGAGCAGGCTAAATCCCACAACATCAAAATCACAAAGTGGGGTTCGGCTCTCAAGAGAAAAGAGGGGAAGGTGACGCTCCTTAAGAAGCTCTTCAAGGTCAGGAGCCGGCGCAAAAACCCGCTCCGCATAAATATTTTCCCTCTCATTTAACAGAGCGTAAAGAATCTGTATTCCAAAATGAGAGGTTCCAATATCGTAGAGATCTGGATAGGCAAGAACCATATGCAGATCCATCTCTGAAACATCTTTTACAACCCGATTCACCTCGGTACCCAGATAGCGGCTCGGCTGAGAGACGCTTCCCAGGATTTCTTGAACTGTCTTCTCGTCCATGGTACTATATTTTTATAAACCTTTGATTTTTAAAGAGTTTTATTTCCGCAAAAGTCGTAAACATTTCATATTAGTACACATCGTGATAAAATGCCAAAAATTATTTTTGCCCTTCTCCTCACTGTCTTCACCCTGTTTTCTCCACTTGTTCCACACGCCTATGAAGCCACAGCCGTCCGACGATCTGCCGTGGTTCAAGCGGTCGAAAAAGCCTCTCCAGCGGTTGTAAACATCTCCTACACCCACCTTCAAAAAGAGAGCGCCTCTCCTTTTTCAAGAAGAGGAAGGGAAGAGGCCATTGATCGGTTTTTTGAAGATTTTTTTGCCCCTTACCATCGAAATCGCCAGCCCTCAACCACCTTGGGTTCCGGTGTAATTATCGACGGAGAAAAAGGGTATATTCTCACCAATGCCCACGTCATTGAAAAAAGCGGCCGCATCACCGTTCGCCTTCAGGATAACAGAGAGTTTCAGGCAACCCTCACCGGATCCGACCAGGCCTCGGATCTTGCGGTTCTTAAAGTTGAGTCCGAAACCCCTCTTCCCTCTATTGCCATGGGGCAAAGCCACGACCTGATGATTGGAGAGACTGTTATTGCCATAGGCAACCCCTTTGGTTTTTCTCACACGGTCTCCACCGGAGTGGTAAGCGCCGTGGATCGAAACATCCGTGCAAGTGGCATGGTTTTTCGGAATTTCATTCAGATTGATGCAGCCATCAATCCGGGAAACAGTGGGGGCCCCCTTCTCAATATTTTGGGCGAGCTTATTGGCATCAACACCGCCATTTATGAAAAGGCCCAGGGCATTGGGTTCACCATTCCCATCGATACCGCGCGTCGTGTGGTCTCCGACCTTATTGAGTATGGTGAGGTGGTGGAGGCTTGGACAGGCCTTGAACTTCAGGAAGTTCGAGGTTCCCTGGCTCAATATTACGGCGCCCCTCAGGACAGAGGGGTTGTGGTGGTGGGAGTGGAAGATGAAAGCCCGGCTCAAAAGGCAAACATTGCCCCTGGAGACCTTCTTCTTAGCTTTGCAGGAAAACCCCTTCAAAATTTGGACACCTACCACCAGCTTAAACGCAGCATCCCTTCTAAGGGAAATATCTCACTCACTATAAAGCGTGGGCAAACCCATCAAAAAATAGAACTCACCACCACCACCTACCCTCTTAAAAGGGGAGAAAAGCTGGCACAGATGATGTTTGGAATAGGGGTGAAGAAATCAGAGACCAACCAAGGTGTGCTCATTCAAAAAATATCGAAAGAGAGTGCGTTGTGGCAGGTGGGGGTTCGAAAAAGAGACCTGATACGGCGCATCAACGACAAGGTTATCACCAGCCTCGAGTCTTTTTATAAAACCCTTATAAAATTCAGACGTCAGAAAAATCTGGTCTTTTTGATTGTCCGTGATGGGCGGGGGTATTACATTAACGTGGAATCGCTTTTGGCCGAAGAGAAGTTAAATTAAAAGGAATAGTATGAAACGATCAAAGATAGAATCTCTTCTTAAAGAGGGGTGTCCTAAACCTGAAGTTCTCATCTGTGGATGGGTTCGTACCAAACGAGACTCCAAGGAGTTCTCTTTTCTTGAGGTAAATGATGGCTCCTGCCTCAAATCGATTCAGGTGATTGTGGACGCTGACACCCCGGGTTATAAATCTCTGGCAAACATTGCAACCGGTGCCGGAATCTCTGTAGAGGGAGAGCTTGTGGCCTCTCCCGGCAAGGGGCAATCCCTTGAAATTCGATCCAAGGAGCTGACCCTTCTTGGGGGATCGCCCGAAAATTATCCCTTGCAAAAAAAGAGACACAGCGACGAATTTTTACGAACCATCGCCCATTTAAGGCCCCGTACCAACAAGTACGGAGCCATCTTTCGGATTCGATCGAAAACCACACAGATCATCCACAGATTCTTTGAAGAGAGGGGTTTTTTCTGTATTCACACCCCCATCATTACCGGATCAGATTGTGAGGGGGCAGGTGAAATGTTCCGCGTTACCACGGTTTCCGGAACCGCCCCTGTCGAGGAAGATTTTTTCAGCAAAGAGACCAACCTGACCGTCTCTGGCCAGCTTCCCGCTGAAATGCTCGCCCTTTCGCTGGGGGATGTCTACTCTTTTGGCCCCACGTTCCGTGCTGAAAACTCCAACACAAGCCGTCATGCCGCCGAGTTCTGGATGCTGGAGCCTGAAATGGCCTTCTGCGATCTCTCGGGCAATATGGATGTGGCCGAAGATCTGATAAAATTTGTGGTGGCGGGTATCCTTGACGAGTGTGCCGATGATATCGCCCTTTTTGCCAATTTTGTGGACAAAACTTTGATGGCCACCCTCACCTCCCTGCGTGATGACAATTACGTTCGCCTTCCCTACCGGGATGCCATTGATATTTTAAAATCTGCAAAGAAAAAGTTTGAATACCCGGTGGCGTTTGGAAGCGATCTCCAGTCTGAACACGAAAGGTACCTTGCCGAAGAACACTTTAAAAAACCGGTCTTCCTATTTAACTACCCAAAAGCCATCAAGCCCTTTTACATGCGCGTCAATGACGACAACGAAACAGTGGCTGCCATGGATCTTCTTGTACCCCGTATTGGTGAACTTATCGGAGGCAGCCAGAGAGAAGAGCGTATGGACGTTCTTCAGTCCAGAATGAAAGAGATGGATCTGCCGGAAGAGGAGTACTGGTGGTATATCGACTCCCGAAAATTCGGATCGGTTCCCCACAGCGGATTCGGCCTGGGTTTTGAAAGGCTTCTTATGCTTCTCACAGGCATCAGCAATATCCGCGATGTGATTGCCTTTCCAAGAACCCCGGGTTCCATCGATTTTTAATATCTATTGTAAACACCCAAAAAAAGAGATCTCTCATACCTGAGGGATCTCTTTTTTTAAAACATATCGCACCAAGGCCATCTGCCAATGGTTTATGATGGGATCGGTAGGGAAGGATTGGAGTCTATGGAAGCAAAAAAACGGATCGCTCTGGTGGCACATGATGAGATGAAACCCAAGATGATCGCCTGGGCTAAAAAACACAAATCAAGCCTTTCGCAGCATACCCTTTTTGGAACAGGCACAACAGGCGGACTTCTCTCCTCTGAGGTGGGGCTTGATATCGTGTGCCTCAAAAGCGGCCCATTGGGAGGAGACCTTGAGTTGGGGCACCTTATTGTTAATGATGGCCTGGATATCCTCTTCTTCTTCTGGGATCCCATGACCGCACAGCCCCATGATGTGGATGTAAAAGCACTGTTAAGAATTTCAGCGGTTCACAATATTCCCATCGCCTGCAATGAAGCTTCCGCTGATTTTCTTATCACAAGCTCCTTTTTTAGCGAGTCTTACAAAAAAGAGACGACCGACTACTCCGCTCACATCAACCGGACCACTTCCGTATAATCAGAGAGGGAAAAGAAGAGAGCGCACCTTTTCAGCCAGTTGGGAAAGACTGAACGGTTTTTTTATAAATCCGGTGTGCCTCTCTTTAAGAAAGAGTTCAACCCGCTGATCTTTTCGGTAACCACTTGCAATCAACACTTTGATGTAAGGATCCACAGCCCTTAAAAGATGAAAGGTATCAATACCGTCGATGCCCGGCATAATAAGATCGAGTATCACAAGGTCAATCTGAGCGGCATTGGCCTCAAACACTTTAACCGCCTCGTGCCCACTGGAGGCGGTTGTCACCGCCATGCCGATCTTCTCCAGCATCTGGTTTCCCACATCCAAAATCAACCCCTCATCATCCACCAGCAGCACATGGGCCACCCCTTGAGACGTTTTTTGGTAGAACGCCAGCCCTCGGCTGTGTCCTGGAAGAGTCACCACAGGCTCAGCAAGGATTGAAGGGTCACTCTCTCTGTCTTGCAACGCCACGTAATTGAGGATCTGTTCTGTAAGGCGGGTCCCCCTTCGGATATAGCGCTCCATATTTTTAAGGCGCTCGTAACCAGGAGTGTTGGGAAGGATGTCGTCCAGCATGATGGATATATTCCCTTGAATCACCATCATGAGATTGTTGAACTCATGGGCCACTTGGCCCAATATACGATATGGATCGCCTTTGATATCCCTGCCACTCAGGGCGTTAAGCTCAGATTCCAGTTGCGCAATCTTCTCTTCCAGCTCGTGGTACGCGGGCAAATCAACCATACGGCATCCATAAAAAAGAGGGGCAAGAGAGCCTATCTCTCCCCTACCCCTTTAAATAAAACTTAGATATCCAGAGAAGTCACCTCCAGAGCATTTTTCTGAATAAAGGCTCGTCGAGGCTCCACCTCTTCCCCCATGAGAAGGGTAAAGATGTCATCGGCATTTTCCGCATCATCGATAGAGACCTGAAGCAAGGTGCGCCGTTCAGGATCCATGGTGGTCTCCCAAAGCTGATCTGGGTTCATCTCTCCAAGGCCCTTATAACGCTGGATGTTGATCCCCTTCTTGCCGTCATTCATCAGGTTCTCATAGAGGGAAAAGATATCGGAAACCCGGTGGACCTCTTCGCCGGTCTCCCGGTTTGAAATCACCGCTTCAGCCTCAATAAAGGGATCAAGCTTTTCCAAAGCTGCTATGGCTGCCTGATACTCTGAGGAGTAAAAGAGAACCCGCCCAACTTCCATGGTGCCCCCAAGATCCAGGGTCACCTCATCGTCTTCGCTTCGGCTCTTCTTGTCCACATAGAAGCGATAGCGTTCTCGCTCAGGGTTGTAGGCCAAATCGCCCACATCAAACCCACACGCCACAAGACGGCTTCGAAAAGCCTCCATGCGCTCGCGGTCCGTAAGGAAAATTTTATCCACCGGCCCTTCTTTAAATATCTCCATGAGAAGGTTGCGATCGTATCCCCGTCTCTCCATCATGATGATGGAGTGGATAAAGGTGGATAGGTAAGAGAGAACCTCTTTTAAACCCTCCTCCTCCATTTTATGCTCCCCCACGGAAAGTGTTCGGCCATCACAGATACGCTTAAAGATAAAATCACGGTAACCCGCTTCGTCTTTCAGGTACACGCTGCTCTTGCCTTTTCCCACCTTGTAAAGAGGTGGTTGGGCAATATAGAGATACCCTCTCTCAATAAGGGCCTTCATCTGACGGTAGAAGAAGGTGAGCAGAAGCGTCCGGATATGTGAGCCATCCACGTCGGCGTCGGTCATGATCACCACTTTGTGGTATTTGATCTTTTCAATATCATACTCTTCGGCTCCCACACCGGTACCGAGTACGGTGATGATATTTTTGATCTCCTCACTTCGAAGGATCTTATCAAAACGCGCCTTCTCAACGTTGAGGATCTTTCCTTTTAAGGGAAGAATGGCCTGGGAACGACGGTCTCGTCCCATCTTAGCTGAACCACCTGCCGAGTCACCCTCCACGAGAAAGAGTTCGCGGAATTCAGGCTCAGAAAATTGGCATTCGGCCAACTTACCAGGAAGGGTGGAGTCGACCAGAGCCCCTTTACTCCGCGCAAGATCTCGAGCGCGTTTGGCGGCATCCCGAGCACGGGCTGCTTCCACTGCTTTGGTAATCAGCTTCTTGGCAACCGACGGGTTCTCCTGGAGAAAGTCTGCAAACTTTTCATTGACCAGAGATTCGACAATCCCCTTCACCTCGCTGTTGCCCAGTTTGGTTTTGGTCTGCCCTTCAAACTGAGGTTCAGGCACTTTGACACTGACGATGGCGGTAAGGCCTTCCCTGGTGTCATCCCCTGATATTTTTCCCTGCATGTTTTTGGGCACATTGTCGCTGGTGGCGTAGCTGTTGACGGTACGGGTTAAGGCCCCTTTAAAACCAGAGAGATGAAATCCACCTTCATGGGTGTTGATGTTGTTGGCAAAAGAGTACATTCGCTCATTAAAGGAGTCGTTGTACTGAATGGCCACATCCACCTGAATCCCCTCTTTCTCCCCACTGAAATAGATGGGATCATGCAGTGCATTGTAAGAGCGGTTCAGATACTCTACAAAACTTTGAAGACCGCCTTCATAATGAAATTCCACCTTCTCGTCAGAGCGTTCATCCTCAATAGAGATACGAATGCCGCTGTTTAGAAAAGCGAGTTCCCTAAGGCGTTTCGTCAAAATATCAAAATTAAAACAATCGTCGTTCATCACTTCGGTATCGGCCTTGAAATGAACGCGGGTGCCTCGCTTTTGAGTCTCTCCAACAACTTTTAAATCACTGGTCTTATCTCCCTTGGCAAAGGTCATGGTGTGCACTTTGCCATCTTGATAGATCTCAAGATTCAGAAAAACAGAGAGGGCATTCACCACAGAGATACCCACCCCATGAAGTCCACCTGAGACTTTATAGGATTTATCGTCAAATTTACCGCCGGCGTGGAGTTTGGTAAGCACCACCTCAGCCGCACTCATGTTTTCGGTTTCGTGCATGCCGGTGGGGATACCGCGCCCGTTGTCTTCGATACTGATGGAGTTGTCTGGGTGGATGACAATAGAAATGGTGTCACAGTATCCGGCCATGGCTTCGTCGATACTGTTATCCACCACCTCGTAGACAAGATGATGAAGCCCCTGCACATCCACGTTTCCAATATACATGGATGGCCTTTTTCGGACCGCTTCGAGCCCTTTTAAAACCGTAATACTATCTTGGTTGTAATTGTTTGTCTGTTCTTCTGTCATACGTTTTTATGGCCTTTAATTCATCTGGATCGGTTGAATCTCTATCAAAAGAAGGTTGAACAGATGAAATTTAGATTTTCATGGGCATGATGATGCTTAAAAACCTTTTGCTCTCTGCGCCTTCGACCAGACAGGGGTGATGATTGTCTCGAAGGTTTACAAGGATCCGTTCATCCCCAATAACGTTAAGGGTGTCTATAAAATATTTAGGGTTGAAGGCCACCTCAACTTCCTCCCGCTGAAAGGCGATAGCCAGATCTTCCTTGGACTCTCCCAAGTCGGGGTTGGTGGTGGTTACCTCAAGACGATCGTTGTCGAAATTAAAAATCACACTGTTGTAATTTTCTGAAGAGAGAATGGACATGCGCTTGAGAAGCATAGAAAAAAGCTTCTTATCGAGTTCAATATCAAATTCATCCTCTTTGGCGATGACCTGCTCATACTGAGGAAATTCACCTTCAAGAAGACCAATAATAACCGTTTCGCTCTCCATTTTAAAGACAAGGTAGTTGTCTTTAACCCCGATCTCCACAAACTCTTCACGATCGAGAATCTTAGCGGCTTCCATCAAGCCTTTTTTGGGAACGATGACAGCGTCGCCGGAAACAAAAGATGCTTCTTCATCAACCTCCACATCAACTTTAGCAAGACGCCTGCCGTCGGTAGAGACCATACGCATCATATTTTTATCACCACGGACGATACGCTCGAAACAGACACCTGTAATATGAGCCCGCTTTTCATCGGATGGGGCTTGAATCATAATAGTCTTTTCGATCATCTCCCGTACATCGGCTGTGGCCATACGGGTGAATTCCACCTCATCCACCTTGGGTACATCGGGAAAGTCATCAGGGCTCATCCCCACAATATGATAAACAATATTACTGTTTTTAATTTCAATCCACTGGCGTTCAATCTCTTCGATATAAACCTCTTCGCCAGGAAAATTTTGAACTATCTCAAAGAGTTTTTTCGCATTGATGGTTACCGCACCCTCTTTTTCCACATCCGCCTCGTAATGCCCTTCAAAGCCTGTTTCAAGATCTGTGGCCACAAAGGTTATGCCTTTGTCATCGCCTTTGATCAGAACATTGGCGGTGATGGCGAGGTTGCTTTTTCGTCCCGTGATCCCCTGCACACGTCCCAGAATGGTGGAGATATTCTTCTTGGCAATTTTAAACTTCATATGGTTTCCATTTTTGGTGACGCCTGAATCCCGACAGGAAGCCTTCTGGTTATCATTTGGATTCAGGGTACGGTTGTGGTGTGGTGGTATTCAAATAAGTCCGATAACAATCCCTATGTCATAGTAAGATCTCTTGAAATTATCAATATAAAAAAAGGTGATTTACCCTTATTTTTCCGCTGTTTTCAGAAGTTCTGGGCGGTGATCCCATGAAAGGGTACAACCCCCTTAAAACAGGTTCTTTTTTTACCGTTAAATCCATTTCTTGAATCAAAAATATGAAATCGCAGCACTGCATGAATAGGTCGCTTGTTGGAGTGGTGGTTGGTATTCATGTTTTTTAAATTAATTTTTATATAAGATCATCATCATAAGGGGTGTCGATAACGTTAATAAATGGGGTATGAGATTGTTTTTATAGCGGTATAGTGCTTTCAAAAATTATTGATGACGCTGTTTTTTGAGTGTTTATAACATTGGGTTTTTTAACAGGTATTTTTTTTATGTTTAAAAGTGATGGGGTTTTGAACAATTTGAAATTATTTTATCCACAACATGTAGATAGATATGCCGCGTGTTTGATTGTTTTGTGATAACAGTACAGATGTTGTGTGTGGTGATTTTTAAAATAGAAGATTTGGTGCTCTTTTTCATTTTAAGGTGTGTTTGAGGCGGTGGGGGACGGATTGAGAGGTAAAAAAAAGCCCCTATAAAAAAGGGGCTTTAAATAATAGCGGGTTATGAACAAAATTATATTTCAATCATATTAGATAGTTGTCCATTTTTTAATAGATGGAACGGTTTTATTTTTCCAGCTTGGTGAGATTCTGTTCTCAATAAATGTTTTGAAAAGGGTCTCCATGGTCTGCACCACTTCAGCCGAAAGAAAGAGTTTATCGATAACAGCCCCTTCGGTTTCATCACTGTTTTCTACAGGAGGGGTTTCCGGAGTCTTAAGCCCAGTTACATTGAAATTTTCGCCCTTTACCACAAAATTCCATGTTAGCTCATTTTTTTTGTAGACCAACGACATCTCTGTGACCAGAGCGCCTTTACGAATGGCGAGGATTCCCTCTTGAAGGTCTGCATTGTCTCCTTTGATGGAGACGCTTTCCAGAAGGGTTTCATCGCGGATGAGTTGCAGGACAATGCGGTTTCCCACAGAGAGTTCGATCTGGGCACCCTCATCGTCAAGGAGGGAGTCGGGGTTGTTTTCAAGGGTAAACCAGAGCCAGGTGAGGAACTCATTACCAAGGAATTTGTATTTATTATATAAAACAGCAACATCAAGCATCGCTTACTCCGTAAAATCTTCAGGGGTGAGTCCGGCCAAAAGATCTCTTTGCGGGTCGGACAGGGAGAAGGTGAGGTCTGCCATGGTGTAGGGGAATATTCGTATGAGTTTAAGGCCACCGAAGCTCTTGTTAAAAAGTGTTTCAAACTCTTCATTGGCGGCTTTTTGAGTGGTAAAGAGCCACACCTCACGTTTAGAGTAATCCCACACCACATCAAAAACGTTTGGGGTGGGGGGAATGCGGATGGTGAGCACATTGATCACATGCTCTTTGATATCTTTTTTTTCATTTTTAGAGAGGAACTCGCGGTCACTTTGAGCCAAGCGTTTTGCTGATTCAATGGCCACCTGCTGCTTTACCACTTTGCTTGGAATGGATTTTTTATCCACACGCATACCAAAAACAAAATGGTCTCCAATAAGAATTGTGGCACTGTCAAAGTCTGGAGTGAACGGAGCTTCAAAGTCGGTCCATCCCACCGCCATATCCTGGGCTTCGTTGTCTATATCTGTGATGCAATTTTTTTTCAGCCCGTTTCGCACCAACTCTGTAGCGCTTTGTGGGAGATCACCCTCAACCCGATAGCGAGCGATGGTTTGGGTGGATGATAAGAGTCCCATATATTCTGATCCTTATGGTTGTCTGATGTTTTTATAAAATGATTCAGTGGTTATAACGAAATCTCTGGGTGGGAACAAGGAATTCTCCATTGATTTTTCAAAGAGAGCCCTCTTATGATGAGAGGTCAAATACCATACGAATCATGAATAGGGGTGCGTTAATGTCTGAGGTTATTTTGAAGTCTGTAAAGCTTGGAAACGGCTTGACTCTCGATGTGAAAGATATGTCCCGTCGTATCAGTGCAGATACTTATGCTGTAAAGTTGCAATTTGTTATTGATATTATGGTGACTCAAGAACGGTGTGAGAAAGCTGATCTTCCTTTTGGTGAGGTGAAGCGTCTTTTCGATAAAAAAGGGTGTCTCTTTTTGGTGGAGATTGAAAGGAATTTTATCAAAGAAGAGGTGGCAGAGGAGGTAAAAGAGGAGCTGATCCGTTCTTATCTTGCTACCAACCAAAACTATATGGCACACCCTGGATTTGCTGATGGGGTTTTAAAGCGAACGTTCTATGAAAAAAAGAAACGGTTTGTATAAGGTAAAGCGGTTGGTTAACGATAGAGATAGGCGATTTAATATAAAATAAAGGTAGGGTATGAAAGGGTGGGCAGCATTTGCAATGATGCTTCTATTTGGGGGATCGGTCTCTGCGGAGATCTATATGTATAAAGATGCCAGTGGAGCCCTTTGCTTTACCGACTCTCCAAGTGCCACACACATCGATAAGCTGGGTGCTCGGCCTATCGATAAAAAGCGCTCTAAAATAAAGAGAAGCAGTGCCTATGACGCAATCATCTTAAGGGCGTCTCGAAAACATAATATTTCGTTTTCTCTTATAAAAGCTGTGATTCATGCAGAGTCAGGATTTAACCCCAAAGCCCTCTCATCAAAAGGGGCTATGGGGTTGATGCAGCTCATGCCTGGAAATAGTACCTACATGAAGATAAAAAATCCGTATGACCCGTATGAGAATATTATGGGTGGGTGCACGTACTTAAGGAAACTTTTAACGCTCTATAAAGGGGATACTCGTCTGGCCCTTGCTGCTTATAACGCTGGGCCTTCCAAAGTAAAGCAGTTTGGCGGCGTGCCTCCATATCCTGAGACCAAAGCGTATATTGCAAAAGTTGTGCGCTATAAAAAAATTTATACCGTGTCAAAGTGAGGGGCGGCTACCTCTTTTATATAGTGAAGCACTTCGTCTCCGATGGTTGGGTTGTCTAAAGCGTAGGCGATGTTGGCCATCTGAAATCCGGCTTTATCACCACAATCAAAACGTATTCCGTCGAAAAGATACCCATAAATAGCTTGGGTTTTAAGAAGGTGCGCCATGGCATCGGTGATTTGGATCTCACCGCCTGCCCCAAACTCTTTTCGTTTGAGAAGATCAAATATTTCGGGCGTGAGAATGTAGCGTCCAATGATAGCCTGGTTGGTGGGAGCTTCGGAAGGAGCCGGTTTTTCCACAAGACTGTCAATACGGATCAATTTATCACCCTCTCTTTTTCCTCCCACAATGCCATAGCGATCGGTTTGTTGTGGGGGAACCTCCATAACAGCCACCATGCTGGATTGGGTTGTTTTAAAAGCTTCCACCATTTGAGAAAGGACAGGCTTTTCGGCTTTAACAAGGTCGTCGGCCAAAAGCACAGCAAAGGGTTCATCACCCACCACATCCCGAGCACACCAGATGGCATGGCCCAAACCAAGGGGCTGGTTCTGGCGCGTATAGACAATACTTCCGGTTTCTGGAATAAGAGCTTCAACGGTGTGAAGGGTTTTTGATTTGCCTCTTTTTTTTAAGGTGCTTTCAAGCTCATACGAGTGGTCAAAGTGGTCTTCAAGGGCCCCTTTTCCCCGACCTGTGACAAAAATAATCTGTTCAATGCCTGCAGCAAAGGCCTCTTCAACAGCATACTGAATAAGGGGCTTGTCCACCACCGGAAGCATCTCTTTGGGAAGCGCTTTGGTGGCGGGGAGAAATCGTGTGCCCAAACCGGCAACAGGAAAGATCGCTTTTCTGATTTTACGAGACATACAAACCTGAAAAATAGTGGTGAATGGCTATACCCTTCTTGGTTTAGTAAAAAGGGACGTATACGATTGTCTTGATATACGGTGAATTGCGTCTGAAATCAAGGCTATCCGCTACATTTTTATTGTAAAATTGAAGTGAAATTATTATGTTACTCAACTTGGGAAGTGTTGAAACATAAGAAGGATTAAGGAGATAGGATATGAGTGAGTCTGAAGCAAAAGCAGATATCGTGCCGATTCGTATGGGGCGAGACACAGGGTTTCAGTTTGAGTGCCACAAAGGCGTGAGCTGTTTTACAAAGTGTTGTCGCGGAATCGATATCGTGCTGACCCCTTATGATGTCATTCGCCTCAAGAACAGACTGGAACTCTCTTCCGAAGAGTTTCTTGCCATCTATACCGAACCTCAGCTCTATGAAAAAACAGATCTTCCGGTGGTAACCTTAAAACTTCTCGATGATGAGATTCGATCTTGCCCTTTTGTTCGGGACGAAGGGTGTCTTGTCTACGAAGATCGCCCCACGACCTGTCGTTACTATCCTCTGGGAGTTGGGAATCTCAGTCATGGCGAAGAGGGGGGAGACGATGACAAGGATTTCTTCTTTTTTGTAAATGAGCCCCATTGCAAAGGATTTGAAGAGTCCAAGAAGTGGACAGTGGAAGAGTGGCGAAAAGATCAGGGCGTGGATCGTCACGATGAGATCAACTCGGGTTGGGCCGACCTGATTGTGCGCAAGAGAAGCTTTCCTCCCAATATGCAGTGGACCCCCAAGGCCAAAGAGATGTTCTTTATGGTCTGCTACAATATTGATGCATTTAAACGTTTTGTCTTTGAAAGCCCTTTTCTTACCAAGTTTGATGTGGATGATGCCACGGTATCCAATATTAAAGAGAATGAAATAGCGCTTCTGGAGTTTGGTTTTGAATGGTTGAAGGATGTTTTCTTTCTAAAGAAAGATGAAATTAGAAGGTTTAATCCTAAAAATCAATAAAAGAGCCTTTTATCGAAACGAAAAAGGCCAAATCTATCAAAAATATGCGATTGTTTTCCGATGAAATCTTATTTAATCCTCTCTAAAGAGGAAATTGTTGAAAACTTTTCGTGTATAAAAAAAGCCTCTCGGTTTAAAGAGAGGCTTTTTTTTGTGAATTTTCCTGTCACTGCAAAGCGGGGTTAGTAGAGATCGGCTTCGTCGTAGACAAGAGGCTTTAATATGGCTTCATCTTCAATGCGGGCACGGATATCCACGTTAAAGAAAGACTCCACAGGTGCCAGAAGTTCGGGATGGTTATCCATCACCTCTTTAAGGTAGCCAATCACCACAGCAAGACCTTTCGGTGTCATGCGTCCCAGGGGTTTGCGACAGTTTCCTGAGGGCATTCCCATAATTTCCATGGCGGTTTTAATGGCCAAGGGGTTTCTTGCCAGGCATTTTACAGGGCCAAAAGGTGTCTCTTCCATGGTCACCACGCTGGTGAGTTTGAAAAGAGGTTTCAGCGCGCTATGAAGGGTTTGGGCTTCTTCAATTTTTCCTTCAGAAATAAGGTTTACCAATTGGGTGATAGGGCCTGGAACAATATTGGAAGCCACAGAGATCACGCCAGATGCTGAAATTTCAGGGTCTGTCATCATATCGACCACCAGGGCGTCATCCCCTGAAAAGATGGTAAAATCGGGTCCACACACCTTTCGAGTGCGCCGCATGTTTTCGATGTTTCCTGTGGCCTCTTTAACGGCTGAAACATTTGGATACTCTTTGGATAAGATGGCGATATCTTCCGGAAGCATTTGGGTGCCGCTTCTTCCTGGGATGATATAGGGGATAACCACCATATTTGGGAAGGTTTTTGCAACCGGGGTGATGTACTCTTTTCGAATTTCCAGGGAGCTTGGGCCGTTGTAATAAGGGTCCACAAGAAGCACGGCATCCACACCCGCTTCTGATGCGTGGCGGGTGGCCGAGAGTGCCTCATTGGTGTTGTTGCTCCCAGTTCCGGCGATACAGAAGCATTTACCCTTGGTCTGTTTGGCAATGGTCTCGATGAGGCTGTTGTGTTCATCCCAGGCGAGAGTGGGGCTCTCGCCGGTGGTTCCGACCGCCAGGATACCTGTGATACCATTTTCAATCTGAAACTGGCACAGCTTCTCCAAGCCATCGTAATCCACAAGATCATTCCGAAAGGGGGTGACCAGTGCTGTATAGCAACCGTTTTTCATTGTCTTACCTCTGGTTCGCCTTGTTTACGGCTCGTGAATAAAATAGGGTGGGAAAAGGATTACGTATGATCCAAACCTTGGAAAAATATAAAAAATATGTGAAGGGTGTCAATACTTAAGGTGTGAAAACCCTTGATAGCCTACTATGTTTGGTTTTCTGTTGAAGTGCTTTGGAACATCATCTGTTTGAAAACAGGTGTTTGTCTTAAATATATTTGACAACGGACTATCTGCGTTATAGTTTTTGGTTTCTTTTAATCAAGGTCGCCTCTTTTTATGTGCGTTCTCTATATATAAGGATGGTGATCTTTTAGCGTTGCCATCATCTTTGGTTCAGGGATAAATGAGGGTAGATATGAATAAGCCAAAAAATGCGCAGGAGCGTATCGCACAGCTCAGGGAGGCTATTGCCGGTAATCCAGAGTGTGGAACAAGCCATTATAACCTTGCAGTCGCCTTGATGGGGCTTAAAAAATACGATGAGGCCGAAGAGGCGTTAAATGAAGCTGTGGGCTGCAGCCCCACTTTGGCTGAAGCGTATGTGATGCTGGGAAGTATTGCCCTTCAGCGGGAAGATGTGGATGGATGCCTTTACTACAATAAGATGGCGACCAAATCTCGGGCTGGCTTCTCTATCGGATATGGAAATATTGGTTTTCTGGAGCTTCAGCGCGGCAATGTGGAAGAGGCGATTAAAAACCTTCAAAAGGCTGTGGTGCACAACTCAAAATTTGTGCAGGCCTGGGCAACTCTTGCCAATGCCTATTTGATGAAAGGCCTTGTGGAAGAGGCGATCAAAACCTGTGAAAAGGCGATCTCTATCCAGCCTGATTTTCCTGTCCCTTACAACAACCTTGGTATTGCCCACCTTGAAAAAGGGGAGTATGACCAGGCCATTCAGGCTTTTGATAAAGCGGTTGAGCTTGGTTATGCTGTCCCAGAAGAGCTCTTAAAAGAGGTGGAACCCCACCGAGTCTAAATACAGTTTTTTTATTAAAAAGCCCCCCTGCACGGCGCTGCAGGGGGGCTTCTTTATTTGATGGCTCCGCAAAAAGTTACTCCACACCATAGTGTGTGCAATAAAAGGTCTCAGCTTTTTTAGTGGTGTTGTGGGTGTTGCGAGCAACGGTTGGTATTTACACGGTTATCTTATTTGGATGTTCTTTTATCCATGGTTTTTAGGAGGTTGCGATGAAGATTAAATGGGTGCTCCCTGGTCACAGCTGTGATGGGATGATCGATGAGGTTGTTTTAAAAACACCTCTTCCCGCAGATCGAAATTATGAAGATGCCCCAGCAACCTATGGCGATTATGTGGGGGCCATGGAAGCGCTTTTTGGAAAAGGAGCCGGCTTCCTTGAAAGGCTTCTACAAAAATCAGGCCATTCAGATGCAGAGGTGACGCATCTTTCAATATCCATATTAAAGCATGGCCACTTTTACCATCCAGCCAAGATGGTTGTTTCCCTCTCCTCAGGAAAGGACCTCTGTTTTGTTATCAACCTTGCGGTAAAGGAAAAAGCGGTTGCCTGTATTAAAAATGAATTTCAACTCTTTGACATGCTTTGTCAGCGAAGTGAAGCCCTACCGGAGATGTATCTTCTTGAGGAGGTCTCGTCGGGGGGGCACCATCTGGCCGTGATGGTGGGGCAGTGGTTTGAGGGGTATTGGGAATTTCACCAAACCCGCCAGACCGGCAGGGGGGAGGTGGTGGTGTGGGCAGAGCCCCATCATGTTTTTTTAACAGAGAGTAAGGCGCTTAATATATATAAAAAGAGCGCTGAGATACTGACGCGGCTCTACAATCCCAAGACCTTTGAGGCGGTACAGCCCTGGCATCATGCCGCTGGCGATTTCGTGCTCTCCCTTGATAGGGACGATTTGGATATTAAGCTGATTACGGTGCGTCAATATACGGCCATCGCTGATGTTGATGAGAAAGACCCGGAGGACTACCTCGAAGCGGCGCTACTCTTTTTTATGCTTCTCTCTTTTCGAAACAGGCTTGACCGATGCGATGGTATCGGTGAGGTGGCGTGGATCGAAGGGGCGGTGGTGCAGGCCACTTTGAATGGTTTTTTAAAGGGGCTCAAAGGGAGAAAAGATGTTGGGCCTTTTGAAGGGGAGTTTGGTGAGTGGGTAAGGCTCTATTTTAAAAAGCAAGATACCGAAGATTTGATGGGATGCGCGGCCTTTGTGGTGAATTCTTTAAATCCGGAAGCCTCTGAAATGGAAACGTTGAAGAAACATTTTAGCCTTCATGTTGAAGAGGTGGCTGCCGAAATAGCGACTTTGTGACGAGGGGATAACCGAGTTACTCCAAGCCAAAGGGCGGGGTAGTTTTGTTCGGTTAAAAACAAGATCATTGTTTATATGGGGGTGCTTTCCTTGCTTGGAGTTGAAAAAATACTTATCCAAAACATCATTTGGATTGAATAAAGCTAGTTATTTTTATTTGGCTTTGGTCGCGATATTTCATGACTCACCACGTTGTGATTGGAAGGTATCGGTTTAATAATTAAGCTATTAGCTTATTTTTATAGCGTAAAGTAAATAAAAAATAATTGATTTTGGCGTGATGGGATAAGGGCTGAAAGGTGTTATTTACAGGTATATTTCGTTTTTATGCCTGTTGACTTATTCTCGTTCTATATATGCACTGATATTAATCCCTTAATAATGGATAACCCGATACTGAAAAAAGAGTGTTACTCTGTTATGAAATAGAAGGGAAGATGAAGTGTAAATCCTTAATAACCACAGCAAAAAGCTTTTTTATTGACAAGAAAATACAATAACTTTATACCATGGAGTTTGATAATAGGGTCATTGTAGTTTTTGTATATAGAAATTGCATAGACAATAGCAGCTAGGATTGCGCTTCTTGGCTGTTATTTTATGTGGTTTAAGGTTTGAGTGACTTGGCAGCCAAAATCAGGTTGAAAGAATTTGATTTCGTCTTGTTGAGTTAAAATTATTTATTCAATGGAGGTAAGGCAATGGCAAAGCATGAAACCCCTTTGTTGGACGAGCTGGAATCCGGTCCGTGGCCAAGCTTTGTGTCCGACATCAAGCAGGAAGCTGAAGTCAGAGCTAAAAACGAAGCAGGCATTGAGTTCCAGGTTCCTGCTGAGGTGTGTGACGATCTTCTCGGTCTTCTTGAACTCTCTTACAAAGATGGGACCACCCACTGGAAGCACGGCGGCATCGTCGGTGTTTTCGGTTACGGCGGCGGTATCATCGGTCGTTACAGCGACAAGCCCGAAGAGTTCCCTGGTGTTGCGGCATTCCACACCGTTCGTGTGGCTCAGCCTGGCGGCAAGTACTACACCACCGATTATCTTCGCAAGCTGATGGATCTCTGGCAGTTCCGTGGTTCCGGTCTCACCAACATGCACGGTTCCACCGGTGACATCGTTCTTCTCGGTACCACCACTCCCCAGCTGGAAGAGATCTTCTACACCCTGACCCACGAGATGGATCAGGACCTCGGCGGTTCCGGGTCCAACCTGCGTACCCCTGCGGACTGCTTGGGTCAGTCCCGCTGTGAATATGCCTGCTACGACACTCAGGAGCTCTGCTACTTCCTGACCATGATGTACCAGGACGAGCTGCATCGTCCCGCATTCCCTTACAAGTTCAAGTTCAAGTTTGACGGTTGCCCCAACGGCTGCGTAGCCTCCATGGCACGTTCTGACCTCTCCTTTATCGGAACCTGGAAAGACCAGATTCAGGTGGATCAGGCTGAAGTTGCCAAGTATGTTGACGGCGCCAACCCCGCCAACGCCGGTTCTCACAAGGGCCGTGATTGGGGTCCCTTTGATATTCAGGCTGAAGTTGTTGATCTCTGCCCCACCGAGTGCATGGCTTATGAAAACGGTGAGCTCAAGATCAACGACAAAGAGTGTACCCGCTGCATGCACTGCATCAACGTGATGCCCAAGGCTCTCAAAGTTGGTAAGCAGCGCGGCGTCTCCATTCTTGCCGGCGCCAAGGCTCCCATCGTGGACGGCGCCCAGATGGGTACCCTCGTTGTGCCTTTCCTTGAGATCGACCAGACCATGAACAAGCAGCTTGCCGACTTCGACTCTGAAGAAGAG
>JAKSCC010000216.1 GCA_022360815.1 Desulfobacterales bacterium
CGCACTTATATCAAGACGCCTCGCGGCCTCGGCTCGACTATAGCCGGCTGTTTTGACAAGATTAATAGCATCGTTTTTAAATTCTTCAGGATATTTCTTTCTTGATGTGGGCTTATTCATGGGTACCTCGCTTTAAGTTTTGTATGTCTTAGCAAGGTGTCCGCTAAATGTGTACCACTTCACTTTCGGGCGGCGTTAGCCCAGCAACCTTCGAGATGCCAACATATCAGTTTGTAGCTTAGCTTTGGTGTCCGTTTTTTATTGACCACTACAGTAAGCGCAGTATGCAGAAGGCGTCCAGAATAGCGTCATGGTGAAAGGTATGAAAACTTCTTTCCCGCTCCTGCGCCCTGAGTGCAGGATTGGAGTGGCCTCAAGAGGTCTTCTCGCCCATCCCATTCTCAATACGGCGAATGAAACTCGGCCAATTCTAATTTCGGAGATAAAAGACCCATTAAGGCTCTCCTGCATCCTCGGCTGGGGTACCAAACCCAACACCAAGAAAGTCCGCGTGTATGCTGCCAAGCACAACCTCCCCTACATCAGTGCGGAGGACGGCTTCCTCCGCTCGGTGGGTCTTGGTGTCAGTGGCTCTCCTCTCTTTTCCATTGTGTTCGATTCGCGTGGAATCTATTACGATGCCACGCGTTCCTCTGATCTTGAAGAGATGCTAGAATCCTCCGATTTTCAGGAAGACGGGGCCCTCATGGAGACTACGCGCAAAGCGATTCGTGAGATCAGAGAGCACCACATTTCAAAATACAACGCTGCCCCAGACATAGAGCCCGGGGCGATTTCTGTTTCAGGGCGTAAGCGTGTCCTCGTGGTGGCACAGACCCTGGGGGACCAATCCATACGGACCGGTCTTGCAGGAGGCGTTTCCACCGATGAAATTTTGCACGCTGCCAGAAATGAGAATCCCGGAGCAGAGATTTGTTTAAAAATTCACCCGGATGTTCTGGCAGGAAAGAAAAAATCAGAACTTAATACCCGGAAAGCAAAAGCGTTTTGCACCATTATCAGTGAAGATGTGAACCCGGTTTCACTTTTAAAGCACTTTGACAAGGTCTACACCAAAACATCCCAGATGGGGTTTGAGGCCCTTCTGCTCGGCAA
Organism: Desulfobacterales bacterium; assembly: GCA_022360815.1. Taxonomy (GTDB): domain Bacteria; phylum Desulfobacterota; class Desulfobacteria; order Desulfobacterales; family Desulfolunaceae; genus Desulfoluna. The sequence goes on from JAKSCC010000216.1 coordinate 1,117, forward strand.
AGAGGTGGTCTGCTTCGGAATGCCCTTCTATGCAGGGTGGGGGGTGACCGACGACCGGGTAGCGTGTGAACGGCGTACCAAAAAACGATCTGTGGAAGAGATTTTTGCAGCTGCCTATATTTGTTATACACACTACTTTAATCCTTATACGGGCAAAAAAAGCGACATCATGGAGACTCTGTATACCCTTCGCAAATACAGAAATATCAGTAGAAGAAATGCCGGAACAATTTTTTGCTTCGGCTTTTCAGGATGGAAAAGAGCCTATATCCGATCTTTTTTTCATTCATATCAGAAAAATAAGATACTTTTTTGCCGTTCTCTGGAGCATGCAAAAAAAAGAGGGCTGAATCAAAACAGCTCTATCTGCATCTGGGGCCGGGTGGCATTTCCTAAAGTTGAGGCGTTTGCGTCATCGCAGGCGATTCAAATAAATCGAGTAGAAGATGGGTTTGTGCGCTCTATCTCTTTGGGGTCTGATTTGACCCAGCCTTATTCTTTGGTCGTGGATTCTCGTGGAATTTATTTTGATCCCACAAATGAGAGCGACTTAGAACATATCCTGTCGACCACTGACTTTGAAAAGGTTCCTGGCCTTCTCGAAAGAGCAAATGAGGTGAGAAATCAGATTTGCAAGTTACGTTTTTCAAAGTACAATGGGTTTCGGCATGGAACAATCGATATTGATCTATCAAAGTATGAAAAAGTGATTCTGGTTCCAGGGCAGGTTGAAAATGATGCCTCAATGCGTTTTGGTGGGTTCGGCATAACCAATCGGTCCTTGCTTCAAAGAGTGAGAGATGAAAATCCTGATGCCTACCTTATCTATAAGCCGCATCCAGATGTAGTGGCAGGAAATCGAAAAGGCACCATTAATGGTTCGGTATTGATGTCAATGTGCGATAAAGTTGTAACGAATTTTAGTATAGATAGCTGTATTTCCGTAGCTGATGAAGTTCATACCATTACTTCATTATGCGGGTTTGATGCTCTTCTTCGGGGAAAAAAAGTTTTTACGTATGGTTTGCCTTTTTACTCAGGGTGGGGGCTTACTGTGGATAAACAAGTGTGTAAACGCCGTAGAAGACTATTGACGATAGATGAGCTTGTAGCAAGTGTTTTACTTCTTTATCCAAGATATGTTCATCCTAAAACAGGTCAGTTTTGTGAGTTGGAACTTCTTCTTGAAGCCCTTAAAAAAGAGCAGTCAAAATTTTTTTTGTCTCCAATGTATCGTTTCAAAAAAAGATGCCGAGATGGTGTGTTGAGGATCATCAGACGATTTTGGGTGATGCTAACTGAATAATGAGCATTTTTAATGTGAAGAATTAAGGGGCGGTGTATGGCTGTTCTATGACCTGTCTTCAAATTAGCTCCTGTTGATTTTTCATTAATAGATTAGTTCCTAATATCATGAATAGACGTATGGAATTAACCGAATCTGAGTGGCTATCAATTAAACCTATTCTTCCCCCACAAAGAGGAAGGCGTGGGCGTCCAGCAAAATGCAACCGAACCATGTTAAACGCCATAATATGGATAATGCGAACAGGTTCACCCTGGCGGGATTTACCTGAATATTATGGCTCTTGGAAATCAGTATACACCCGGTTTTCTCGATGGTCCGAGAAAGGGATATGGGTACAAATTTTGGTAAGGTATCTATATCCCCTGATGATGAGTACGACATGATTGATAGCACTGCCGTTCGAACACATCAGCACGCAGCTGGTGCAAAAGGGGGCAACAATATCAAGAGCTCGGCCGACCAAGAGGTGGATTTACAACAAAAATTCATGCCATAGTTGATGCCCTTGGGCTTCCTATTCAGCTGAAGTTGTCCGGTGGACAAATTCACGACAGCGTTCCTGCTGTGAAAATGATATCAAACCCCTTTTCGACCTTTTTCTTAGCCAACAAGGCATATGATACTAACGATATCCTATCTCGATGTGCTGAGAATGGCTCGGAAGCTGTTATCCTTCCTAAGCGAAACCGAAATGACCAGCGTCTATGGGGTCGCCACCCATACAAGGAACGACATAAAGTTGAATATTTTTTCAATAAACTTAAGTAGCATAGACGAATTACAACTCGGTATAACAAGCTCTCATCTCCATACTTATCGTTTGTGCAGCTCGCTTCGTCCCTTATTCGGTTGAAATTTTGGAGACAGGCCCTAATGACGGGTGGTGCTTATTATACTGGCTCTCAGACGATCTGCTTGCTTCTTGAGAAGGGGGGATGTGGGTGTGGTAGACAACTTAAACAATTCATCATCTGACTCTTTGGTAAGGGAGGTATTCTGGATGAATCCTTTCTTGAAAAGGTTTTTTCCTCTTATTCAATTGATTCCGTCATCCATTTTGCCGGATTGAAA